>SHWC01000008.1 GCA_009691045.1 Alphaproteobacteria bacterium | reverse complement strand
TGCCAACACCAACCATGACGAGATGATCGGCCGCTTCGGTGTCAATCCGTTCCGCACCAGCCACATGGATTCCAAATACTGGATGAAGGGCGCGGACTGGAGCCAGGAAGTTGCGGACAGCTTCGTCACCATGCTGAAGGGCATGGACACCAGCAAGAACCGCGTGTTCGACCTGCGCGTGCCGGGTGTCAATCAGTACTACACTGCGATGATGATCAGCGTCGCCAAGGCGATGGCGGGACAGATGGAGCCGCAAGCGGCGATGGATGAGGCTGCGGCCGAGTGGAAGCGCATCACCGCGGAAATCGGCGTCGATGTGGTCCGCGAGGCGTACAAGAACGTCGTGCGTCTCGAGGATAACGAGTAAGCGGCAAAGGACCGACGGCCGCCCGGCAACCGCCGGGCGGCCGCCTCATGGTTAGCGACGGGCCCTTAGGGCCCGTCGCGCCGTGATCGGCAGCCCTCATGCTCCAGTCGCGTTACAAATATGTTTTCCTGTGGCCGGCGTTGTTCGCGCTTTTGGCCGTCATTATCTTTCCGCTCGTCTATACGGTACTGCTGAGCTTCTCGGGCTGGAGCGTCAACCGCATCGGCCTCAATTGGGTCGGTTGGGCCAATTACGCGCGCGCCGTCGTCGATCCGCGCTTTTGGCAATCCATGGGCACGCTCTACACCATGGTGGCGCTCTGCGTGCTGTTCGAGTACGTGCTGGGCTTCGCGCTCGCGCTCCTCTTATGGAAGCAGTCGCGCGCTGGGCGTTTCTTCCGCGTTCTCTTCATTGTGCCGATGTGCGTGACGCCGGTGATCATGGCGGTGGTCTGGCGCACCATCTTCCACGAGACGCTCGGGCCCATGAACGACGTGCTCGGCTGGTTCGGCATTCCGCCGGTCAATTGGCTGTCCACCACCGCGCCGGCCTTCGCCACCGTGATCATCATCGATGTCTGGCAATGGACCTCGTTCATTTTCATCTTGATGCTGGCGGGGCTGATGTCGCTGCCGCACGAGCCGTTCGAAGCCGCGCAGATCGATGGCGCGGGGCCGATCCGCACCTTCATTCACGTCACCTTCCCACTGATGGCGCCGATCACCTTGGGCGCACTTGTCATCCGCTTGATCGAATCATCGAAACTGATGGACACGATTTACACCCTCACATCGGGCGGGCCCGGCTCATCAACCGAGACCACGAGCTACATGCTCTACATTCGAGGCTTGCGTGAATTCCAGATCGGCTACACCGCCTCGATGTCGATGCTCTATCTCGTCATCATGCTGCTTGGGCTCACCGTGTTCGCCAAGGCGATGACGCGCCTGATGCGCATCGCCCCGAGTACAGGCTGATGCGTTTGTCCCTCTACATCGGTCTCAAATGGGTGGCGCTCGGCCTCTGGTCTATCTTTGTCGTAGCGCCGTTCCTATGGGCGTTGACGACCTCGTTCAAATCAGACAACGGTGTGACGCAAGGCGCCACCTATATTCCTTGGCTCGAATATGAGCCGACGCTCGAGGGCTGGGCGACGCTGTTTCGCGACCCCGCCCAAGGCGGCATCGAAATCCAGGAGCCGTATCTCGCGAGCGTCTTAGTCACCGCGGCGTCAACCTTCATCGCGCTCGTGCTCGGCACGCTGGCCGCCTATGGCCTGTCGCGCTTCAGCTTCCGCGCGGGGCCGATGAAGAATAGCGATATCTCGTTCTTCTTCATCTCGCAGCGCGTCATGCCCCCGGCGGTGCTGGCCATTCCCTATTTCCTTCTTCTGCAAAACACCGCTCTGCTCGACACCTATATCGGCATTGTCATGGTCTACACTACGATGCTGTTGCCGATCGTCGTCTGGGTCATGGTCGATTTTTTCAACACCGTACCGATCGAGCTTGACGAGGCGGCCATGATCGACGGCTGCAATCCGATGCAGACATTTTTTCGCATCGTGCTGCCGAATTGCGGCCCGGGCCTCGTGGTCGCCACGCTGCTCTGCATTATTTTTTCATGGAGCGAGTTCTTCTTCGCCATGACTCTCTCCTTCTCGAACGTGCAGCTCTTGCCTCCGACCGTGGTGATCTTGAATTCAAACAAAATGCCATGGTGGAGCCTGAGCGCCTCCGCGCTTGCCTCGGTGCTCCCCCTCATCATCGTCGCGTTCTTCCTCGAGCGTTATCTTTCGCGCGGACGGCTCGCGCGCGCGTTCAAATAGCAAACAGGCGACGGCGATGGCCCAGATCACGATCGACAAGATCGAAAAACGCTTCAGCGTTACCAAGGCGCTGAGCGCCATCGACCTAACTGTGCGCGACCGCGAATTCGTCGTTTTGGTCGGGCCGTCCGGCAGTGGCAAATCCACGCTTCTCCGCATCATCGCCGGGCTCGATTTTCCGAGCGAAGGCACCATCGCGATCGACGGCAAGCCGATGATGGGCGTGGCACCGAAGGACCGCGACGTGGCCATGGTGTTCCAGAGCCATGCGCTCTACCCGCATATGACCGTCTACGACAATCTCGCCTTCAATTTGCGCATTCGTGGCATTGCGAGAGAACAGATCGACGTCAAGGTCAAGGAGGTGGCGGCGCGGCTTGAGATCATCGAGCTGTTGAAGCGCCGTCCGCATCAGATGTCGGGCGGCCAGCGCCAGCGCGTCGCGATCGGCCGCGCGCTGGTGCGTGACCCGCGCGTCTTCCTGTTCGACGAGCCGCTCTCCAATCTCGATGCCGAGTTGCGCGCGCGCCTCCGGACCGAAATCAAACGCCTCCACCGCGAGCTACAGCGCACCTCGGTCTACGTCACCCACGATCAGATCGAGGCGATGACCTTGGCCGATCGTGTCGTCGTGCTGCGCGGTGGACGGATCGAGCAGGTTGGCGCGCCCGATGAGCTTTACGCACGCCCCGCCAATATTTTCGTCGGCGGGTTCATTGGCTCACCCGCGATGAATTTGGTCCCGGCCAATGGCGCTGATGGCTCTCTGGCCCTTGATGGCGGCGAGCGGTTCGCCGCTTCGACGCCGGTCCGGGGACCGCTCATCGCCGGCATGCGCCCAGAGGATTTGATGGTCGTGCCGGTGGGCACGGCGGGTTCGTTCCATGCCCGCGTCAATCTGACCGAGCCCACCGGCGCCGACACCTTGTTGCTTTGCTCGATCGGCGCGAAGCTCGATCTTTGCGTCCGTGTATCCCGCCATATGCGTGCGGTCGAAGGTGATGTCTTGACGCTTCGTCCGCGCGACGGCTCCTTGCATTTGTTCGACATCGAATCAGGCCAGCGCCTGAATTAAGAACTGGGACAGAGGAGACGATCATGAAAGCCGCCGTGCTGCACAAATACGACCTCAAGCTCAAGGCGCCGGAATTCGTACGCTATGAAACCGTCGCCGATCCCAAAATCGTCAAGCCGACGGATGTCATCGTGCGCATTGGCGGCGCGGGCGTCTGCCGCACCGATTTGCATTTGGTCGAAGGCGTGTGGCGCGGCAATATCGATCTCAAATTCCCGCACATCATGGGCCATGAAAACGCCGGCTGGGTCGAGGCGGTTGGCAAGGCGGTCGAAAGCGTCAAAGTCGGCGATCCGGTGGTGTGCCATCCCTTGGTCACCAACGGCCATTGCCTGGCCTGCCGACGCGGCAATGACATGCAGGCCGAGGAATCGAGCTTCCCCGGCCTCAACGCACCAGGCGGCTATGCCGAATATCTGCACACCGGCGAACGCACGCTGATCAAACTGCCCAAGACCCTCGCGCCAAAGGACGTCGCACCCTATACCGACGCCGGCCTGACCGCCTATCGCGCCGCCAAAAAGGCCTCGCGCCATTTGCTGCCCGGCGAATATGCCGTGGTGATCGGCGCGGGCGGGCTTGGCCATATCGGTATCCAGGTGTTGAAGGCGCTGTCGGCGGCCGAAATCATCGTGGTCGATCGCTCCAAAATGGCGCTTGGCCTGGCCAAGGAATGCGGCGCCGACCATGTCGTGATGGCCGATGGCGGCGAGCTCGACGAAGTGCTGAAGCTGACCAAGGGCAAAGGCGCCGAGGCGGTGATCGACTTTGTTGGCGAAGGCGGCTCGATCGAAAAGGGCCTCAACATGACCCGCAATGCCGGCAGTTATTACATCGTCGGCTATGGCGGCAAGATCGAGATTCCGGCCGTCACCATGATCATCACCGAGAAGAACATCATCGGTAATCTGGTTGGCACCTATGCCGAGCTGGTCGAATTGATGGCGCTGGCCGATCGCGGCCTGGTTACGCTCGTGACCAAGGAATACAAGCTGAAAGACGCCAACAAGGCGCTCCATGACCTGCACCATGGCAAGATCAAGGGCCGCGCGGTGCTGATTCCCTAGGCCACGGCGCCCGTGTTTATCTATGATGATCGCACGCAAGAACCCAGGGAGTAGATCGTGGCGGGAATGACGACGCTGGTCGCCTATGTCAAGGCGAAGCCCGGCAAGGAAGCCAAGTTGAAGGAAACGTTGTTGGGGCTGGTCGGGCCGACCCTGAAAGAAGCGGGCTGCATCGACTATCATCTACACGTCAGCGACGATGATCCGCGCATGTTCATGTTTTACGAAAACTGGCGCACGCGGCAGGATCTCGACGACCATCTGAAGAAGCCTCATTTGGTCGCCTTCTTCGCGCTGCACCCAGAATTGGTCGAGGGCGAAGTGCCGCTGCATTTTTTCACCATGCTGAGCGAACGCTCGCGCTGACCCTTCGGCCTCATCCTTCGACTGGCTCAGGATGAGGACAAGTAACGGAAACCTCATGCTGAGCTTGTCGAAGCATGAGCGTTGGGACACTTACAAGTCGGCTTTGATTGGAGACACGCCATGAACGACATGCCGGGCGTCGAGCCCCGCCTCATCAAGCCTGAGGACATCGCGCCCAAATTCAATTGGGGTCGTGCCATCCCCGCGCCCGGCCACATGGCGGTCGATTTCGAGGAGCGCATCGATTTTCGCCGCTTGCACAATTACCGCGTGGCGCGCGCGCGTCAGGCCATGGCGAAGGCCGGCCTCGGCGCGCTGCTCACGTTCGATGCGAACAACATTCGCTATTTGACCTCGACCGTGATCGGCGAATGGTCGCGCGACAAGATGAGCCGCTACGCGTTGCTCGCCGGCAATAGCGATCCGCACAGCTGGGATTTTGGCTCGGCCGCGACCCACCATCGCCGCTCGATGCCGTGGACCGACCCGAAGCACTTCCACGCCGGCATGCTGGGCTTGCGCGGCGCCGTGCCGCCCTCGGCCGGCCTGATGAAACAGGCGGCGGAGGAGATCAAGGCGATTCTCAACGAACACGGCGTCGGCAACATGCCGGTCGGCGTCGATCTCGTCGAGCCGCCGATGTGGCATGAGCTTGAGCGCGCCGGCATCAAGGTGGTCGATGGCCAGCAAGCGTTTTTGGACGCGCGCGAAATCAAGAATATAGACGAGCTGATCCTGCTCAACCAGGCTGCCGCCATGGTCGATGGCGTCTATCAACAAATCTATGAAGACCTGAAACCCGGCGTGCGCGAGGTCGATCTGGTCGCCAATGCGACCAAGAAACTTTATGAAATGGGGTCGGATCAGGTCGAGGCGATCAACGCGATTTCGGGCGAGCGTGGCAACCCGCACCCGCACAATTTCACCGACCGCTTGATCCGGCCGGGTGATCAGGCCTTTTTCGACATCATCCAATCCTATATGGGCTATCGCACCTGCTATTACCGCACCTTCAATGTCGGGCGCGCGACCAACCCGCAGCGCGATGCCTACAAAAAAGCGCGCGAATGGCTTGATGCCGCGATCGCCTTGATCCGCCCTGGCATGAGCACCGACAAAGTCGCGGCCTGCTGGCCGACCGCTCAGCAACTCGGCTTCGCCAATGAGATGGAATGTTTCGGCCTGCAATTCGGCCACGGCCTTGGCCTCTTCCTACACGAGCGGCCGATCATCTCGCGCCTTGTCTCCATGAAAGATCCGTTGGAGATCAAGGAAGGCATGGTGTTCGCGCTCGAAACCTATTGCCCGGCGACCGATGGCTTCTCCGGCGCCCGCATTGAGGAAGAAGTGATCGTCACCGACAAGGGTTGCCGCGTTATCACCTTGTTCCCGTCGGAAGAACTGCCGATCGCCAACCAATATTGAGCGCCGCCCCGCGTGGCGCGCCATGCCCCGGCAAAACGGCGCGGCGGCGCGCGCGGATTGATTTTTTTCCTCGTGGCGTTGGCGGGCCTCGTTGGTGTTGCCCTCAGCGCTAACGCCGCCGCGGCAGACATGCGATTGCAGTTTGCCCTCATCGTCAGCGGCGGCATGGATGGCGAAACCGCGACCAAGCTGTTCGTCTATGATGATGGCCTGGTCCTTCGGCTCGGCGAGACCGGGCCGCGCTACCGGCCGATTGAGACTCGGTTTCTGTCCTCAAAGCTCGATCGGGCAACGCACGACGCGCTCGTCGCTCAGGTCAGAGACAGCTTGAAGCGGGGTAGGCCCTGCGACTCAGGCCCTTCGGTGATCGACGGCTTCGCCGCCCGCCTCTATGAGATCGGGCCCGGCGATCCGCCTGCGGTCGCGCTCTATCGGCTCAGCCTGGGTAGACCGACATCGAAACTTGGCCCCTGCGCGGCCCTTGCCGCCGGCTATGAGGCTCTGGCGGCGCTCCGCCACCTTCCCGCTGCGCGCTAGCGGCCGAGCCAAACCGCCAAGCCCGGCGAGATAAGGGATCGCCGCCGCCTGCTGGGCGAAGAGCTGCTCCATGCCGCCATTCCGGCCAATCGCTAAGCCCACCCCCAGCGCGCCGAACTGGCGCGACCGCGCGGCGCGCGCTATATCACCCCACGATGAAACAATCCGCCCCAGCGCCCGAGGGCCTTGCCGAGCCATTGCTCGCCGCCGCCCGCCGGGCCGGCGCCGATGCCGCCGACGTCATCATCGCCCACGGCATCTCGCAAAGCGTCAGCGTGCGCCTCGGCGCGACCGAAACAGTCGAGCGCTCGGAGGGCCGCGATTTGGGCCTGCGCGTCTTCGTCGGCAAGCGCCAAGCGATCGTCTCGTCGAACGACTTCGATCGCGCGACGCTCGATAAATTGGCCGAGCGCGCGGTCGCCATGGCGCGCGCCGTGCCGGAGGATCCCTATTGCGGCCTGGCCGACCCGGCGCGCCACGCGAAAAATATACCCGCCCTCGACCTTGCCGATGAGGGCGAGCCCAGCACCGAGTGGCTTCTGGACCTAGCGCGCGAGACCGAAGACGCCGCGCGCGCGGTCAAGGGCATCACCAATTCCGAGGGCTCGGATTGCGGCTTCGGCCGTTCCGCCATCACGCTCGCGACCTCCGACGGATTTTTCGGCACTTACGCCTCGACGCGCTATTCGCTTTCGGCCTCGGTTCTGGCCGGCGAAGGGCTCGATATGCAGCGCGATTATGATTACGCGGTGGCGATTCACCGGACTGATCTGAAGGCCCCGGGCGAACTCGGCCGCAATGCCGGCGAGCGCACGGTGCGCCGGCTCAATCCACGCAAGGCCGAATCGGGACGCGTGCCGGTGGTCTATGAGCAGCGCCTCGCGGGCGGCCTGCTTGGCCATCTGGCGGGCGCGATTTCAGGCGCGGCGATCGCGCGCGGCACAAGTTTTCTGAAAGAGAAACTGGGCCAGATCGTATTTGCCGACGGCCTCAATGTGATCGACGATCCGAACCGCAAACGCGGCCTCCGCTCGCGCCTCTTTGATGGCGAGGGCGTGGCCCCGATGCGCCGCGCCTTGATCGAAAACGGTGTACTGACCACCTGGTTGCTCGATTCGCGCGCGGCGCGCCAACTCGGTCTCGCGACCACCGGCCATGCCTCGCGCGGCACCAGCAGCCCGCCGTCGCCCTCGGCCTCCAATCTTTATTTGGAGCCCGGCACGCTCACGCCCGAGGCCTTGATCAAGGAAATCGGCCGTGGGCTTTACCTCACCGAGTTGATTGGCATGGGTGTCAACGGCGTGACCGGCGATTACAGCCGTGGCGCCGCCGGCTTTTGGATCGAGAATGGCGAGCTCGCCTTTCCGGTCAACGAGGTCACCGTCGCCGGCAATTTGAAGGACATGTTCCGCGCCATTCGACCAGCGAACGACTTGGTGTTCCGCGCCGGGATCGATGCGCCCACGCTCGCGATCGACGGCATGACGGTCGCCGGCCGCTAATGCGCGCGCCTTCGTCGGAGCCGCCGGCAAATTTGGCCGACGATCATGCGCTCTTGCTCGAGGCCGTATCATTGGCGGGCGCCTTGGCAATGCGTCGCTTCGGCAAGGCACAGCGCATCTGGCAAAAGGGCCGCGCGCACCGCACCTGCGAGGCCGATATCGAAGTCGATACGCTGCTCCACGATCATTTGCTCGGCGCACGGCCGAGCTATGGCTGGCTGTCGGAGGAAACCGAAGACAACGCCGACCGCCTCGCCTGTCCGCGCCTTTGGGTGGTCGATCCGATCGACGGCACCAACAGCTATTTGAACGGCCTTCCCGAATTCGCCATTTCGGTCGCGCTGGTCGAGGGCCATGAAACGATCGCGGCCGGAGTCTTTAACCCAGCCAAGGCCGAATTGTTTGACGCCACGCAAGGTGGCGGCGCGCGCTTGAACGGCGTAACCATCAACGTCAGCGCGGCGGCCGATCCGGCACACTTCAGCCTTTTGGTCAGCCGCTCCGAGTGCCGCGAGGATGGTTGGCCCGAGCGCTTCCCCCCCGGTACAGTCCACCCGATCAGCTCGATCGCCTATAAGCTCGCGCTCGTCGCCGCCGGCCGGTTTGACGCCGCCGGCAGCGCTTGGCCCAAAAGCGATTGGGATATCGCGGCCGGCGATCTTTTGGTCCGCGAAGCTGGCGGCCTCATAACCACCATGCGCGGCCAGCCGCTCCCCTATAACCGCCCGAAACCGCGCCACCCAACCTGCCTGGCCGCCAATCCGACGCTTCATGCGGCTCTGATCGGCCGGGTCGCCGCCATCCACGAGGCGTTGCTCTGACGCCCGCGTCTATCCACCGTGTTATTGTGCGGCGTCGGCTCGGCCGACCGATCGCGCAGACGAACGAGGCTCAAGGTCCATTGTGTCGACGCTGAACGAACAGGCGGCAAAACCCACCGGGTCCTGGCGGTTGTTGAAGCGGCTGGTGCGCGACAATGTGCGCCCCTATCTCGGCCGCCTTGGGCTGGCTGGTCTTTGCATGGTGGTGACCGCGGGCGCGACCGCGCTGCTCGCGCAAGTCATGCAGCCCGTGCTTGACGATATTTTCATCAAGGGCGATCGCACGATGTTGATCGCGATCCCGCTCGTCGTGCTCGCGATTACCCTTGTCAAAGGGGCCGCGAGCTATGGCCAGGCGGTGATCATGTCCTGGGTTGGTCAGCGCATCATCGCCGATCTGCAAATCAAGGTGTTCGGCCACCTCATGCGGCTCGACCTTGCGTTCTTCCACGACACCGCCTCGGGTCGGTTGATTTCGCGCCTGACCAATGACGTCAATGCCATGCGCAGCGCGGTCTCGAACTCACTCACCTCGCTCGTCAAGGATTCGCTCACGCTGCTATTTCTTGCGGCCGTGATGATCGAGAAGGATTGGTCGCTCGCGCTGATCGCCTGCGTGATGTTTCCGATCGCGGTCTTTCCGATCATCCGCATCGGGCGGCGTATGCGCAAAGTATCGGGCCGCGCGCTCGCCGAGCTTGGTGTTTATACCGCGCGCCTCAGCGAGGCCTTCCAAAGCGCGCGCCACGTCAAGGCTTATGGCCGCGAGGAGTTCGAAACCGCGCGGACATCGGTCTTGGTCGAGAATGTCTTTCGGCTGATCTTCAAGGCGCTGAAAGTGCGCGCGGCATCGCCGCCGATCATGGAAGGCCTGGGCGGTATTTTCATCGCCTTGATCATCGGCTATGGCGGCCTTCGCGTGATCGAGGGCGCGCTCACGACTGGCGAGTTTTTCGCGTTCATCACCGCGATGATGCTCGCCTACCAGCCCATGAAATCGCTCGCGAATTTGAATCTCAACATGCAGGAGGGCCTCGCGGCGGCCCAGCGGGTTTTCGAGGTGCTCGATTCCGAGCCCGAAATCCGCAACCGGCCCGATGCGCAGGCTTTGCGTCAGGCCGGCGGCGCGATTCGCTTCCTCAATGTGTCGTTCGCCTATGGCCCGAGCAAGGAGGTGCTGCGCGGTATCAATCTTGATATACCGGGCGGCAAGATGACCGCGCTGGTCGGCCCCTCAGGCGCCGGCAAATCGACCATTCTCAATATGATCCCGCGCTTTTATGACGCCAGCGGCGGCGCGGTCATGATCGATGGCATGAATGCGCGCGCGGTCACGCTGGAAAGCCTGCGCGCGGCGATCGCGCTCGTGAGCCAAGAGGCGGTGCTGTTCGACGACAGCATTCGGGCCAATATCGCCTATGGCCGGATCGAGGCGAGCGATACCGAGATCGAAAATGCCGCCAAGGCCGCCGAGGCGCACGACTTCATCATGGCCCAGCCGCAAGGCTATGCCACCACCATCGGCGAACATGGCGCCAAGCTATCGGGCGGTCAGCGCCAAAGGCTCTTGATCGCCCGCGCGATGTTGAAAGACGCGCCCATCCTGTTGCTTGATGAAGCGACCTCGGCGCTCGATTCGGAAACCGAGCGCCAAGTCCAAACCGCGCTTCACACCTTGATGAAGGGCCGCACCTCGTTGGTGATCGCGCATCGCTTGTCGACCGTGTTGAACGCCGACGTGATTCATGTGATCGAGGCCGGCCAAGTCGTGGAGTCGGGCACCCACGCCGCGCTGCTTGCTAAAGGCGGCGCCTATGCGCGGCTCTATGCGATGCAATTCGCAACCGAGGAGCTGCCCGCGCACGCGCCTCAAGCCGAGGCGGCCGCGGGAGAATAACCATGCGCCGTTTGATCAAGCGCATCGGTCGCAGCGAGACGATGCGTGGCTTTCTTTGCTGGTCCGCCGCTCAATATATTCGGCTCGTGCGCCATAGCGGTTCGTGGCAAACACGCGGCGGCGCGCACATCGCCCTGCTTTTGGCACAAAAACGCCCGTTCATTCTGGCGTTCTGGCATGGTCGTATTTTGATGGCGCCATGTCCGTGGCCAAACGGCCGAACGATCAAGATGCTGATCTCGACCCACCGCGATGGCGAATTGATCGCGCGCACGGTCGCGCATTTTGGCATTGAGACAGTGCGCGGCTCGAAATCGCGCGGCGGCAGCGCGGCGCTGCGCACCATGGCGAAGGCCCTTGAAGCGGGCCATGATGTTGGCATTACGCCGGATGGCCCGCGCGGCCCGCGCATGCGCGCGCAACCGGGCGCGATTGCCTTGGCCAGCGTCTCGGGCGCGCCGATCGTGCCGCTGACCTATTCATGTGCGCGCCGGCGGGTGCTTGGCTCTTGGGATCGCTTCATCCTCGCTCTGCCGTTTGGGCGCGGCGTGTTCCTGTGGGGCGAGCCGCTCAGCGTCCCGCGCGATGCCGATGCGGCGGCGCGCGAGACTTTACGGCGCGAGCTTGAGCGGCGCATGAACGCGTTGAGCGCGGAAGCCGATCGCCTGATGGGCCATGCCCCGATCGAACCTGATTCTGAAACCCTGATCGAGGCCAAGGCATGATCGGCGATTTCGTAACGCCAGGGCTCTATCGCGCGGTGAGCCAATTGGCCGGGCCTGCGATCAACCTCTATCTCGCCCGCCGCCGCACGCGGGGCAAAGAAGATCACGCGCGCTTCAAGGAACGTCTCGGCCATCCCTCTCGTGCCAGACCCGGTGGTGTCTTGCTTTGGGCCCACGCCGCGAGTGTCGGCGAATCAATAACGCTCCTGCCGCTCATCGCAGCCTTGGCGCGCGAGCGGCCCGATGTGCGCGTGCTGGTGACGAGCGGCACGCCGACCTCGGCGGCGCTCCTCGCCGCCCGACTGCCGCCGCATGCGATCCATCACTATGTACCGATCGATCGGCTCGGACCCACGCGCCGCTTTCTAGCCCATTGGCGGCCCAACATCGCGCTCTGGGTTGAATCCGAATTGTGGCCCAATCTCGTGTTCGAGACCGCCGCGCATGGCGTGCCGATGGTTCTCATCAATGGTCGCATGTCCGAGGCTTCGGCCAAAAATTGGGCCCACTTTCCAAAACTGATCCGCCCGATGCTTGCCTCGTTCCGCGCTGTCTTGGCCCAGACCGAAGACGACGCCTCGCGTTATCGCGTCCTCGGCGCAACCACCGTTCATACGATCGGCAATCTTAAATACGAGGCCCCGCCACTCGATTATGACGAAAGCGCCTTGCGCGCCCTCAAAAGCGACATTGGCGACCGCCCCCTTTGGCTGGCCTCCAGCACGCACGATGGCGAGGAGATCATCGCGCTCAACGCTCATGATCGGCTCTCAGCGCGTCGGCCCTCCATTCTCACCATCATCGCACCGCGTCATCCAAAACGCGGCGACGCCATCGCCCGCTTCGCCAAATCCAGGGGTCTGACGATCGCGCAGCGCAGCCGAGGCGAACCGATCACGCCCGAGACGGCGATTTATTTGGCCGATTCGCTGGGCGAACTCGGCCTGTTCTATGCGCTCGCGCCGATTGTTTTTATAGGCGGCTCATTGACCCCGGTCGGCGGGCATAATGCGCTCGAACCCGCGCGCCTCGATTGCGCGTTGATAACCGGGCCCGACATGAAGAATTTCGCCGAACTTCAATCCACGCTCCGCGCCGGTGGCGCGCTCATGACGGTGCGCGACGCCGCCTCCCTAGCCGACGCGATCGAAGGCTTGCTTGCCGACCCTCAAACAATCGCGGCGCGCGCCGCGGCGGCGCAACGAATCGCGACCTCGCTCGGCGGCGCGCTCGACCGCACGCTTGAGCAGATCTGGCCACTGCTGCGGCCAGACAATGGCGCGAGGAAGACGGCTCATGCGCTCCCCTGAGTTTTGGGGCCCAGGTGGCGCGCACCACTCGGCCACCCTGGCCCTCACGCCCTTCGCCTTGATCTATCGCGGCGTCGCCGCCGCGCGTCGCGCGTTGATCGAGCCGGCGCGCGCCGCGATCCCGATCATGTGCGTCGGCAATCTCGTCACGGGCGGCGCCGGCAAAACGCCGACCGCGCTGGCGCTGAACCGGCTCGTGCGCGAGCTCGGCGGCAACGCGCATTTTCTTACGCGCGGCTATGGCGGACAGGCGGGAAAACCCTTGCGTGTCGACCCTGAGCGCCACACCGCGCACGACGTTGGCGATGAAGCCTTGTTGCTGGCGGCCGAGGCGCCGACCTGGCGCTCGGCCGATCGGGTCGCGGCCGCCGCCGCGGCCGCCGCCGGTGGCGCGGGTCTCGTCATCATGGATGATGGTTTGCAAAACCCTTCGCTCACCAAGGATCTCTCATTCGTCGTGATCGATGGCGGGTTCGGCTTCGGCAATGGCCGGGTCTTGCCGGCCGGTCCCTTGCGCGAGCCGGTGGCGCGCGGCCTGGCGCACGTCGATGCGATTGTCATGATCGGCCCAGACCGTGTCGGGCTAACCGACCGGCTAAAAACATTCGCCCGACCAGTCTTCACGGCGGAACTCGTCCCGGGACCGGAAGCCTTGAGATTTCGCGATCAGCCGATTGTCGCTTTTGCCGGCATAGGACGACCGGCTAAGTTTTTCGAAACGCTCACGGCCACAGGCGCGGTCCTTGTTGAACGTCATGGTTTTGCCGATCATCATCGCTACACGCCGGATGAAATCATGCGCCTGTGCGAAGCGGCCAGCCACCATGGCAATAAGCCCGTGACGACGACGAAAGATTATATGCGCCTGCCGCCCGAGGCGCGTCTGATGGTTGATGTCTTGAGCGTCGATCTCGAATGGCGCGACCCGATGGCACTGCGCGCTCTGATCGCGCCGCTGGTCGAGCGCTCGCGCCAGAGGGCGACCGATCATGGCTAGCCGTCGGCCGGTCAGACACACGCTTGAAGGCATGGCGACACTGGGCCTGTTCGTGGTCCTACGCCTATTGCCGGTCGCTTGGGCATCGGCGTTCGGCGGCTGGCTCGCGCGTGGCCTCGGGCCGCTTGTCCCGGTCCACCAACGCGCCAAGCGCAATTTGGCGCAGGCGCTGCCCGACCTCACGCCCAAGCAGCGCCGCGAAATACTACGCGCGATGTGGGACAATCTCGGCCGCGTGACGGCGGAATATCCGCATCTCGGTCGCTTCGCGCCCTACCGCGCGAATAGCCGCACCGAGGTGGTGGGCATCGAGCATCTCGATGACGCCAAGGCCGAAAGCAAGGGCGGTATTTTCTTTTCCGCTCATGTTGGCAATTGGGAAATCGGCGCGCTCGCGGTCGAGGGGCGCGGCATTCCGGTGGCGTTGATCTATCGCGCGCCCAACAACCCGATCGTCGATCTTCTGATTCGCTATTGCCGGGGCCCGGTCGCGAAATATCGCGTGCCCAAGGGTCCGGCCAGCATCCGCAATCTCTTGGTTTGGCTCAAGCAGGGCAAACATCTCGCCATGCTGATCGACCAGAAAATGAACGACGGCATCGCGGTCCCCTTCTTTGGTCGCGACGCGATGACCGCGCCCGCGCTCGCCGAACTCGCGCTCAAATATGACGTGCCGGTCAATCCGGTGCGCGTCGAGCGGCTTGAAGGCGCGCGCTTTCGGATCACCATTTTTCCAAAACTCGTACTCGTACACACGGGCGATCGTAGCGCCGACGTCACGGCCGTGATGCTGCAGATCAACCAAATGCTTGAAGTGTGGATTCGCGAACGACCCGCGCAATGGCTCTGGGTCCACAAACGCTGGCCGGATTGATGCAGCCCTCAATCGGGCGCTGGGCGATGGATCTTTTTTTCATCGTCATGGCCGGGCTTGACCCGGCCCTCCAATCTTTGAGTTGAGCCTGGATGCCCGGCTCAAGGCCGGGCATGACGACAGAGGATGACGGCACAGTCTATTCTCATCAGAGCAGCGAGCCCTGACGGCCGTCGCCACCCTTTTGCGCGCGCTTGGGCGCCGGTGTGGGCGCAGGCCCTTCGGTCGCTTTGGCGCCGACTGTGCCATCGGCAAATTCAAGCCCAAGCGCATCACCCGCGTGAATGGAGGCCGCCGCGCGAATTGGTTTTCCATGCTCATCGCGCACCACGACATAACCGCGCGCCAACACGCCCTTATAGGAATGGCTTTCGAGCAAGCGCGAGGCGAGCTCAAGCCGCGCCTCTTGGCGTTTGACATTGAGCGCGAACAAACGCGGCAATTGCGCGCTGAGCCGCGCCAAAGCTTCCGACCTCGGGGTGAACCCGAGCGCAGGGTGCACGCGCGCGAGCCCTTTGGTCGCCGCGTCAAACCGCCCGCGTTTGACCGCGAGCACATGACGCGGGTGCGGCACGCGCGTCGCCGACAACCTGGCATCGAGCCGGCGCAGGCGCGCATGCAACGCGCTCTCCAACCGGTCGCCCCGATCGTCGAGCCGCTGGCCGGCATGCTGCACGAGACCCGGCACGACATTGAGCCCGCGCGCGAGGCTTGAGACGCGCTCGCGCCGGCCGTGCAACAGCCGGTCGAACGCGCCGACCGCACGCGCTTGTCTCGCCAGCACATCGCGTTGAATATCGGCACGCACCGGCACCGCCATTTCGGCCGCGGCACTTGGCGTCGGCGCGCGACGATCGGCGGCAAAATCGATCAGCGTCGTGTCGGTCTCATGGCCGACCGCTGAAATGAGCGGTATGCCGCTCGCAGCCGCCGCGCGCACGACGATCTCTTCATTGAACGCCCAGAGGTCTTCAAGACTGCCGCCGCCGCGCGCAACAATGAGCAGATCGGGGCGCGGTATTTTGCCCCGCTCAGGCAGCGCATTGAACCCGTCGATCGCGCGCGCGATTTGCTCGGCCGCGCCCTCGCCCTGCACCAACACCGGCCAGACCAAAATATGACGCGGAAAGCGCTCGGCGATGCGATGCAGGATATCGCGAATCACCGCGCCGGTCGGCGAGGTGATCACCCCGATCACCTCGGGCAAATAGGGCAGCGGCTTTTTACGCGCTGGCTCGAACAGCCCTTCGGCGGCGAGCTTCTTCTTGCGCTCCTCCAATAGTTTCAAGAGCGCGCCAACGCCCGCGAGCTCCAACCGATCGATCACGATTTGATATTTCGAACGGCCGGGATAAGTAGTGATGCGCCCAGACGCGATCACCTCCATGCCGTCTTCCGGCGAAAGGCCGAGCCGCCCGGCCGCGCCGCGCCAGCACACGGCATCCAGCACCGCCTCCTGATCCTTCAGCGCGAAATAAAGGTGCCCCGAGGCATGGCGCTTGAAGCCCGAAATCTCGCCCCGCACGCGCACAAAGCCGAAGCCCTCTTCGAGCGCGCGCTTGAGCGCGACCGAGAGCTCGCTGACGGAATAAACGCCGGCATTGGCGCTCGGTTCGGGAAGGGGATCGGTCTCGTCCATCGCGGCGTTGCCAAGCCTTGGCCCTGTGTTACAAAGGCGCCAGCATAGCGGTTTTGAAGGATTTAGCCTCGCATGAAAGTCCTCGTGCTCGGCGCGGGCGGGCGGGAACATGCCCTCGCCTGGTCGCTCGCCGCCTCGCCTCTGGTCGACAAGCTCTATGCCGCGCCGGGCAATGCCGGCATCGCGGAAGAGGCCACCTGCCTGCCCTTCGACGTGATGGATTTCGCGCGGATCACCCAATTCTGCAAAGACGAGCGAATCGGCTTTGTCATGGTCGGGCCCGAGGCGCCGCTCTGCGCCGGCATTGTCGACCACCTTGAAGCCAATGGCATCGCCGCCTTCGGCCCGAATAAGAGCGCGGCGCGCCTCGAAGGCTCCAAGGCGTTCATGAAAGAGCTCTGCGCGCGCCACAACATTCCAACCGCCGCGTTCGGCCGCTTCACCGACCTCGACGCCGCGTCACGCTTCATCGACGCGCAAAACCCGCCGATCGTGGTCAAGGCCGATGGCCTCGCCGCCGGCAAGGGCGTCATCATCGCGGAAACAAGAGAAGCGGCCAAAGCGGCCGCTTCGGGCATGCTTTCAGGCGGCCTCGGCGCGGCCGGGCGCGAGGTCGTGATCGAGGAATTCATGGCGGGCGAGGAGCTCAGCTATTTCGCGCTCGCGGATGGCACGACGCTTCTAGAGCTCGACGCCGCGCAAGATCATAAGCGCGTCTTCGATGGCGATCAGGGCCCGAACACCGGCGGCATGGGCGCCTATTCACCGGCCCCGCTCGGAACCCAAACACTCAAGGATCAAATCCGCGCGCGCATCGCGCAACCACTGGTCGATGGCCTGGCCGAGGCAGGCGTGCCCTATAAGGGCGTGTTGTTCGCCGGCATCATGGTAACGCGCGACGGCCCGAAGCTCCTTGAAATCAATTGCCGCTTCGGCGACCCGGAAACCCAGGTACTGATGCCGCGTTTGATGTCCGACCCTCTGCCCGCACTGATCGCCGCGCGCGATGGCGCGTTAAAGCATGTGAGCCTGCGTTGGCATGATGAGGCGGCGCTTTGCGTCGTGCTGGCGAGCAACGGCTATCCCGGCGCCTATCAGAAGGGCACGGTGATCAGGGGGCTCGACGCCGCCGCGCAAATTCCCAACGTCACGATCTTCCACGCCGGCACCAAACGTCGCGACGATGGCGCGCTTCTATCCGATGGCGGCCGCGTGCTCAACGTGGTCGGCAAGGGCGCCACCGTCAAAGCCGCCCAAGACGCGGCCTATGCGGCGGTGGCGCGGATCGATTGGCCGGAGGGATTTTGCCGGAGAGATATTGGGTGGCGAGCGGTGAAGCGATAACTCCGTCGTCCTTTGAGAGGGGAAGGGGACGGGAGTGGGTGAAATGGCCCCTCGCGCAACCATGATCGACACATAAGCGGCCCATCAGGTCTCGGCACTCGGGCGACCCTCGGGCTATACTCTGGCTAACGTTTGATCGCAAAAGTCCGGAAGTGGGGCACGGAAAACCAGAAATTGCCAAGAGCTCCAGGCGTATCCTCCCCCCCTCCCCTCGCACAAACTCAGATGGAATTCCGGAGGGAGGCTGGAGAAACACACCACAAGAACTGGCCTCAGTATCGAGGTATTGGCGCCGCAGCCGCGCTTTCTGATAGGAATCAAAGACCGCCGGAGCGCCAGATGGGCAAGAAATTGCGGGATTTCCGGCGAACGTATTCCTTTATCGGTGAATTTTGATTGAAGTGGCGCGAGGCGACGTAATGGTCGAGCGATTTCAACTTTTGCGTAGTGTCGGCCAGTTCGATTCGGTCACTGCCGGCGCACAATTGCGCCTGACAAAACTGACTGTGATCTACGCGGAGAATGGCCGGGGTAAGACTACTTTGGCTGCAATCCTGCGATCCCTTGGCAATGGCGATTCCTTGTTGATCACAGAGCGGCATCGATTGGGGGCGGCACACTCTCCTCACGTTGTCTTGGAGGTTGATGGCGCGCCTAAGTCGGTCGTTTTCCAGAACGGAGCTTGATCATCAACCGATCCTCGCATTGCGGTCTTTGATGATTTTTTTGTCACCCAAAACGTTTGCTCGGGGATCTATATTGAGACCGAGCATCGTCAAAACCTACATGAACTAATTCTTGGTGCCCAAGGCGTCACGCTGAACGCATCGCTTCAGACATGCGTAACCGCGATCGAACAGCACAATCGGGCCTTGCGGACTCGCGCTGATGCGATTCCTGCCGCAGCACGTGGCGCAATAAGCGTAGAAGCGTTCTGTGCGCTTAATGCTGACCCCGACATCGCTCAGAAGATTCGGGAAGCCGAGCGTGGTCTTGCGGCCGCCCGCTCCGCTGAGACGGTCCAGAGGGAGCAAGTTTTCGGGCCACTGGCGTTGCCCACGTTTGATATGGCTGCAATCGACACGTTGCTGCGGCGCGACCTGCCCGGGCTGGAAGCCGAAGCAGCTGCCAAAGTGCAAGCGCATTTCGCGATACTCGGGCCGAAAGGCGAGAATTGGGTCGCCGACGGGGTCAATCGCATCGCCGCCGCGTCGGCGGCCACGGAACATGAGGTCTGCCCCTTCTGCAGCCAAGACGTTCGCCTATCACCTGTG
The DNA here is from genome assembly GCA_009691045.1 of Alphaproteobacteria bacterium. Taxonomy (GTDB): domain Bacteria; phylum Pseudomonadota; class Alphaproteobacteria; order UBA828; family UBA828; genus SHWC01. The sequence goes on along the minus strand of SHWC01000008.1, from coordinate 43,713 downwards.
ATAGGTCACTATCGCGCCTATTTCAGCGACGCCTATGAGAATCTCAAACAGGCCATCACCGATCAGGTCGCAGCAGTTATCGAGAACCACGGAGGTGATATCCCGGTGGCGTTTGAACGCGCCATCCGCGTAGCGATACAGCGCCGGGAGTTCTGGAAGGCCTTCACCGATATGCCGGACATCTCGGTCGACACGGCGGCAGTCATCCGCGCCTGGAGTGCAACGCGAGACGCGATACTCACAGCACTCCGAGCAAAGCAAGCCGCTCCACTCGATCTCGCCGGGCTCTCTGACGAAGCTTGGAACGTAAATGCCGGTTTTGAGGAGGTTCGCGTCAGCATCGCCGCAATTTCTGACGCGCTGCAATGTGCTAACGAGTCGATTGCAATCGTGAAAGAACGGGCGGCAGTAGCGAATGTGGCCGCGCTTACCACCGATCTCGCCAAACTTCACGCTGTCGAGACGCGCCGTAGCGCGGCGATCGCCCCTCTATGTCAGGCATATCTTGATGAGGTAGCCGCCAAGGCAGCCACGGAAGTGCTGCGTGAACAGGCCAGAGTCGCACTGGATCATTACCGACAGCAGGTATTCCCGGCCTACGAAGCGGCAATCAACGATTACCTGGTCAAATTCAATGCAGGATTTCGGCTTGCCCGAATGGAGTCGGTGAAGACGCGGGCGGGATCCGCGGCAAGCTACAACGTTCTCATCAACAACGTTTCGGTGTCTGTCTCCGGAGCTGCAGGAGCGCCGTCTTTCCGAAACACTCTCAGCTCAGGCGACCGGAATACATTGGCGCTCGCGTTCTTCTTTGCCACGCTCGACCGCAATAGGCAGCTAGCACAGAAGACCGTCGTTATTGATGACCCTATGACCAGTCTGGACGAGCATCGTTCACTGACCACGATTCAGGAAATACGGCGCCTAATTACAAAGGTGGGCCAGGTGATTGTTCTCTCCCACTCGAAGCCATTTCTTTGCGCACTTTGGGACGGTGCCGATACAACAACGCGAAGCGCCATTAAGATCACTCGTGATGGAGCTGGTTCGACGTTAAATGTTTGGGATGTACGACAGGACTCAATCACGGAGCATGACAAGCGGCATGCGACGGTTGCCGCCTATATACAGAACAGCAACGCCGCTGATGACCGTGCAGTCGCGGCAGCCTTGCGGTCCATTCTGGAATCATTCATGCGTGTGGCCTATCCGGAGGCATTTTCTCCAGGCACTTTGCTTGGCCCTTTCATCAATACTTGTCAGCAAAGGCTTGGCGCGGCCAGTCAGCTCCTGGCTGCCCAGGACATAACGGAGCTGCGAGACCTTCTCTACTATGGCAACAGGTTCCACCATGACTCGAACCCCGCGTGGGAAACCGAGGTCATCAATGACCAGCAGCTGTTGCATTTCGCACGAAGGGCTCTCGCGTTCGCGCGGCGGGCCTAGCGGCGCCACCACGACAATTTGCACCGTACAACCCGAGTGATTGGCTGCTTATTTTTCTTATCTAACCTATCAGAATACGCATTGTTGGATTTATTCCCCCGGGCCGCCTTCGGCCGCCTTGAAGGTCCGCCCCAACCCCGGCCCTTCCCCTCGCGGGGAAGGGGGATCACCGCCTCAGTTGGAAAAAGCTTCTGAGCAGGTCCGAAGCTCTCCCCTCCTCAATCCCACCATAAATCTCCGGCCGGTGGTGGCAGGTGGCGTGCGTAAACACCCGCGCGCCATGCTCGACGCCGCCGCCCTTGGCATCGCGCGCGCCATAATAGAGCCGCCTGATGCGCGCGAAGGAAATCGCCTGCGCGCACATCGCGCAGGGCTCGAGCGTGACATAGAGATCGCACGCCGGCAGGCGAGCCGAGCCGAGGCGCTTCGCGGCCGCGCGAATCGCCAGCATCTCGGCATGCGCGCTTGGGTCGCAGTCCGCCTCGGTGCGATTGCCCGAGGCCGCCAGCACCGCCCCCGTTTCGCCGTCCACGATCACCGCGCCGACCGGCACCTCGCCGCGCGCGGCCGCCGCCTCGGCCTCGGCCAAAGCGCGTTGCATAGGGGTGAAGGCTTGGGGGGTCAGGGCTGGGGCCGTCATGGCGCGACACTCTTCAATGGGCGCCCGCCCGTCAAGCCACAGCGAGGAGTTCCCTCTCCGCCCCGCTGGCGGAGAGGGATATAGAGCGCCACGCGGTTGCTTCGGCGCGCGCCCGCCCCTATCTTCCCCGCCATGACCAAACCCCGCCATGATCGCCCCGTGATCGGGCTCAGCCTCGATTCCGAGGCGCCCGGGGGCTATTCAAAATTCCCCTGGTATGCGCTGCGCGAAAACTATTTCAGCGCCATCGCTTCGGCCGGCGGCCTGCCCATCGCGTTGCCGCACGAGCCCGATTTGGCCGCGCATTATTTGGCGCTGGTCGATGGACTGGTGGTGACCGGCGGCGCCTTCGATGTCGACCCCGCGCTGTTCGGCGCCGGCGCGCGCCACCCAAGCGTGACCACCAAAGACCGCCGCACCGCCTTCGAGCTCGCCATTTGCCGCGAGGCGCACCGGGCCGATCTGCCGAGCCTCGGCATATGCGGTGGCCAACAGCTGATGAACGTGGCGCTCGGCGGCACGTTGATCCAGCACATCCCGGACGAAATCAAAAACCCGCTCGCCCATGAGCAGCCGAACCCGCGCGATGAACCGGGCCACGCGGTCGCGGTCACGCGCGGCAGCAGGCTCGCCGCGATCGTGCCGGCGCTCACCATGAACGTGAACAGCGCGCATCACCAAGCGGTCAAGACGGTGCCAGCCGGGCTTGTCATCAACGCGGTCGCGCCCGATGGCGTGATCGAGGGCATTGAAGACCCGACGCGGCGCTATTTCATCGGCGTGCAATGGCACCCCGAATTTTCGATCGATCCGGGCGACGCCAAACTTTTCACCGCCCTCATCGCCGCGTGCCGCCAGTGACCGACGCGCCCCCGCGCGTCGCCAAAGGGCTCACACCTGAGCCGAGCGCGACACCACTCGCCACTGAGCGCATCGCGCCGTCGCTCGCCCCCGAGCGCATCGCAAAAGTTTTGGCGCGCGCGGGCGTTGCCTCGCGCCGCGATGCCGAGCGGCTGATCGCCGATGGTCGCGTCAAGCTCGATGGCGTGGTCGTCACCGCGCCGGGAACCAAGGTGACGCGCGAGCAAATCCTCACCGTCGATGGAAGGGTGGTCGAGGGCGCGCGGCCAAGTGCGCTCTGGCGCTATCACAAACCCGACGGCCTGATCACCACGCACCGCGACCCCGAAGGGCGCCGCACCGTGTTCGAGGCCCTGCCGCGCGACATCGGCCGCGTCATTTCGATCGGGCGGCTCGATTACGCCTCCGAAGGCCTGTTGCTGCTGACCAATGATGGCGCGCTCGCCCGCGCGCTCGAGCTGCCCTCCACGGGGTGGATCAGGCGCTATCGCGTGCGCGTCTATGGCAAACCCGACCACGCCGCGCTCGCTGCCCTGAAAGACGGCATCACGATCGAGGGCGTGCGCTATGGCCCGATCGAGGCCAGCATCGATTCGGCGAAGCGCGACAATGTCTGGCTCACGGTCGCGCTCGCCGAGGGCAAGAACCGCGAGGTGCGCCGCGTGTTTGCGCATTTGGGCCTCAAGGTGAACCGCTTGATCCGCACCGCCTATGGGCCGTTCCAACTCGGCAAGCTCAAACGCGGCGAGCTTGAGCGCGTGCAGCCCAAGGTGATGCGCGAGCAGCTCGGCAAAAAAATGCCGCCCAAGACCGGCGGTTCCGATGCGCGTCGTCGCCGGGCGGCTTAAGGGCCGCCGACTCGACGCCCCAGAAGGGCGCGACATTCGCCCCACCGCCGATAAAGCGCGTCAGGCGATCTTCAACATCATCGAGCACGGCACGCTGACCGACCAGACGCTCGATGGCGCGCGCGTGCTCGATGTTTTTGCCGGCACCGGCGCGCTCGGTATCGAGGCACTCTCGCGCGGCGCGGCGCATTGCACTTTTGTCGAGCACAATCGCGCGGCGCTGGCCGCCCTCGAGGCCAATCTCAAGGCCTGCGGCCTCGGCCCCTCAGAGGCGCGTGTGCTGCAGGGCAACGCGGTGAGCCTCGCGCACAGCAATACACCCGCCGATTTTGCCTTTCTCGATCCGCCCTATGGCGAGGATTTGGCCGCGCCCGCGCTTCAGGTGCTCGGCGCGCGCGGCTGGTTGAAGGACGGCGCGCTTTGCGTGCTCGAACTCGGGCGCCAAGATGCGTTCACGCCGCCCACTGGTTTTTCGTTGCTCGACGAACGCCGCTACGGCGCGGCACGTATCCTGTTCCTGCGCTTCAAAGAAAAACGTTGAACCACAAAGGCGCCAAGGCACGAAGAAGAATCGACTTTGTGCCTTCGTGTCTTTGTGGTGAAACCTCTTCTCACCGTCGCCCAAACAGGCGCTCGATGTCGGCAAGCTTGAGCTCGACATAAGTCGGCCGGCCGTGATTGCACTGGCCGGCATGCGGCGTTGATTCCATCTGCCGCAACAATGCGTCCATCTCAGCCGCGCTCAGCCGACGGCCAGCGCGGATGCTCGAATGACAAGCGAGCGTCGCGCAAATTTCACCGAGCTTTTCTTTCAGCGCGACCGCGTGACCAAGCTCGGCCAATTCATCGGCCAAATCGCGCACCAGGCTTTTTACATCCGCTTGGCCGAGCAACGCCGGCACTTCGCGCACGATCATGGCGCCCGACCCGAAACGTTCGATCACCAAGCCAAGTTCGGCAAGTTCGCCGCCCCGCTCCATCAACCGCTCGATCGCCGCCTCATCGAGCTCGACGATCTCAGGCACCAGCAACATCTGGCGCTTGACGCTGCCATCGCCGAGCGCGGCCTTCATACGCTCGAACACGATGCGCTCATGCGCGGCGTGCTGATCGACGATGATGAGGCCGTCTGTTGTTTGCGCCACGATATAGGTGCCGTGCACTTGCGCGCGCGCATGGCCAAGCGGCGCCGCATCGGAATTTTCATCCGCATCGGCCGCGTTATCCCGCGCGGCATCGTACGGCGCTTGAAAACTCGCGGCGCTTTCGGCCAGCCCACGCGGCGGCATAGACGAGGGCCGTTCATAGGAAAAACCACCGCCCCCATGCGGCGCGAGCGGCAATTGGCGTGAACCGCCAGATCCATGATCCCCACCGGGACGAAACGCCCCGAGCGCGGCACTGCTGACACTCGATGAGGCCCGATGGCCGGCACCCGCAAGCGCCACCTTCAACGCGCCGATGATCAGCCCGCGCACCAGCCCGGCATCGCGAAAGCGCACCTCGGCCTTGGTCGGATGCACATTGACATCGACCTCGTGCGGATCGAGCTCGAGGAACAGCGCGAGCATCGGATGACGCCCACCGGCGACCAAATCCTGATAGGCCGCGCGGACAGCACCGTGAACCAAACGGTCGCGCACCGGCCGGCGATTGACGAACAGATATTGGTGTTGCGCGCTCGCGCGATGCTCGGTCGGCACGCCGGCGAAGCCGGTGAGGCGAATACCCTCGCGCTCGGCATCGATCGCGAGCGCGTTGTCGGCGAACGGGCGGCCCATGATCGCCGCCAAGCGCGCGAGCCCGCCGGGCCCGAGATCGGGCTCGAAGCGCCGCGCCAGACGGCCATCCGCCGTGAGCACGAAACCGACAAGTGGATTCGCCATCGCCAACCGATCGACCATCTCGCCGATCGCCAGCATTTCAGAGCGCGCGCTCTTGAGGAATTTGAGCCGCGCGGGCGTCGCGAAAAAAAGATCGCGCACGATCAATTCGGTGCCGCGTGCTCGCGCGGCGGGCCGCACCGAGCCCATGGCCCCCGCCTCGACCACGATCTCAAACGCCGTATCGGCGCCCTTGCGCCGACTGACGATCGCAAGCCGGCTGACCGCCGCGATCGAGGGCAGCGCCTCACCGCGAAAACCGAGCGAGTGGATCGCCAAGAGATCGTCATCATCAGCGAGCTTCGAGGTGGCGTGACGCGCGAGCGCAAGCGGCAATTCCTCGGCCGCGATGCCTTCGCCGTCATCCGATACGCGCACCAGCGCGCGGCCGCCATCCTCCACTGCGATCTCGATACGCGTCGCACCGGCATCGAGTGCGTTTTCGACCAATTCCTTGACCACCGAGGCGGGCCGTTCGATCACCTCGCCCGCCGCGATGCGATTGACCACGCCCTCAGGCAATAAGCGAATGGTCATGGCGTTCGTCCTTCGAGGATTTGCCGCGTGCGCATCTTGGCGCATTCAACCGCCGGCTGACCGAACGGATCGACGCCAATGAGCGTCGCGATCAAAATCGTTTCCACCATGAAATGCATGAACAACCCACCCAGCGTCGCGGCATCGAGCGCCGGCAACGCGATGCGGCGCACCGAGCGACCGGCCTCTTCGAGCGCCGCCGCGGTTGCATCCGTTTCCGCCGCGAACAACGCCTCAAGCGTACGCCCGCCAAGGTAGGGGATTCCGATCGCCGTCGCGAGCGAGGGCTCAATGACGGTGCCCCCGGCCCCCGGCACAGGCCCAAGGATCGTGAAGAATTTGTCAGCCGGGCCCGCCAGATAGAGCTGCAACAGGCTGTGCTGATCGGTTGCCCCACGCGCCAATTGAGGCGTGAGCCCGCGACCATCCTTGCCAAGCGACTCGGCAACCAATTGTTGCCACCAGCGCGCCAAAGGCTGTAGCGCATCGCCATAGCTCATGAGCACCGCGCCGGCACACCCTTCCTTCATGAGCGTGGCCGAGAGCACGGCGGATTTGACGACACTCGCCGGCTGCTTTTCGCTCGAGCCTTGCGCGTCGCGCAGCATGGCGGCCGCACCAGCCCGCAAAGCGCGCGCATCGACGCCAAGATAAAGCGCCGGCAACAGCCCGACCGATGAAAGCACCGAGAAGCGACCGCCCAAATTGGCATCGTGGTCGAGCGTGACCAACTTCAAGCGGGCAGCGAACCGCCGGAGCGGGCTATCGCCGGGTTCGACGATAAAGGTGAAGTGTTCGCCGGCTCGCTCGGAACCTACCACGCTCGATACGCGATCAAACGCTATCAGCGTCTGCGCCACGGTCTCGTCAGTCGAACCCGATTTGCTGATCGACAAGAACCCAGCCTCGCGCAAATCGACGCCCTCGAACGCAGCGGCAAACGACGCAGGATCGACATTGTCGAGAAAAACCAGGCTTCGGCCGTCGCGCGCGCCCGTTGGCGCCAAGGCCCCCATGATCGCCTGACCACCAAGGCTCGAGCCGCCGGTGCCGAGCACAAAAAGACGTTTGAATCGTGCTCGGAGCGCAGCGGCGAGGCGATCAAGCCCGTCCAGATCGTCCGTGCGTCCGGGAAGGCCGAGAATCGCCCGAACACGAGGCTCGCCCAACTCGGCGCCACACAAATCGGCCAGCGCCCGCTGGCCCTCGCCGAGCGTGCGCTGGAATGCCGACGCACCCCCTTCGGCGCGGATAATCGAGTTCTTGGTGAAATTGAGCTGAAATGACATGGGCGACAAACGCTAGCATGGCCGATGTTCGATCGTCACGCCCAGCGCAAGACCGCGCGAGACTCCCGGACCGCAAGGCAGGCGGACGAGCCTTGACCCGCAATCCGCCTTGGGCTTTATCCGACGGCCACGATAGAGTGCCCGCTGCGAATCGGGCGTTCCCCACGCCGGTGCGGCGGAACCTCGATTGTTCTGGCGAGAGGCCGACCAGCGGCACTTCTAAAAGCGGACAAAGAATTCGGTGGTGCATTCCGCGTGACAGCAAGCAATCCTGAAGTTCGCTCAAGCGGCTTTTTGTCGGTCCGCATTGGCCGGCACCGCGCTGTTCAGATCGCCGTCGCGATCGGCCTTTTGGCCGCGGTTTTTCTAAGCAACGACCACCAACGCCTCGGCAATTTGTTCAGCGGCCTCTCGGTCTGGACATTTGTCATCGCTACCGCGCTCATTCTCGCCAATCAAATAATGAGCAGTCTCCGCTTCCACTATTTGGCATCGGAATTCGGCGTCGCGCAGTCACTCAGACGTTCGTTCTACGTCAACACCATGTCGATTGTGGGTGGCTTGGCGTTCATGAATTTTATTGGGCAAGGCGCGACGCGTGCCGCCCTTATGGCCGATAGCCGTAGCGTGACGTCGACCGTCTTCCTCATCACCGCCGTCGAACGCGTCTCCTCATTGGCGATGCTTCTTTTGCTGGCGATCATCAGCACCTTGCTTGCCTTGGGCGGGCTGAGTATCGCCGAAAAACCCGGCACGATGCTGGCTGTCTTTGTCTCCATCCTGGCTTTCATTCTCGTGACGGCGACTAAATTGGCCTTTGGGCGCAAGCAGCAACGCGAGCTCAGGCTGATTTTTTCGGTAGCGATCGGACCGCTCGGGTGGCGGATTCTCGGCATTACCTTTGCCATGCATGCCTGCATGATTTTGGCCTATCTCACCGTGGCCGCCAATCTCATCCACGCTGCATTCAGCGCCAAACTGGTCGCTGCGTCGACCATCGTGATGATGGCGGCATCGTTCCCGATCAGCTTTGGCGGCTGGGGCATTCGAGAACTCACCGCCAGCTATGTCTTCGAGGCCGGCAATCTACCCTCGGAAATCGGCGTTACCATGGGCCTCACCATTGGCCTTCTGAGCCTGATCGCCGTTCTGCTCAATGTGGCGATCGCGTTCTTCGTCAACGCGCGACCGCAGCGCGCGATCGATGCGGGCATCGGAGAAAGTCAACGGCGAACCAGCCGCGCCATACGCGCCTTGGCTTGGCTCGCCCCGGCGCTGGCCGCAATTCTCGTCAATGTTCAGGTTCAATTGCCGACAACCAAAAGTTCGGTCTCCGCGAACCTTGCCGATCCGATCGTGATCGTCGCCGGGCTCACCATGTTGCTCTTCGTTCTACGCGACTCCGTGGCGAGAACGTTATGGCGGATTCCTCACTTCAATCTTGCACTCGGCCTCATGGGCGCAACGCTGGTCGCCGGATTTTTCCACGGTTGGATTCGGTTCGGTTTGACCGACTGGGCGCTTTATAACCGTTTGGTCGGGCTTGGCATTGTACTCGCCTATTTATTGACCGGTGCGCTGGCCACCGCCGCCGCTGGCCAAGTCGGAACGCGGAGCCTTTTTCGAGCGCTTGTAATCGCCTGTGCGGGGGTCGTGCTCACCGAATGGGTTGGGGCCTACATTCTCAGCGCGGAAGTGGCCCTAAAGTCGATGGGTTGGTACTCCACTCAATTCAGCGGCCTGATCGGCAATCGGAATGCCTTTGCCATGGTGCTCCTGCTTGTCCTTGCAGTTGCGGTAAGCGGACGCCAGCTATGGCATCGTCGGCGCGGTGCCGTATTGCAGGGCGTCGTTCTTGGCTTACTCGCTTGGGGGATCTATCTCACCGGCTCGCGTGGCGTCGGCGTGGCGGCGCTTGCTGTGTTGATCTTCCTCGCGGCGATCCCAAAATGTCGGAAGCCCCTTTTGCATGTGGCTTTCGGCGCGGCCCTCATTACCGGCATATTCTCTTTTGGCAACGCGGTGTCGGAACCGGCGAGCGGTTCGGTCGCCAATATGCAATTCGGCTGGGGTCTGCGAACGGTCGAACGCTATGGCTTTATTCAAGCCGATCGTATGGACAGCCTCGCGGGCGGCTTGCGGATGTGGTTTGATTACCCCATCTTCGGCGCCGGCCTCGGTGCGTTCATGCACGATTGGACTGCAAAGACCGGCGCACCGCTCGTCATTCACAACACATTCCTTTGGCTGATGGCTGAGTTTGGCGCGGTCGGCCTGATCACGTTCCTCTCGGCTCTAGGCCTAATCGTTGTATACACCCTTCGAAAGCCTCGCTGGGTGAGCGACGAATCCAGCGTCACCGCCTTGGCATGCATTGTGGTTTTCGCCGTCGTCTCGCTGACGCACGACGTCGCCTATCAGCGCGTCTTTTGGCTGCTCATCGGTGCGTTGATCGCCCGCCCCGACGCGCTCAGACGCGCCTTGAAAAACCGCTCTCTTTTATCACGTAAAGAAACGGTCTAGGGCGTCGCAACGAGCCCAACCGGATTTCCCGCAACGACGATGACCAGCTTTTCCGGATCGAGCAATTGTTTGGCGACGCGTGCGACATCCGCGACCGTTACAGCGTTGAGATACGCATTACGTTTCACGAAATAATCGATGCCCAGGCGATCCACCTGCATGCCAACCAGCATGTCGGCAATCTGGTCGCCCGTATCGAAATTAAGCGGAAAGGCGCCGGTGAGATGGCGCTTGGCCGCCGCGAGCTCCGCCTCGGTCACGCCATCCTTTGCCATGCGCGCGATTTCGGCCCGAATGAGCGCAATCGATTCGGCCACTCGGTCATTTTGCGTCGCAACACCACCCATAAAAAGGCCCGCCGCCCGCATCGGCTGCAAATAGCTATAGACCGAATAGGCAAGGCCGCGCTTTTCACGCACCTCGGCATAGAGCCGCGACGTGAAACCGCCGCCACCCAGCACATGGTTCATCACATAGGCGGCATAAAAATCGGGGTTATCACGCTTAAACCCATTGAGCCCAAACGAGACCACGCTTTGCGGCACATCAAGTTGTTCGATCCGCATGAGACCGGCTGCCGGCAATGCGACGTCGGGCAGCGTCGCCGCGACGGCCTTCTCCGGTAGCTTGCCAAGCACCAAATCGACCAGCCGTGCGATTTCGTCCGATGACACATCGCCTGACGCACCAATCACCACATTGTCGCGCGCCAGGCGATCCCGCGCGAAGACCTTGAGATCATCGATGGTGATACTTGTGATGCTCGCTTTGGTGCCATCGCTCGGCGCGGCATAGGGATGATCGCCAAAGGCCTCGCGAAACCAGCCTTGCGCGGAACGCTTAGCCGGGTCTTGTTCGCCCTCGCGAATAATATGAAGGAACTGCGCCCGCACGCGCTCAACAGCATCTTGATCGAAGCGCGGTGATGAAAGCGCGAGCCCCGCCAATTGAAATGCCTCCTCGCGGTTCTCGGTCAACGTCTGCAGATCGACGGAAAAAGAATCGAGCCCGGCGTCGAACTTCAGGCCGATCGCCAAATTGGTGATGCGGCGCTGAAAGGTTTGCGAATCGAGATCGCCGGCCCCCTCATCGAACAGGCTCGAGGCGAAGCGCGCCAAACCATTTTTCCCGGCCGGATCGAGCGCCGCGCCGCCCTTGAAATAGAGTTGCAGCGAAATCACCGGGATCGTCGCCTCCCGGACATACCAAAGGGTGAAACCCTTTGGCGTTTTGATTTCTTCAACCATGGTCGTGGCGCTGGCGGGCATCGCGCTCGCCATACCGAGCACCAGAACAATCAATGCGAGGGCGGCCGAGACAGGGCGTTTGGCAAACCACCGCATGGCCTAGCCCTCCGTCTTGGGCAGGAGTTGCCCCGTGACCGAACGCTCCAGCTTCAGAATCGCGCGCGCCGCGGCGTTGATCCTGTCCACCGTCACCGCATCAAGACGCATGGGCCAATTTTGGATGTCATCAACGGTAAGGCCGATCGCGAGCACCGACCCAAAAATATTGGCGATCGCCTGGGGGTCGTCGAGCGCATAGATCGCGCGCGCCTTCATGCGCGTCACCGATTCTTTAAGTTCAGTCTCAGTAACGCCGTTTTTCAAAAGATCGGCAATCGCGGCATCAAGCGCCACTTCGAGCTCGGTCATCGACGTTTCAGGCAGCGGCGCCGCATAAACATAGAAGCCCGACCAATCGAGCGCGAGCGAGTCATAGCTCGATCCAGCATAGGTCGCCTTTTTCTGTTCGACGGTGAGCGAGCGATAGAGCCGGCTCGTCGTGTTGCTGCCGAGAATATCCGACAACACTGAAAGCGCGGTCGCCGTTTCACGGTCGTTCGAGGCGGCGCTTGGCGCCAAATAAGCACGCATCAAGGAGGGCTGGGTAACACGCGCATCACGCAAAATGACGCGGCGCTCGGCCAAGGGCGTCGGCTCAGCCAGGCGTTGACGCGCCTCAATGCCGCTGGGTTTGATAACACCATAGTATTTTTCGGCTAGCGGCTTCAATTCAGCTGCCGTGATATCGCCCGCGACAATCAGGATCGCATTGTCCGGCGCGTAATACTGGCGATAAACGCTCAACGCGGTCTCCCGATCGAGCCCCTCCATTTCAACGCGCCAGCCGATATTGGGCGAGCCGAAGGGATGACGCACATAGAGCGCGGCCTCCATCTGCTCCTGCAGGAGCGCCGAGGGATCGTTGTCGATTCGGCTATTGCGCTCTTCGATGATGACCTGCCGCTCGGGCGTGATGACGGCGTCGGTAAGGATCAGATTGCGCATCCGATCGGCTTCCAATTCCATCACCATCTCGAGCCGATCGCGCGCGACCTTTTGGAAATATCCGGTGTAGTCAGCCGAGGTGAACGCGTTTTCCGAACCGCCATTGTCTGCGACCATTCGCGAGAATTCACCCGGCCCATGTTTGGCCGTGCCCTTGAACATCAGATGTTCGAGGAAATGCGCGCCCCCTGATTTACCGGGCGGATCATCGGCCGCGCCGACGCGATACCAAACCATATGCACGACAACCGGCGCCCGATGGTTCGGCAGCACAACAACCTGCATGCCATTCGCGAGCATGAAGCTCTCGGCCGGAAACAATTCGGCGCGCACTGGCGCAGCCGGCAACAACAGCAAGACGAACGCAACGAGACTCGCGATAACACCGAAACCAAAAGCCCGTTTCATCCGCTATTCCCTTCGACTGTCATCACGCGACACCGTCGCGCTGCGCCATCGTGCCGCATGCGACAAAGCGCCACCCCATGGCGCCATTAGCGTGCGGCCGCAGATCGTTAAGTATAGTTAACGCAATGGTCGGCAAGACGGGTGAAACCGAATTAATCTGGGGGGAAAGGCTGTGATGATCGGGAGCCCCGACGGGGAAATCGACTGAAAACAGGTAGTCAGCCTAGAAGATGCCTTCCAGCATGCCTTTTTCACGCCGCTTGATGACCGGCGTTTCGCCTTCGGTCACCGGCTTGCCGAGCGCCGCATTTTCTTTCAGGCGCTTGGCCTCGGCGTTTGGATCCAAAGGCTCGCCTGGCTCCGGCTCGGCGCGCCAAAACATCAGATTGGTCAGGAAGCCTTGATCATTTTTAGCATAAATCGAGAACTCGCGATCGATAACGTCGCGGATATTGGGCTCGATGGTGGTGGCGCCGGCGGATCGAAGCAGCGCCGCTTCGCCCTGCGCGAACCCGACATCGGGCTCGGCGCCCTGACCGGCTTCGGCGCCAAACACGCTTTCCGCCGCTTTTTCACGCACCGGGCGCTCTTGCAGGCCCGGCCCACCGGTGCCCGGCGGCCGCAATTGGAAATCGGGCGGCACCGACAATGGCAGACTCGGCACGACCGCGAACTCGTCGGGTGACGATTTCGACAGGCCTAGCGAGCCCTTAATGCCCTCGCAGGCATTCATCGCGAGCAGGAATCCGCCCCCGACCAGCATCACGGCCAGCGCTCGGAACGCCCGACCGCCAAAGGGCAATTTCACAGACTGCATACTCTCTTATCTAGCAGGGCGGCTCGGTCGGAACAAGGCGTCGATCAACAGAAGACCCACACCGACCGTGATTCCAGCATCCGCGATATTGAACGCCGGCCAATGATAATCGCCCACGTGGAGATCGATGAAGTCGATCACCCAGCCCAGGCGTGCCCGATCGATCACATTGCCGACCGCGCCGCCAACAATGAGCCCAAGCGCGATGGCCGGCAGATGTCGCTTGGTTCGCGCCAGCCAAACCACCAGCGCCGCGGCAATCGCAAGCGCAACCCCAGCAATCAACCAGGGACCGAAGCCGGAATCGCTTTCCAGCATCCCAAAGCTGATGCCGTGGTTTTCGACCGCGACCAAATTGAAGAAGGAAAAAACCTCAACCCGGCTGGGCGGATCCCACAGCGCGTCGCGGGCAAGCCACTTGGTCAACTGGTCGAGCACGATGACGATGGCTGCGATGGGCAGACCGAGTTTGATCACGCGGCGGCCCCGCCCGTTTGGATGGCCACGCGTCTATTCGGCCGCGGCACGAAACGCATCGACCGCATCGGCGCACCGGCCACACAAATCGGCGTGGGCCGCATTCTGACCGACATCGGGCACAAGCTGCCAACAACGCCCGCACTTCGAGTGCGGCGAGGGCTTGAAGCGCACCGCGACACCCGGCACATCGGGCAGGGTTTCAAGCCCGCTTTCGCCCTTGGCCTCGGCAAAGGGACGCACGACGACACCCGACATGATGCCAAGCTCGGGCAAAGTGAGCCCCGGCAGATTGAGCACGTCGCCATACCCCTCGTCGATGAACAATTCCGGCCATGCCTCAAGCGAGGCGCCAATCTTCTTTTCCGCGCGCGCGAGCTCAAGCGCCTTGGTGATCACGCGTCGAACGCCGAGCAATTTTTCCATCTTCCCGGCCAGCGCATCGTCGCGCCACGCCTCAGGAATAACAGGAAAGCCACGGCGATGAACGCTCTCATCCGGCGCGTTATGGCGTGTGCGCCAGGCTTCCTCCGCGGTGAACGGAATAAGCGGCGCGAACCAGGCGGTCAGAAAACCGAACAAATGGTCGAGCACGGTTCGCACCGCGCGCCGGCGCTTTGAATCGCGCCGATCACAATAGAGCGAATCTTTCCGAATGTCGAAATAGAGCGCCGACAATTCAACCGCGCAAAAATTATGCAGCGTGCTGAAGATGGTATGGAAGTCGAACGCCTCCAACCGACCGCACAAATCGGCATCAAGGCGGTTGAGGCGGTGCAGAACATAGCGCTCAAGCGGCGGCATTTCGGCCACCGGCAGGCGCTCGGCCTCGCTGAAGCCTTCGAGGCTTCCCAAGAGATACCGCAAGGTATTGCGCAACCGTCGATAGGAATCGGCCTGATAGCGTAAAATATCCTGACTGATGCGAAGGTCGTCGGAATAGTCGGTGCTAACGACCCAAAGCCGCAAGATATCGGCGCCGTATTGGTCGATCACGGTCTGCGGCGCCACCACATTGCCGAGCGATTTCGACATTTTGCGCCCTTCGCCATCGACCACGAAACCGTGCGTCAGCACCGCTTCATAGGGCGCGCGGCCGCGTGTGCCGCATGATTCAAGCAACGAGGAATGGAACCAGCCGCGATGCTGGTCCGAGCCTTCGAGATAAAGCGAGGCCGGCCACGCAAGGTCGGGCCGCTGCTCGAGCACGAAGGCGTGGCTCGACCCCGATTCGAACCAGACATCGAGAATATCTGTGACGCGCTCGAACCGCGCGGCATCGTAATCGGGCCCAAGAAAGTCTTTCGGATCGGCGGTGAACCACGCTTCGACGCCCTCCTTACGAACCGCCTCGGCAACGCGCTCTACCACCTTGGGGTCGCGCAAAGGCTCGCCCGATTGCTTGTCGACGAAGACGGTGATCGGCACGCCCCAAATGCGTTGGCGCGAGATCACCCAATCGGGGCGCTGTTCGATCATGGCGCGAATGCGTTGGCGGCCCGAGGCCGGCACCCACCGCACCTGGTCGATCGCGGCCAACGCGGTTTCGCGCAAGCCCGTCGTCGACATTGAGATGAACCATTGCGGCGTGGCGCGAAAAATCAGCGGGGCCTTGGAGCGCCAGGAGTGCGGATAGGAATGCGTCAGTTTGCCCTTGGCGGCCAGCGCCCCGACCTCGGCCAGAAGCTCGGCGACCCGTTCGTCGGCCTTGAACACATGAAGGCCCGCGACCAACGGTACCAGCGGCAAAAAGCTGCCGCCATCGTCGACCGTATCGGGCACCTCGATGCGGTTCTTCTGACCGGCTTTGACCGCGGCACCCGCATTGTGCAGGCGCACGACTTCAAAATCCTCCGCGCCATGGCCGGGCGCGGTATGCACGAAACCAGTGCCCTGCTCGATCGTGACATGATCGCCGGACAAGAGTGGCACATCGAACTCATAGCCCTTGCCGCGCCAAGGATGCGCACACAAGGTTTCGGCGAGCGCCGCTCCCGGCACCTCGCCCGCCACCACCTTGTAGCGCTCGATCTTGAGATCTTTCGCGATCTGGCCAAGCAATTCCGCCGCGACCACGAGCTTTTCGCCCACGCGCGCGAGACTGCCTTCCGCCACCGCCTCAATCGCGATCACCTGATACGCGATCGAAGGCCCATAGGCGATCGCGCGATTGCCCGGAATGGTCCAAGGCGTCGTCGTCCAAATCAAGACCGACGCGCCATCGAGCGCCGGCGCGCCCGGCTTGATCACCTTGAAGCGCACCCAAATCGTCGTCGAATTGTGATCGTGATATTCGACCTCGGCCTCGGCGAGCGCGGTCTTTTCCACGACCGACCACATCACCGGTCGCTTGCCGCGATAGAGGCTGCCATTGACCAGAAACTTGCCGACCTCGCGCACGATCTGCGCCTCGGCATCGCGGCTCATCGTCGTATACGGATTCTCCCAATCGCCGATGATGCCGAGGCGCTTGAACTCGGCCCTCTGCAC
Organism: Alphaproteobacteria bacterium; assembly: GCA_009691045.1. Classification (GTDB taxonomy): domain Bacteria; phylum Pseudomonadota; class Alphaproteobacteria; order UBA828; family UBA828; genus SHWC01. The sequence continues at coordinate 27,203 of SHWC01000008.1, read as the reverse complement.
ATCGATCCAATGTTCGGCGAAGGCGCGGCACTCGGCACGGAATTGCGGCACCGGCACGGCGTCTTTGTCTTTGCCGGCCTTGCGATAATTTTGTTCGATCTGCCATTCGATCGGCAGGCCATGGCAATCCCAACCCGGCACATAGACGGCATCCTTGCCGAGCATTTGCTGCGAGCGAACGATGACGTCCTTCAAAATCTTATTCAGCGCGTGGCCGATATGGAGATGGCCATTGGCATAGGGCGGGCCATCATGCAGCACGAATTTCTCGCGCCCCTTCGAGTCCGCCCGCAACCGCTGATAAAGACCCAAGCGCTCCCAGAGGGCGAGGAACTCAGGCTCGCGCTTCGGCAAATCGGCCTTCATGGCGAACGCCGTACGCGGCAGGAATACAGTGGCTTTGTAATCGGTCGTCATGTCGAAGCCTGCTCAACCATGGTCTCGGCGCGCTCGAGGCTCGGACCCTCCGGCCGCTCGCGCGCGAGAATGGCGCGCGCCTCGCGACAATCAAGCGCGATCTGCGCCTTCAAGGCCTCAAGCCCGTCGAATTTTCGTTCCGGGCGTAATTTGGCGACGAAGCGGAAGCAAAGGCGCCGGCCATAGAGGTCGCCCGCGAAATCGAACAAATGCACTTCAAGCCGCTCTTCTTGCCCGGCGAAAGTCGGGCGTTTGCCGAGATTGCCAACCGCTCTGTGCCAGACCGTGCCCGCCCCACCATCGACGCCGGCATAAAGCGCATAGACCCCCGCCACCGGGTGCAAGAGGCCCTTCAGGCCGATATTCGCGGTTGGGAAGCCGAGCGTGCGCCCGCGCTGATCGCCTTTGGCAACGCGGCCCTCAAGCTCGAACCACCGGCCAAGAATGCGCGCGGCGTCCGCGATCCTGCCCTCGCCGACCAAGCGCCGCGCATCGCTCGACGAATATTTGCCCTGGCCCTCGCCCTGCGGCGCAATCACCGTGACGCCAACCCCGGCCGCGCCGGCGACCTGGCGCAGCAGCGCCGGATTGCCGGCCCGCGACTTGCCGAAGGCAAAATCCTGACCGACCACCAGATGTTCGGCGCCAACGCCCTCGATCAACACCTCGCGCACGAATTGTTCGGGCGTCTTGGCCGCGAGCGCGCGCGTGAAATGAAGGAGATGCAGCCGCTCGACGCCGAGCGATTTGAACGCGTGCGCCTTGATTCGAAGGGGCGTTAGGCGAAAGGGCGCGGCCGGCGCGCCGAGCACCGCCCGCGGATGGGGCTCGAAGGTCAGCACGCCGAGCGGCGCCCGTTCGGCCCGCGCGATCGCGGCGGTTGCCTCGATCACCGCGCGGTGCCCACGATGCACGCCATCGAAATTACCGATGGCAACCACAGCGCCTCGTTGCGACGGCGCTAGGCCGGCATGACCGCGAATGATGAGCAATTCAAGCCTCGCGCGAGGGTCGGCACCCGGTCCGGTGGACGCGGGCCTGAGAATAGGCGGTGCGCTTCGGCTTGAGAAGCGGCGATGGCACCCCGCTTTTACGACTCGCGCGAGGGCACTTGGATTAGGGCCTGGCCGTCGACCACCAATTTATCGCCAACCGCGCAGGTGGTGCGGAAGGTGACGCGCTTCTTTTCGGCGTGCAGGGTCTCGACCACGGCGCGCGCGGTCACATAGTCACCGGCGCGGACCGGCGCCTTAAAGCGCAAATCCTGGTTAATATAGATACAGCCTGGCCCCGGCATCCGGCTGCCGATCACGGTCGAGATCATGGCCGCGGTCAGCATACCGTGCACGATCGGGCTCTTGAAGATGGTACCCTTGGTGAATTCAGGGCTGAAATGCAGCGGATTGAAATCGCCCGAGAGCTCCGCGAACCGGGCAACTTCGGCTTGGCTGATGACCCGGCTATATTCGCCTATCATGCCAATGGCCAAATCTTCGAAGTAATAGGCCGGCAATCCCTCGATATAACGACTCGGCTGCATCTTTGGCTCCCACACAGGCCGCTTGCGGGGACCCGCCGCGCGGTCGGTCGATCGGTGTTGCGGCGCTCTTTGTGCGTTGCAATGACGGCGGACTATAGGGACCCGCCCGGAACCCGGCAAGCGTTTGAAGTTTTATGCTAAATCATTAAAACATCTGGATGAATTGACCTTAATGACGACTTACGGGCCGTCCGCTGCAACGCAACATACTGTTTTGCAACGCGAAAATTCGGTTCATCGGGGTGGGCCGGTTTGACAAGCGCGCCAAGCCACGGCCAAAACTGCTTCTGCAAGGGCGGCGCGGCCGCTCGCCATTCGACCGAGGGCCCATGATTTTTCTCAATGCGATCTTTCGCGCCAAGCCCGGCAAGGGCGATGCGCTTCAGGCGGCGCTCGGTGAAATGACCGCCCATGTCATTCAAAACGAGCCGGGCACGGCGGGGTTTTATGTCTGTCGCGATGGCGAGGACCCATCGCGCTTCATCACCTATGAACGGTTTGTCGATCGCGCCGCGCTCGAGGCTCACAACACGTCGGCCTATCGCGACCAATGGGTCGCGCTTTATGGCGCGCTGATCGATGGCGATCTCGTGCGCTATATCGGGCATGAGACCGCCGCCAAGCACAGCTAACAACGGGACCAAAAACCTCAAGGCCCAAAAATCTCAGGGAGGAGACCATGGCCAAATTTCCCACCGTTCGCGCGCCCAAGGTCGAGGAGGTGCTCGACATCGCCGATTCCTACGGCCTGACGCTCACGATCGAAGACGCCGAATCCTTTCGCAAAATGATGGCGGGCACCGCCGCAGTTTATAGCCGGCTCGATGAATTGCCCGACGTCAAACTGCCGGTGAAATATCCGCGCGATCCCGGTCATCGGCCGCAACCGGCCGACAATAAATATAATCAGTGGTATTGGCGCTGCGAGGTGAAGGGCAAGAAGAACGGCCCGCTCGCCGGCAAGCGCATCGCGCTCAAAGATAATATCTGCCTCGCCGGCGTGCCGATGATGAACGGCGCGAGCGTGCTCGAAGGTTTTGTGCCCGATATCGACGCGACCGTGGTCACGCGCATATTGGATGCCGGCGGCACGATCATCGGCAAGGCCGCCAACACCTATCTTTGTTTCGATGGCGGTAGCGCCACGACCGCGACCGGCATGGTCGAGAACCCGCGCAAGCCCGGTCATTCATCCGGCGGTTCCTCGGCCGGTAGCGCGGTCGTCATCGTGACCGGCGAGGCCGACATGGCCTTGGGCGGCGATCAAGGCGGCTCGGTCCGCATGCCGGGCGCGTGGTCGGGCATTGTCGGCCACAAACCGACCCATGGCCTGGTGCCCTATACCGGTGTTTTTCCAATCGAGGCGACGCTCGATCATTGCGGCCCGATGGCCGGCACGGTGCGCGATACCGCGACGCTTCTTCAAGTGATCGCGGGTGTCGATGGTTATGATCCGCGCCAGATCGGCACCAAGACGCAAAATTATGTCGCGGCGCTGGAGAAGGGCGTGAAGGGCTTGAAGGTCGGCGTGGTCAAAGAGGGCTTCGGCCATCCCGAGAGCGAGCGCGTGACCGATTCCAAGGTCAAGGCAGCGGCCGATGTGTTCAAGAAACTCGGCGCCGAGGTGAAGCAAATTTCAGTGCCCTGGCATTTGCACGGCCTCGATATTTGGACCCCAATCGCGACCGAAGGCGCCACTGCCCAAATGCTCAAGGGCAATGGCATGGGCTGGAATTGGGAGGGCTATTACAACACCTCGCTCTTGGATGCCTATGCCCGCGGTTGGCGCGCACGCCCGAACGATCTGTCGGAAACCGTCAAGCTCGTGATGATGACCGGCGAGTTCATGCACCGGAATTATCATGGCCGCTTCTATGCCAAGGCGCAGAACCTCTCGCGCCTCTTGCGCGACGCCTATGACGCGGCTCTGGCTGAATATGACGTCTTGGTCATGCCGACCATTCCGTTCCGCGCCACCAAACTACCGGCGCCCGATTGCTCGCGCGAGGAGTACGTCGACACCGCGCTCAACATGCTGCGCAACACCGCGCCGTTCGATTGCTCGGGCCACCCGGCGCTAACGATCCCCTGCAGCGTGTCGGATGATTTGCCGATCGGCATGATGATCATCGGCAAACGCTATGACGACGCGACCGTCTTGCAATTCGCGCAGGCCTTCGAAGCCGCGACCGATTGGAAGGAGATGTAAGGCAGGGGATTTGGGATCAAATATCGAAAGGATCTACACGGCGCGACCGCGCCGCGCCGCGTGAGCGGCGTAAGCCAAGCGCGTCGTGCGCCCTGCGCGCGCAAAGCGCGCGACACACGCGCGCCCGGCGTCTGAGGGCGTCTCGATGATCGGCCTCGATCATCGAGACAAAAATAGGGCCTCCCCCTATTCGCTCTCGCGTCGGCGGACCAAGCGATCGAGCTCGGCCTGCATCTGGTTCATGCGATCTTTGAGCGTCGAAATATCTTCGCGCTCGCGCTCCTCGGCCGGGGCGCTGTCCGCGCCATTGCTCGCCGCCTTGCCGGCCTGGGTAGTGGCGAAGGGCGTGAACATGCTCATGGCGCGCTGAAACACGCCGAGGTTCTGCCGGCTCAGGCGTTCGATTTCGCCGAACGGAAAAATGCCGCCGAAGGTGCGTTCGATCTGCTCGCGAATCTGGCCCTGATTCTTCGAGAAATTATCCATCGAGGTTTCCAGATAGCGCGGCACGAAGGCCTGCAATGAATCGCCATAGAGCCGGATCAGCTGTCGCAGAAAGCCGATCGGCAACATGGTATGGCCCTTGGCCTCTTCTTCGACGATGATCTGAGTCAACACCTGATGGGTGATGTTATCGCCGGTCTTCGCATCTTGAACCACGAACTCCTGACCATCGCGCACCATCTGGGCGAGATGCTCAAGCGTCACATAGCTTGAACTCGCCGTGTTATAGAGACGGCGATTCGCGTATTTCTTGATCACGATGGTTTCGCCGGGCGGCGTGGCGCTGGTGCTTGTATCGCTCATCTGGCGCAATCCTTCCCGGGGCGGAGGGCGCCCCCTCCTAACTAAGGACTTAGTCTGGCAGGAAATGCTGCAACGCGCAAATTTGACAGTGCGGCGCGGCAAAGCCGCTCCCTTGGGGCTGGATCAGGCCGTGGGCTTGCCGTTATCTTGCCCTCATGGCCACCGCCAAAACCGATTCGGATACCTCCCCAACGGGCGAGCCACCCAGCCTGGAGGCGTTGGCGCGCCGGTTCCTCGATCTGTGGCAAAGCCACGTGGCCGCGTTGGCCAGCGACCCCGAGACCAATCGCTTGCTCGGCCAGCTGATCGAAAGCCAGATCGGCGCGGCGCAGGCATTCTTGAAGGCAAGCCAGGTCACCACTTTATGGCCCAAACCCGGACCCGCCGCCGAGCCCAAACCCAAACCCGACCCCGGCCCCCAACCGGGCCCCGGACCCGGTGCGCCGCATGACCAGCCACGCCGCGCCAACCCTGGCCCCCCGGCAAGGACCGAGGCCCCTCCCGTTGCACCTCATGCTGGCGAGCGCCACATGGATGAGCTCACTCGGCGCCTTGCCGCTTGCGAAGAGCAACTCGATCAATTGGAAAAACGAGCTGGCTTCTGACGCGACCGCGCTCGCCGACGCCCTGGCCAAGGCGCCGCCCGATGCCCTGCTCACGGCTCTGGAGCGCGAAACCAGACGGCGCTTTGGGCTCTTTCTCGACGGCATCGCGGCCTACCGCGCCCATCCCTATCGCCGAAGCCTGATCGACCCGCCCGTGCTGTGGGCCGAGGGCACCTCGCGTTTGCTCGATTACCGGCCAGCCGGGCCGACCAAGGCAGCCGCGCTCTTCGTGCCGTCCCTGATCAACCGCGCCTATATTCTCGATCTCGCGCCCGAGCGCAGCCTGATGCGCGCCCTCAACCGCGACGGCATCAGATGCTTCCTGCTCGATTGGGCGGCACCTGGCGCGGTCGAGCAACGCTTTTCGCTGGACGACTACATCCTCGGCCGGCTCGCCAAGGCACTCGATGCGGCGGTCGCCGCTTATGGCGGTTCCATGCCCTTGATCGGCTATTGCATGGGCGGGCTGTTGACCCTGCCGCTGGCGCTCCGCGCGCCTGATAAGGTGAACGCGCTCGGGCTCTTGGCGACGCCGTGGGATTTCGCGGCCGATGGCGGCACCCAGCGCACTCTCCTGCAGGCGCATCGCGCCATGCTCGACAACGCGATCAACCTTTTTGGTCTTCTGCCGACCGATCTCATTCAAAGCCTATTCACCGGGCTCGACCCCCTCTTGGCCGCGCGCAAATTTGTGCGCTTCGCGACGCTCGACCCCATGAGCGAGGCGGCGAAAGGTTTCGTCGCGCTCGAGGACTGGCTGAATGACGGCGTGCCGCTCGCCGGCCCGGTAGCGCGCGAATGTTTGACCGGCTGGTATGACGAAAACCAACCGGGACGTGGCACCTATAGGGTCGGCGGCGAGGCGGTGCGCCCTGAGCGCCTTGCCATGCCCACGCTCGTGGTCGTTCCAGAGGAAGACCGCATCGTGCCGCCGCCGACGGCCGAAGTGCTCGCTCATTCGATTCCAGGCGCCCGCGCCATGCGCCCACCACTTGGTCATATCGGCATGATCGCGAGCCCACGCGCCAACACCGCGCTTTACGGCCCACTCGCGCGCTGGATTCTCGAAACAGCGAAATGACCGCTTGCGAGGCCGCGCTCGCCGAGTCCAAATCTAAAGCACAAATTCACATCGCCGCGAGGCGGGTCTATCCAGGAGGCCATCATGGCACGGGTCGCATTGGTCACCGGCGGCACACGAGGCATTGGCGAAGCGATCTCACGCCGCTTGTACGAAGCCGGCTACAAGGTTGCCGCGACTTATGCCGGCAATGACGAGGCGGCAAAGCGCTTCAACGCCGAGACCGGAATCAAAACATATAAGTGGGACGTCGCCGATTACGACGCCTGCAAAGCCGGCATCGCCAAAATCACGGCCGAGCTCGGGCCGGTTGAAATTCTGGTCAACAACGCCGGCATCACGCGCGATTCGACGATCTTCCGCATGACGCCCGAGCAATGGCGCGCGGTGCTCGATACCAATCTGAGCTCGTGCTTCAATCTATGCAGCCTTGTCGTGAACGGCATGCGCGAGAAAAAATTCGGCCGCATCGTCAATATCGGCTCGATCAACGGCCAGGCCGGCCAATATGGCCAAGTCAATTACGCCGCCGCGAAATCGGGCATTCACGGCTTCACCAAGGCGCTCGCGCAAGAAGGCGCGCGCTTCAACATTACCGCGAACGCGGTGGCGCCCGGCTATGTCGACACCGACATGGTGCGCGCCGTTCCGGTTGATATTCTGGAAAAAATCGTCGCGCGCATTCCGGTCGGGCGTTTGGGCCGCGCCGACGATATCGCACGCACCGTGCTGTTCCTGGTGGCCGACGACGCCGATTTCATCACCGGCTCGACGGTATCGGTGAATGGCGGCCAGCACATGTATTGATCGACGAACAAAAAGAGTAAGAGAACGATGAGCTCACATGTTGCACTTGTTACGGGCGGCAGCCGCGGCATAGGCGCGGCGATCGCGGTGGCGTTGAAGGCCGCCGGCCATAAAGTCGCGGTCAATTATGCGAGCGACGATAATTTCGCGAAGGCCTTCAGCGCCGAGACCGGCATCAAGGCCTATAAATGGGATGTTGGGGATTTCGATGCCTGCGCGCGCGGCCATGCCCAAGTGGTGAAGGATTTGGGCGCGATCGACATTCTGGTCAACAACGCCGGCGCGGTCTCGGAAGCCAAGTTCGAGAACATGACCGTCGAGCAATGGCACAAAGTGATCCGCATCGATCTCGGTTCGGTGTTCTACATGTGCAAGCAGGTTTACCCCGCGATGATCGAGAAGCGCTGGGGCCGCATCGTCAATATCGGCTCGATGAACGGCCAGGCGGGCCAACTCAACCAGGTGAATTACGTCGCGGCCAAGGCCGGCATGCACGGCTTCACCAAGGGGCTCGCGCTCGAGGCCGCGAAATACGGCATCACGGTCAACAACATCGCGCCCGGCTATCTCGACACCTACATGATGCGCGACGCCCCGGCGCGCATTCGCGAGAAGATTTTGGATAAATCGCCCGTGCGTCGCTTCGGCCTGCCCGAAGAAGTCGCCCACGCGGTGCTGTTCCTGGTCGATGACAAGGCGGCCTGGACCACGGGCTCGACCGTCACCATGAACGGCGGCACGCATATGTATTGAGGCGGGGCATTAAGTCGCTTTCGCAATCACCCCCACCCCAACCCTCCCCCGTCGAGGTCGTAGCGGGCAAGATGCTGAGTGCACATCTTCTGATCTCCTCTCCCCTTGAGAGCAGGGCAATCTCAAATGGACAGAAGAAAGCGGGCATTGCCACATACCCTCTCCGCCAGTGGGGCGGCGGGAACGCATGCGTTCCCGGGTGGCGCGCCTCAGCGCGCCGGGTGAGGTGGGGATTGACACTTCGGCCAGGCACCCTCCGTGCTAGGCGCTTGCGACGGGAGGCGACCGAAGCCGAAGCGGTGTTGTGGCTCGCGCTGCGGGCTTTGACGGACCCCCACCTCACCCTGGCCCTCTCCGCCCCCAGGGGCGGAGAGGGAATGTGAAGGCGAGTGGGATTCAATAGATTTGTCCATACGCGATCGTTCTGAATTCGCGGACGTTACAGTATCTTGCGGTCTCATCTGCTTTTGTGCGGCTCGCCGAGAACCACCAATTTCGTGCTAGCATTCCCCCATGCGCCCCGACGTCGTCGATCTGAATGCCTTCTATGACTCGCACCTTGGCCAGGTGGCGCGGCGCGTGATCAGGCGCGAGCTGCGCGCTTTGTGGCCGAAGGTGACCGGCGAATCCGTGCTTGGGCTCGGCTATGCGACGCCCTTTCTCGGCCTCTTTCGCGAGGAGGCCGTGCGCACCATCGCGTTCATGCCGGCGGGCCAAGGCGTGCTCGCTTGGCCGAGCGATGGCAAGCGCCTGGTCGCGATCACCGAGGAAGGTGATTTGCCGCTGCCCGATGAATCGATCGATCGGATTTTGCTCGTGCACGCGATCGAATTCGCCGAGCAGACCGAACCCTTAATGCGCGAGGTCTGGCGCGTGCTGAGGCCCGGCGGGCGCCTGCTCGCGCTGGTGCCGAACCGGCGCAGCCTTTGGGCGCGCGTTGAGCGCACGCCCTTCGGCCATGGCCGCCCGTTCAGCGGCTCGCAGCTGACGCGGCTGTTGCGCGACAATCATTTCGACCCCGTGCGCCATGAAGGCGCGCTCTATCTGCCGCCCATTCAGGCGCGGCTCATCTTACGCACGAGCGCGCTCTGGCAGCGCCTTGGGCCGATTTTCGGCAAGCCGTTTGGCGGCGTGGTGTTGGTCGAGGCGACCAAGCAGGTTTATGGCGCGCGCCCCGTCGCGAAGCGCGTGCGCCGCCGCGTGCTGGTGCCGATGCCGGGCCCGGCGGTCGCCATCGGCGCCCGCAACACGCTCCGCGGCGACGCGCCAAGGCCGCGCTGATTATTTCATCTGATGGTGCGTGCCCGACTTTGTTTCGGTCCCACGCTCAACCACCACCTCGATCGATATGTCGCCGGCGTTTTCGAACCGAAGCGTGAGCGGAAAGCGCTCGCCGTCTTTAAGTGGCGCGGTGAGCTTAAGCAGCATCAAATGAAGGCCGCCGGGCTCGAACGCGACGATGTCCTTCGCGGCGAGGTCGATCGCCTCGCGCTGACGCATGGCCATCATCTCGCCCTCCATCTCGTGGCCATGGAACTCAACCTTGGCCGCGCGCGGTGTCGCGGCGCCGATCAGCCGGTCAGGCGCGGCGCTCTTGTTCTCGATCACTAAATAGGCCGCGCCATTCGGCGCACCGGGCGGCGTGAAGCGCGCCCAGGGATGGGTGATTTTGATGTCACCAAAGCTATAGTCATGCGCGTGGCCGAGCGCGGCGATCGAAACAGCCAGAACAAAGCACACCGAAACGGCAAATCGTTTCATGACCACAATCAACTCTCGTGAAAATTTCAAACCCGCCCGACCGTATCGAGCAGGAATTTGCCGCCGATTTCGAGCCCATCGGGCGCGATGCCGTGGCCGAGGTCTTCGCTGATATGCCATTGCGCCGGAATGTCGGCGGCGCCCAAGGCCTGCGCCGCCTCGAAGATCGCGCCCACGGGTACGATCTCATCGGCATCGCCGTGAATCAGCATGGTCGGCGGCTTGGCGCGGGCTTCCTCGGCCAGGCGCTCGGCCCCGATGATCCGGCCCGAATAACCGAGCACCGCGCCGACGCCCATCGGCCGACGATAGGCGACATAGAGCGAGGTCATGGTGCCCTGGCTGAAGCCGACCAGCGCGAGGGATTGCGCGCTGAGGCCCAAGGCCGCGAGCCGCGCATCGAGATATTCATTCAACAGTGGTGCCAAGCGACTGACGCCGTTCAACAAGGCCGCCTCGTCGCGCCGTTGCAGCGAGAACCATTGCCGGCCCATCGGCGCCATGTCGCATGGCTCGGGCGCGTGCGGCGAGGCGAAATGCGCGTTTGGCAACAGCGCCGCCCAATGATCGGCCAGGCCGATCAAATCATTGCCATCGGCGCCGAGGCCGTGCAGAAACACGATCAATTGCCGCGCTTTTCCCCCGCTCTGCGGCGGCAGTTCAGGACCGTCAAGGCGCGGGGTGCCACCGCTCATGGGCTCATCCTTCATAGTGCATCATTGAGACCGATTGATGATGGGGCTTCGCGCTCATCGCTTCAAGGTCACCCGCCATGACGCGGCGAACCGTCACACGCTTTGCGCCGAGCCCAACCGGCCTTCTGCATCTCGGCCATGCCTTTGCGGCCTTCACGGCCTGGCGCGCGGCCAAAACCGAAGATGGTCGCTTCTTGCTGCGTATCGAAGACATCGATCCAACCCGCTGCAAGGCTGAGTTCGACACCGCGCTCCAACACGATCTCGCCTGGCTCGGCCTCGTTTGGGATGGCCCGCTACGCCGCCAATCCGAACATATGGCGGATTATGCGGCCGCCCTCGCACGCCTCGAACAAGCGGGTTTGATCTATCCCTGTTTCTGCACGCGCGCCGCGATCAAGGCCGAGATCGCGCGCGCCGGCGCGGCGCCGCACCTATCAAACGAACAACCCGAGCCGATCTATCCTGGCATCTGCCGCACGTTGTCCGCCGCCGAACGCGCGGCACGCATCGCGCACGGCGAGGTTTTTGCGCTGCGCCTTAATGTCCAAGCGGCGTTGACCCAAACTGGCCCGCTCGATTGGCACGACCGCAACCGGGGACGCATCAAGGCCCGGCCCGAACGCTTCGGCGATATCGTCATCGCGCGCAAGGAAATGCCCACGAGCTATCATTTGGCGGCAACGCTCGACGATCATGTGCAGGGCGTAAACTTGGTCACGCGCGGCGAAGATTTGTTCGAAGCCACCCACATTCACCGTTTGCTTCAGGCCCTGCTCGGGCTCGACACGCCAGCCTACGCGCACCATCGGCTGATCACGGATTCGAGCGGCCGGCGCTTCGCCAAACGCGACAAGGCGCTTAATTTGGCCGCATTGCGTGAGCGTGGCGTCGCGCCGGAGGCGATCATCGCCGCGCTGGAAACCGGCAGACTCGACCCGCTATTGACGGGCTGATTGGCTCAGCCAGAGCCCTCGGCCGGCCCTTCGGTCAACACCGAACGCACCCCGATCACCGCCCCAAGCTTACGCGCGATGGCTTCGGCGGCCTCGGGCGCCAACCCGGCGACTTCGATATCGACATTGAGGCGGCCCGTGTTCGGCTCATTGAGCGGCAGTGGGTCGACGACGCTGTGGAAGCGAGCCGGCATCACCTCGCGCAAAGCGAAAACTTCGAGCACGCGGGCCAGCGTGGTTGGCCCGGCGTCGGTCTGAACCGAAAAGCTGGTAACGGCGAAGGGGGGTGAATAGGGCGATTCGTTAGAATACGACATGGCGGAGCAACTCCGATAAAGCAGGACTGAGGGGGCAAATCAAAGAAGCCCGGCGCTTGATAAGCGCCGGGTCCGTAATTCGCGCCGCGCACAGGCTGCGGATCGGTTGCTCCAGGTCCATAAACCTAGAATACCCAAGGACACCCCGGCCGGCAAGCCGGGCCCATGATCGCGGTTTGACTTGACCATTGCCGGGCTGAATGTCACGCCTTTAGCCGAACGGGCCGGCCTACGTCGGCGTAGAATAGGCATCACCGAGTCTGGAACCATGAGCACGGTCGTTCAAATCTTGGTCTATGTCGCCATGGCCGGAACGGTTGTCGTGCTGTTCATGGGGCTCGGCACGATCGGCAAGGGCGGCAAGGATGGCAATCGCGGCAATCGGTTGATGCGCTGGCGCGTCGGTTTGCAATTGGCCGCGGTCGCGTTGCTCGCGATCCTCGTTTTCGTCTTCAAGAAATAGGCCGGCCATGGTTCGTCTGACGCGCATCTACACGCGAGGCGGCGATAAGGGCGAAACCTCGCTCGGCGATGGCTCGCGCACGCCGAAGGACGATCTCAGGGTCGAGAGCTTCGGCACGGTCGATGAGGCGAATGCCGCGATCGGCCTCGCGCGTCTCCATACCGAAGGCGCGGCCGATGCCATGCTCGGGCGTATTCAAAACGATTTGTTCGACCTTGGCGCCGATCTCTGCAACCCGAAGCCGAAGCCCGGCGCGCTGCAAATCGTGCAGGCGCAGATCGACCGACTCGAGCACGAGATCGACACCATGAACGCCGAATTGAAGCCGCTTGAGTCGTTCATTCTGCCGGGCGGCACGGCGGCCTCGGCCTATTTCCATTTGGCCCGCACCATCGTGCGGCGGGCCGAACGTTTGACCGTCGCCCTCGCCCGAAACGACACCGTCAATCCCCTCGCGGTCGTCTATCTCAACCGCCTGTCCGACCACCTTTTTGTGCTCGGCCGCGACCTGAACGACAAGGGCGCCCGCGACGTCCTCTGGGTCCCCGGCGCCAACCGATAACCCGCGCCAGTGGCGGCGTTGACTTCACAAAGGTCGCCCGCCTATGGTGCGTCTGCGAAGTCCGCGCATCGGTTCTATTGCATTTGCGAAGGAATGTGCCGCGGGTCGCCTAGAATAGGGCGCCGCCAGCCATATTGCGGCCTGTCGGGGCCTTGAGCAAATGAGGGACGAACAACAATGAAGGTGCTGGTCGCGGTAAAGCGCACAATCGATGCCAATGTGAAAGTTCGCGTCAAGGCGGACGGCACGGGCGTCGAGACCGCGAATGTAAAAATGGCGATGAATCCGTTTTGCGAAATCGCGATCGAAGAGGCCGTGCGATTACGCGAAGCGAATATTGCGAGCGAAGTGATCGCGGTTTCAGCCGGCCCGCAGGCCGTGCAGGAAACGTTACGCTCGGCGCTCGCGATTGGTGCCGACCGCGCCATTCATGTGGTGACGGACGTTGCCTTGCAGCCGCTCGCCATCGCAAAACTTTTGAGGGCGATCGCGGCCAAGGAACAACCGAAGCTTATTATCCTCGGCAAGCAAGCGATCGATGACGACAACAACCAGACCGGCCAAATGCTGGCCGCGCTCTTGGATTGGCCGCAAGCAACCTTTGCCTCGAAGCTAAAGATCGAGGGCGATGACGCCGAGGTCACGCGCGAGGTCGATGGCGGGCTCGAGACGATCGCGATCAAACTGCCCGCGATCGTAACGACCGATTTGCGGCTCAATGAGCCGCGCTATGCCTCGCTGCCCAATATCATGAAGGCGAAAAAGAAAACCATCGACACGCTGAAGCCGGAAGATCTAGGCGTCGACGTGACCCCACGCCTCAATGTGTTGAAGGTTGAAGAGCCGGCGCGGCGCAAAGGCGGCGTCAAGGTCGCCGATGTCGCCGAATTGGTCAGCAAACTCCGCTCCGAAGCGAAGGTGATCGGATGAGCGCGCTCGTCATTGCCGAACACGACAACAAATCGCTGAAGCGCGCGACGCTTCACGCGGTGACGGCGGCCAAGGCGCTTGGCGGCGAGGTCGATCTACTGGTCGCCGGCGCCGGCGCGCAAGGTGTCGCCGCCCAGGCCGCCAAAGTGGCCGGTGTGCGCAAAGTTTTACACGCCGATGACCCGGCCTATGGCCATGGCCTCGCCGAAAATATGGCGCCGCTCGCGGTTGGGCTGGCTGGCGGCTATACGCATCTGCTCGCAACCGCCACCACTTTCGGCAAAAACTTGATGCCGCGCATTGCCGCGCTCTTGGACGTCGCGCAGATTTCCGAAATCTCCCAAATCATTTCACCCGATACCTTTGTACGGCCGACCTATGCCGGCAATGCAATGGCAACGGTGCAAAGCCTCGATGCCAAGCGTGTCATTACGGTGCGCGCGACGGCCTTTGAGCCGGCCGCGGCCGATGGCGGCAACGCCACGATCGAGGCCGCGAGCGGCGCGGGCGATAAAGGCCTATCGCGCTTTGTCAAAGCCGAGCTCGCCAATACCGGCCGCCCGGAGCTGACCAGCGCGCGGATTATCGTCTCTGGTGGACGCGGCATGCAAAGCGGTGAAAATTTCAAGCTAATCGAGGCGATCGCCGATCGCTTGGGCGCCGGCGTTGGGGCCTCTCGCGCGGCTGTCGATGCCGGCTTTGTGCCGAACGACTATCAGGTCGGGCAAACCGGCAAGGTGGTGGCGCCTGATCTCTATGTCGCGGTCGGTATTTCGGGTGCCATTCAGCATCTCGCCGGCATGAAGGATTCGAAGGTGATCGTCGCCATCAACAAAGATGCCGAGGCGCCGATCTTTCAGGTTGCCGATTACGGTCTGGTCGCCGATTTGTTCAAAGCACTGCCCGAGCTTGCGGCCGAACTCGACAAGCAGGGCCTATCGAAGAACAAGCCATCAAGCTGAGATGAGGAGGCGCCGCGCCACCCCCGCGCGGCGAGAGAACGTCCATGATCAAAACGATCGCCATCATCGGCGCGGGCCAAATGGGCAATGGCATTGCCCATGTGTTCGCGCTCAAAGGCTTCGAGGTGTTGCTCTCTGATATCTCGCAAGAGCAGATCAAAAAGGGCCTTGCGACGATCGAGCAAAGTCTCGGCCGGCAGGTCAATAAAGGCCTGATCAAGACCGAACAGAAGACCGCCGCGCTGGCGCTGATCAAGCCCGCCATTGACGTTGACGCGCTCAAGAATGTCGATCTCGTGATCGAGGCCGCCGCCGAAAACGAAGTGATCAAAAAAGCCATCTACGCCAAATTGAAGGGCGTGCTGAAGCCCGAGGCGATCATCTGTTCGAACACCTCGTCGATCTCGATCACGCGGCTTGCCGCGGCGACCGATCGGCCCGAGCGCTTCATGGGCATGCATTTCATGAACCCCGTGCCACGCATGGAATTGGTTGAGTTGGTGCGCGGTATCGCGACCGATGAGACGGTCTATAAAACGATCCATGAATTGACCTTGAAGCTCGGCAAGACCTCGGCCACCGCCGAGGATTTCCCCGCCTTCATCGTCAACCGCATCCTGTTGCCGATGATCAACGAGGCGATCTATGCGCTCTATGAGGGCGTCGGCTCGGTGCAGAATATCGACACGGCCATGAAGCTCGGCGCGCATCACCCGATGGGCCCTCTGGAGCTGGCCGATTTCATCGGGCTCGACACCTGTCATGCCATCATGCAGGTGCTCTATGAGGGCCTGGCCGATAGCAAATACCGCCCCTGCCCGCTGCTCGCCAAATATGTCGAGGCCGGTTGGCTCGGCCGCAAGACCGGCAAGGGGTTTTACAATTACAGCGGGCCGGTGCCGGTTCCGACGCGGTAGGGGCGCCGAGTCAGCTCTTAATCAAGCCGGCCGCCAGCAGGCGGTCCTCGATCAGCTCCATCACCGCGTGACCGATCGCGATATGGGCTTCTTGGATGCGCCCGGTTTCCTTTGACGGCACGATCAGCGCGAGATCGCATTCGGCCAGCGCCGGCCCGCCATCATTGCCAAGCAAGCCGATCGTCTTGATGCCCTTTGTTCGCACCGCTTGCAGCGCGCGCACGATATTGGGCGAGCGGCCCGAGGTCGTGATCGCGATCAGCACATCGCCCGGTCGGCCCAAGGTTTCGGCCATGCGGGCATAATAGGTTTCGAAGTCATAGTCATTGCCGCACGCGGTGAGCGACGAGGAATCGGTGGCGAGCGCGAGCGCCGGCAGGCCCTGGCGATTGACCTCCGAGCGTAGCCGAATCAAAAGTTCGGCCGCGAGGTGCTGGGCATCGGCGGCCGATCCGCCATTGCCGCAGAACATCAATTTGCCGCCGGCGGCAAGCGCGGCGGCGCACAGCTCGGCGATCTCGACCACACGCTCGGCATGGCCGGCGATCAAACTCTCTTTCACCGCAATGGAACGCCGCAGCAAGGCCCGCACCTGCTCCGCGGCGGCGCACCCGGAATCGGCACTGCGAATGGGCAGGGTCGTCTTGGCTGACATGCCCGTCATTCCTTTTCACGGTCGACCGAGGAAATGGTTGGGGCGCCAGGATTCGAACCTGGGATCACGGTACCAAAAACCGTTGCCTTACCGCTTGGCCACGCCCCATTGGCGCCGCCTCTCTAACATGGCGCTTGTCACTCCGCCAGCGCGTACCAGGCGCGGCCGAGCCATTCATGGACCACGCGCGCGCTCGTGCTCATGGCGCCGCCCGTGGGGATGAAGTCTGCGGGCGCAAGGCCGCGTTGCCGGGGCAGGATCGTCGGCGCCGGCACGACAAGAAGCCCGGTCCGCTCGAACGCCTCGATCGCGCGGCGCATATGCTGGGCGTGGGTAACCAGATAAATCTTCTTGATGCCCGCTTTCTCAAGAATCGCCTGGCTGAGGCTAGCGTTTTCGGCGGTGTTGGCCGAGGCCGCCTCGATCCACGCCACGGTCACGCCGAATTCGCTTTCGAGCGCGCGTTTCATCAAGGTCGCCTCGGGGATGCCAGCCATATCGGGGTCGCCCCCGCTGACCAAAATGGGCCGACCCGTCTTGCGATGCAGCCACGCCCCATAGCGCACGCGCTCGAGCCCATTGCCGCTGATGGTATCGCCGCCATATTCGGGCGCCTGGGCATAGCGCCCGGCACCCAGAATCACGATGGCGCCAACATCATCCTCGAAGCGCGCCGGCTCGAGCGCGGGCGCCGCATTGAGTGGCATGCCAATCGCGCGTGCCACGGCCGGGGTCGAAAGCGCATAGAGCAGAATGAGGGCGAGCACGCAAAGAAATCTGCCGAAGCGAACACGAAAGACCAGCAGCACGAGACCAAGCGCGCCCAAAATGAACAGGCTGGTCGGCGGCAGCACAACGATCTCGACGAAGTCTCTCATGCATGCATCTTAGCCTGAATCGTATTAGGGCGCGCGCTTTCCCCACCACTCGATCAGCGCCGTGCCAACCCGTTGAATAACGCCCTCCCAATCATCCAGGCGGGTTTGGCGAAACAGCCGCGCGGTCGGGTACCACGGGCTATCCTCACGCGCCAGAAGCCAACGCCAATCGGGCACGTGCGGCAGCATGACCCAGAACGGCTTGGCCAAGGCGCCTGCCAGATGCGCGACCGACGTATCGACCGTGATCACCAGATCAAGCGCGGCGATGAGCGCGGCGGTCTCCGCGAAATCGTCAAGTTCTGCCGTCCAATCCTCGAGCCGACCGAGCCGCGGGATAACATCGAGGTCCCCGGGTCGCGGCACTTTTTGCAGGCTGACGAGCTGCACCCCATCCACTCCAAATATTGGCGCGAGCAATGCCGGATCGAGCGAACGGGCGCGGTCCTTGCCGTGCGTCGCACTACCGCGCCACACTAGACCTATTTTCGATCGCTTGTGATCGAGCCGCGCGCGCCAACGCGCGACCGCGCCAGCATCGGCGGCCAAATAGGGCACATTTGCGGGAATGGTATTGAGCGTTGTTCCCAAAACGCGAGGCACGCTCATCAGCGCGATCTGGCGATCGACCGGCCCGATCTTCGCGCCCCGCACAATGATCTCAACGCCGGGCAACGCACCTTCGAGCAATCGGCACAGCGGCTCGCGCACTTCAAGCACCACGCGGTGGCCACGTTCGACGAGGAGAGGCGCGAAGCGCGTGAATTGAATGGTATCGCCGAAGCCTTGCTTGGTATTGAGCAACACGGAACTTCCCCTCGGCGCATCGAGCGTCCAAGGCGGCGCGAGCACCGGCGGTGGCGGCAGACGCTCCAATTTCCAACGCCACTCATACTCGCGCCAGCCCTCGGCAAAATCACCGGTCATCAGCAGAGTCGAGGCGAGGCTCATATGGGCATCAGCCGATTCCGGCTGCAAGGTCACGACACGACGCATCGCTGCGATCGCCTCATCGTGCTGCCCAAGCGCCCGCAATGACAGACCGAGATTGGTGAAGGCCTCGGCATAGCGGCTATCGAGCGCGACGGCGCGCTGATAATGCTCAACCGCCTCATCCAAGCGATTGAGCCGGCGAAGCACAATCCCGAGCGTATTGAGCGCCGGCGTGAAATGAGGCCTTAGCGCAAGCGCGCGGCGGCACTGCGTCTCCGCCTCATCGACCCGACCGGTTTGGGCACAAATGGCGGCTAGATTACCGAGCGCCTCGACATGGTCGGGCTGTAGCTCCAGCGCCGCGCGATAGAGCGCCTCGGCCTCGGCCATTTGCCCGCTGGCATGGCGCGCCGCCGCTTCATTAAAGCGCTCAGCGGCCAACGATTTGGGTCCCGCCTGATCACCGCTCATTCAGCGCGACTCTTCTTGCTGCGAACGCCCGGTCTAAACCCCGTGATAGGCTTTGAACCAGGCAACGAAACGAGGCACACCCTCTTCGATCGAGGTCTTGGGCTGAAAGCCGAAATCGCGCTGGATCGCCGAAATGTCAGCGTAGGTTTCCTTAACATCGCCCGGCTGCATCGGCGCGAGTTCGATAATCGCCTTCTTGCCGATCGCCCGCTCGAGCACGCTCACATAATGCGTCAATTGTTCGGGCCGATGATTGCCAATGTTGTAAATCCGCTCGGGCGGTCGGCCGTCCCGCGCAACCGGCGGGCCGTCGAGCACACGCACCACGCCATCGACAATATCATCGACATAAGTGAAATCGCGCCGCATATCGCCGCCATTGAAAAGCTCGATCGGGCGACCGGCGAAAATCGCATCCGCGAACAAATAGGCGGACATATCGGGTCGCCCCCATGGCCCATAGACCGTGAAGAAACGAAGCCCGGTGCTCGGAATGCCAAAGAGCCGCGCATAGACATGGCTCATCAACTCGGCCGATTTCTTGGTCGCCGCATAAAGCGAAATCGGATCATCAACCCGATCGTCCTCCGAGAATGGCTGCTTGGTATTGCCGCCATAGACCGAACTGGTCGACGCATAGACCAGATGCTTCAGGGCCGGAAGCACGCGGCACAGTTCAAGGATCGAAAGCTGACCCAAGACGTTTGATCGAATATAGGCGTCTGGGTGGTCCAACGAATAGCGAACGCCCGCTTGCGCCGCCATGTGAACGATGGCGGTGATCGTCGCCTTCTCGGGTAGGGCCGAGGCGAAGGCCTCGCGCTCGGCAATATCGGCGTTGAGAAAACGAAACGCCTTGTGGCGCTTCAGCCGCTCAAGCCGGCTTTCCTTGAGCTTCACCGAATAATAATCGTTCAGATTGTCTACGCCGATCACGGCTTCGCCGCGGGCGAGCAACGCCTCGGAAAGGTGATAACCAATAAAGCCGGCGGCGCCAGTGACCAGGGTGGACATTCTGGGGCCCGGCTATAGACGGCTGCGGCCCGCTCCGCAAGCTCGGTCGTCGAAAATCCACCGCGCGCCGGTTGACATGGGCGCTATTTGAGGCGATTAGCTCGGCGCCAGCCAACCCCACAAAAGCGTCCGATCGCCTTGCCCGCCCAGCTCCACCGCACCAATGTCGTGATTGTCGGCCTCGGCTATGTCGGCCTGCCGCTCGCGGTCGCCATGGCACGGCATCATCGGGTCATCGGCTTTGATATAGACCGCTCGCGCATTGCCGAACTCCGCGCCGGGCATGATCGGACGCGCGAAGTGGACGGCCAGGCGCTCAAGACAAGCGCGCTCGAGCTCAGCGATGATCCCACGGCGATAAAGGGCGCCGAGTTTTACATCGTCACCGTCCCCACCCCGGTCGACGAACAGAACAAGCCAGATCTATCGGCCGTCATTTCAGCGTCGGAAACGGTTGGGCGCGCCCTTTCCAAGGGCGCCATCGTGGTGTTCGAGAGCACGGTCTGGCCCGGCGTCACCGAAGAGATTTGCGCGCCGGTCCTGGCCCGCGCCTCGGGCCTCCGGGCCGGCGTCGATTTCGAGCTTGGCTACTCGCCGGAGCGCATCAACCCCGGCGATCGCGAGCATCGTGTCGAGACCATCACCAAGGTGGTGGCGGCGCAAAAGCCTGAGATCGCCGCGCGGCTCGGCGCCCTTTATGGCTCCGTCACGTCAGGCGGCGTGTTCATCGCGCGCGATATCAAAACCGCAGAGGCCGCCAAAGTCATCGAAAACGCGCAGCGCGACATCAACATCGCCTTCATCAATGAGGTTTCGCAGATCTTCCACAAATTGGGCATCGCGACGCACGATGTGTTGGCGGCTGCACGCACGAAGTGGAATTTCCTCGACTTCAAGCCGGGCCTCGTTGGCGGTCACTGCATTGGCGTCGACCCCTATTATCTGGCGCACCGCGCGGTCGAGATCGGCCACAACCCAGAGATCATTTTGGCGGGGCGTCGGCTGAACGATGCCATGGGCGCGTTCATCGCGGATTCGCTCGCCGATTCCTTGGGTCAGCCCGCCGAGCGATCCATTCTCGTGCTCGGCCTCACCTTCAAGGAAAACGTGCCCGATCTACGCAATACCCGCGTCGTCGATATCGTGACGCGGCTGAATGGGCGGGGCTACCGCGTCGATGTGCACGACCCGCTCGCCGATCCGGGCGAGGCAGCGCGCTTTTATGGGATCACACTGGTCAAGAGCCTCGATGGCTTGAACGGCTATGCCTGTGTGCTCGGCGCCGTGGCGCACCGGCTCTACACCACATTCGAAAGCGCGACCTTCGGCCGCTTGGTCGCGCCAAGTGGCTTGGTCGCCGACCTCAAGGGCATTTGGCGAAATGTCGCGCTCCCACCCGGCATGCGTCGTTGGGAATTGTAGAAACGATCAGAGCGGGACGAGATCGTCGGTCGCGTTCAATAATCGACCTGGCGCAACCCACCAACCTTGATACCGCGCCGCCAAATCGGCACTGGCCGATTGCGCCGCTCGTTCATCAGCGAACAAACCGAAACACGTCGCCCCGCTACCTGACATGCGAGCGATCAGACAGCCCTTGAGCCCTGCGATCGCCTCCAGCACGTCATCGATCAAGGGCAAGAGAGCCCGCGCCGGCGCTTCGAGATCATTGTTCGTGTTACGAAGCGCGGCGGCCAAACCCGCAACATCGTTTGGTATGCGATCAAAGGACGCCGGCCGAGAGAAGACGCCTTGCCGGGCCTTGAACACCGCAGCTGTTGCGAGCGGCACTCTCGGGTTGACCAGCACAAGCCCACAATTCGGTAACCGACCAACCGTCGCGATGCCCTCACCAATACCGCCAACGCGTGCTACATGACCCGCAAGGCAAACTGGAACGTCCGCGCCAAGCGACAAGGCAATGCTTGATAGCTGCTCTGGCGTTGGTGTCAGCCGCCATAATTTCACCAGCGCCTTGATGGCCGCCGCCGCATCGGCGCTGCCGCCCCCGATACCCGACGCAACGGGTAGGCGCTTGGTCAATCTGAGCACGCCCTGCGCCGGTTGACCGGCCACCTCGGCCAAGGCCCGCGCCGCCTTCAACACCAAATTATCATCGCCCGCGCCGTCAAGATCGGCGCCGAACGGTCCATCGAGCGTCAATGTAAGTTGGTGCGCCGGTGCAACGACCAGCGTGTCATGCACCGAGGCAAAAGCGATCAGGCTATCGAGCAAATGATAGCCATCGGGCCGACGGCCGACGACATGGAGAAACAAATTCAGCTTGGCAGGCGCGGCGATACGTACCGCGCCGGCAAGAGACGCCGCGCTCACTCGGTCTTGGTCTGGCGCGTTGTATCGGTTTCGGCCTCTGCCGCGAGGCCACGATTGAGCTTCAACCGAATCTTCGCCGCCATATCGTCCTGAGGATTCAGATTCAGCGAACGCTCCCATTGGAAGCGCGCTTCCGTCTTGCGTCCGGCCTGCCAATACGCGTCGCCCAAATGGTCATTGATGACCGGATCGTTCGAAAGCAACTCGACCGACTTTTCGAGATTGTAGATAGCGCCTGAATAATCGCCGGTCTGGTACAGCGCCCAACCGAGACTATCGACAATATAGGGATCATTGGGGCGCAGCTCGACCGCCCGCTCGATCATGTCGAGCGCTTTCTTAAGATTGGTGCCCTGCTCAACCCATGAGTAACCGAGATAATTGAGCACCAGCGGCTGCTCGGGTTCGAGTTCCAACGCCTTGAGAAAATCCGCTTCGGCACGCGGCCAATTCTTGATGCGTTCGAAGCATATCCCGCGCACATAGAAGAGCGACCAATGGTGCGGTTCAATCGTCTTGATCCGTGCGAAGGCCAAATCATAGGCCTCGGCGGCATCACCATAGCGCTCGGCTTGACGCAGCACATCGCCGAGCGTAACGGCGCCATCAGAGCGGTCCGGCCGTTCGGCCATAGCGACGCGCAAATCCGCGATGGCCTCATCGACCCGCCCGATCTCAGCCAGGCTCCCGGCGGCACGCAGCCGCGCGGTCCACGAGAACGCTGATTCCGGCGAGACCGCGCGATAGATCGCATAGGCGTCGTCGAACCGCCTCAAAGCCTCGAACGTTTCACCGATAAGAATCCGCGCGACGTCGAAATCCGGCCTTATGTCGAGCGCCAAGCGTGCATAGAGGAGGCCCGCATCATTGCCGCTTTCTTGCGGCACCGCGCTCGCCGCATCGAACAACGCTTCGGCAATGCCATCCAAGGGATCGCTCAACGCGGGCCCAGGCTTTTCACCGTGCGCAAGGCGCTCTTGCACGGTCTCAAGCCAGACCGATTCTTCGTTCTCAGCGAGATAGGCGTCGTAGATTTTTCGTGCTTCGTCCAGCCGGCTCGCGCGCTCCAACAGCGCGCCATAGGCTTCCACCGTTCTCAGCGAGCCGCCGGGTGTCGCCTCGATGGCCTTCTTATAGTGCGCCTCGGCCGTTTTGGCGTCGCCCGCCGCATCGGCGATCAAACCGGCCTGAAAGCTGTAAAAGCCGCTATAGGCGTGGCGCTGTGACAATGGTGCAAGCAAGTCGAAGGCGCCCTTGCTATCGCCATTGGCGAACGCCACCCAGGCCTCGATCGCCGGCACCAACAAGACGTAGACGCCATCGCGCGGAATGCTGGTCAGATTGGTCTTTGCCGCCTCGCGGCGACCGCGACCTATGTTGTCGAGCGCCAGCAGCAAATGCGCGATGCGCGCCGATGGCTCCGCCTTGATCAAGCGCGGCGCCAGCGCGACGGCGTCATCAATACGCCCATCGGCAACCAAGAGCGTTACGGTTCGCTGCAACAAGCTCCGATCGCCCGGATCATCATCGAGCGCTTTGCGCATATATTCGGCGGCCGAGCCGATGTCATGGCTCGCATAGGCAAATCGACCGGCAAGATAATTGCCGAAGCCCGATACCACTTCTTTGTGGGTAATCACCTCTTCGCTTGAGATCGCCTCGGCGGTTTTTTTCTCGCTCGCCGAATCGCTTTGCGCACACGCGCCGACGATCGCGACAGCCATCACCGCGCAAAGCGCGGCGAGGCCCGACAGGCGCAACCAACGCAATCCATGGCGGGGCGCCTGAGCGACAGACGGGGGAAGTCGTGGGGTCACGTCCATGATCCTAGATCAGCTCACAGCAAAGGCAACGGGCACGCCGAAGGGCGCGCGACAAAAATTGTAATCACAGGTTCTTACCAAAATGCGGCTCACATATTGGGATAATTTGGGCCGCCGCCGCCCTCGGGAACCGTCCAATTAATGTTTTGACTCGGGTCTTTGATATCACAGGTTTTGCAGTGCACGCAGTTTTGCGCGTTGATTTGCAGCCTCGGCCCCGCGGCTTCAGTAACGATTTCGTAAACGCCGGCAGGGCAATAGCGCTGCTCGGGCGCGTCATAAAGCGACAAATTGAGGCGAATCGCCACACTTGGATCGCGCAGCTTCAAATGTACCGGCTGATCTTCCTCGTGATTGGTGTTCGAAATGAACACCGAGGAGAGCTTGTCGAAACTGACCACGCCATCGGGCTTCGGATAGTCGATTCTCCGGCTCCGCGCCGCCGGCTTGAGCGCGCGATGGTCTTCATGGTGCCCGAGCGTCCATGGCAAAACGCCGCGCGACCAGAGTTCGAAACCGCTAATGAGCGTGCCGAGCACGAGGCCGAACCGATAGGCCGGGCGGCAATTGCGCACCTCGCGCAACTCGCGCCCAACCCACGAGCGGCGCACGGTTTTGGTTAGATCGACGAGTTCGTCATGACCGTCCCGCCCGGCTTGCGACGCCGCGAACACGGCCTCGGCGGCCAACATGCCGGTCTTCATCGCATTGTGGCTGCCCTTGATCTTGGGCACGTTGACGAAGCCGGCGGCACAACCGATGAGTGCACCACCCGGAAAGCTGAGCTTCGGAATCGATTGCCAGCCGCCCTCATTGATCGCCCGCGCGCCATAGACAATGCGCTTACCGCCTTCGAACGTTGGACGGATCGCGGGATGGGTCTTGAAGCGCTGAAACTCGTCAAACGGCGAGAGGTAGGGGTTCTGATAGTCGAGCGCGACGACAAAACCGACCGACACCAGATTCGTGTCGAAGTGATAGAGAAAACTACCGCCATAGGTGCGCGAATCGAGCGGCCAGCCGAAACTATGCTGAATGAGGCCGGGCCGATGCTTGGCCGGCTCGACCTCCCAGATCTCTTTGATACCGATGCCGTAGGTCTGCGGCGCCGCATCGGCGCGCAGCTTGAAGCGCTCGATCAGCTCTTTCGATAGCGAGCCCCGCGCGCCCTCGGCGAACAGCGTGTATTTGGCATGGAGTTCCATGCCCGGCTGATAGCTGGATTTGTGCGCCCCCTCGCGCGAGACGCCCATATCGCCGGTTGCAACGCCTTTGACGCTGCCATCCTGGTGATAGAGCACCTCGGCCGCCGCGAAGCCCGGATAAATCTCAACCCCGAGCGCCTCGGCCTCTTGGGCCAGCCAGCGACAAAGCTCGCCCAGGCTGATGATGTAATTGCCTTTATTGTGCAATTGGGGCGGCAGCATCCAGGCCGGAAAGGTGAACCGGCGCCGTTTGGTCAGCACGCTGAACTCTTCGGCGTTGACCTGGGTCTTGAGCGGCGCGCCTTTGGCCTTCCAATCAGGAATCAGCTCATCCAGCGCCTTGGTCTCGAACACGGCGCCCGAAAGAATATGGGCGCCGATTTCGGAGCCTTTCTCAACCACCGTGACGGCAAGCTCACGCCCGGCCGCCTGAGCCAATTGCTTAAGTTTGATCGCCGCCGCGAGCCCCGCCGGCCCGCCGCCCACCACGACCACATCGTAGCTCATCGACTCGCGGCTCATCCTGGCCCTCCGCGGCGCTCAAGCCTCTGGAACGGCGCGATCAGCGTTCCATCGGGCGCACTTATGGTCCGATTGCCGAAAGCGGTCAATCGAGCGTATCTAAGAACGATGGGACCTGTTCCACCCCGAAGCCACCGGCCATGACAATGGCGCAAGACCACCGGGCACTGCTCGCATTTTATGTCGAGGCCGGGGTCGATATGGCGGTCGGCGAGACGCCGATCGATTGGCTGAGCGCGAGCGCCCCGCCGCCGCAACCAGCCCGGATTCCCGTTGCTCAACCGAGCGAACAGAACGTGGGAACGCCCGCTGCGCCAAGCCCAGCGCCAGCACCACGCCCACCGGTCTCGATGGCGCCCGCCACGGCCGCACCGGCGGCGCCAATCGCATTGAGCGATGCCGCCTTGAGCGCCCGCGAGATTGCCGCCGCCTGCGCCAATCTCGACGAGCTCCGTGCCGCGCTGGGCCGTTTCGATGCCTGCCCGCTCAAACGCACCGCGACCACCACCGTGATCGGTGATGGCAATCCGCACGCCACCATCGTGCTGGTCGGCGAGGCGCCCGGCGCGGAAGAAGACCGCCGGGGCCTGCCTTTTGTCGGGCCGGCCGGCCAGCTCTTGGACCGCATGTTGGGCTCCATCGGGCTCGATCGCACCAAGGTCTATATCACCAACGTGTTGCCCTGGCGGCCTCCCGGCAACCGAACGCCAACCGCCGATGAAATCGCCACCTGCCAGCCCTTTGTCGAGCGTCAGATCGAACTGATTGCACCCAAAATTCTGATCCTCGTTGGTGGCATCTCGGCCAAGGCGCTCCTCAATACGGGCGAGGGGATCACCCGCCTCCGCGGTCGCTGGTTCGACTACCACCGACCCGGTTTGGCCACCCCTACCCCCACGATTGCGGTCTTCCACCCGGCCTATTTGCTCCGCCAGAGCGCCGCCAAGCGCGAGGCCTGGCGCGACCTTTTGGACATCGAAGCCCATATTCATCGAATTTTAGCCTGATTTTACTCGACTCTAGGGGTGTGGCAATGATGCGACAGCTCGCCCCTCGGTTCGTGACGCATTTGCCAGGTTGCCCGAGGCCAAGCTGTCCGCTAGAAGGCCTCCCAAGGCGGGTCACAAGAACATCGCCGGCGGGGGGATCAAAACAGAAAGTCAGGTAGCCTCAGGATGGCGGCAGCAAGACCGCGAACTGGATTTGCGCGCCTGGGCGTTTTCGCCCTGGCCTTCCTTGCTGCCCTGATTGGGGCCGGGGAAGCCCATCCCGGCTCGCCCAGCAAGCCCTCGAAGGAATTGACCACCGCCGCGCTCGACCCCGGCGCCGCCCAAATGAACTGGCCGACCGCCCTGCCGACCGTGCTGTCCGAGGCCGATCGTGCTCTTTATCGTCGTCTGTTCGCGCTGGTGGGCAAAGGCAACCACGCCGAGGCGGATAAGCTTATGCCGGCACTGGCCGACCCTATTTTGGTCGGCGACCTGCTGGCCGCGCGTTATTTGTCGCCCGGTTATAAATCCAGCTATGCCGAATTGGTCGACTGGCTCGAGCGTTATGGCGACGGGCCTGATGCCAGTGCGATCTAT
>SHWC01000045.1 GCA_009691045.1 Alphaproteobacteria bacterium | reverse complement strand
ATACCCCAATTCTGTCTCATAGGCGCTGACGGCGTACAGATCTGCGGAATCCTGATTCACTGGCACGCCCTCCTTATGATCTGACGATGGGAAACCGAAACAGGAAATATCCTACTGGTCAAGCAGAAAGCCGCGCCAAAACAACTAAGGAGGCCGCATGGCCCCCTCAGCGCTTAAAGCGGTTTCAACATAGGTGGACGCATTTCATCGCTTGTCATTCCCCCGAACGCACGGTCGCCCGGTTGAGACCGTACCGGCACTGCATCGCCACGGGCGTCATGGCCGGGCGGAGACCCGCCCATCCAGGCTTATTAAGGAAGCCAGGGTGCCGCCACCCCTGGATTGCCGGGTCAAGCCCGGCAATGACGCTAAGGAATAGATCGATCCCAATAGCGCTGAGACCGCTCTCGCTTATGCGTTGTCGCGCCGTCCAAGTCGCGTCGCGCGAGATGCGCGCGACGAAACTTGGTAGGGCTCAGGTCACGCGCGACCAGATACGCACATTGATGGCGTAGAGCACCGCGGTCAAAAGCCCGATGAAGATGAGCACTTTGAGGCCAACCGCCTTGCGCTCTTCGAGCTCGGGCTCGGCCGCCCAGGCAAGGAACGTCACCACATCGTGCGCCATGGTGGCGACCTTCGCCTCGGTGCCGTCTTCATAGGTCACCTGGCCGTCATTCAAGGGCGGCGCCATGGCGATCTGATGGCCCGGAAAATATTTGTTGTAGTTCATGCCCTCGCCGAGCGCGAAATCGGCCGGCGGCTCTTCATAGCCAGTCAGGATGGCATACACATAACCCTCATGCCCGTCGCGCCCCTTGGTGATGAGCGACAGATCGGGCGGATAGGCGCCGTTGTTGGACGCCCGCGCGGCCTTCTCATTGGCGAACGGGTTCGGGAAATAATCCGAAGGGCGGCCGGCCCGCTCGAACATCTCGCCCTCGTCGTTCGGGCCATCTTGAATTTGATAGGTCTCGGCGATCGCCTTGATCTCGTCGTCGCTCAAGCCAAGCGCGGTCAAATTGCGGAAGGCGATGTGCTTCAGCCCATGACAGGCCGAGCAAACCTCGCGATAGACCTGAAGGCCGCGCTTCAAAGCCGGTTTGTCGTATTTGCCGAACACGCCGACATGCGGGAAGTCGGTATGCGGCAGCGCGGCGCCTTCGGTCGCGGCCAATGCCGCCGGAGAGAGGCCGGTGAGACCAAGCACGAGGGCGGCCGAAGCCGCGGCGATGAGCCGGCGCATCAGTGCTTCTCCATCGCGGCGGCGGCTTGCGCGGGGCCGCGCTTTTTCAAGACCGCCTCATGAATGCTCTCCGGCAGCGGCCGGGGCCGCTCGAGCTTGCCGAGAATCGGCATGATGATGAGGAAGTGCGCGAAATAATAGGCCGTGCAGATTCGGCTGATGACGATATTGACGCCCTCGGCCGGCTGCGCGCCAACCCAACCGAGCACGATGCAATCGGCCAGGAAGACCCAAAACAATTGCTTGTAGATCGGCCGGAAGCGCGCGCTGCGGACCTTGGAAGTATCGAGCCAGGGCAGAATGAACAGCACCAGGATCGAGACCAGCATGGCGATCACGCCGCCGAGCTTGTCCGGAATCGCGCGAAGGATCGCGTAATAGGGCAGGAAATACCATTCCGGCACGATATGCGACGGCGTTTGCATTGGGTTCGCCGGCACATAATTGATCGTCTCGCCCAGCATGTTCGGAATGAAGAAGATGAAGATGAAGAGCACGAACAACATCGCGCCCATCCCGAACATATCGCGGACCGTGTAATAGGGATGGAAGGGAATGGTGTCCTTCTCGCTCTTGATGTCGATGCCGAGCGGGTTGTTCGAGCGCCGGTGATGCAGCGCCCAAATATGCAGCACGACCACGCCGACGATGACGAACGGTAAGAGATAGTGCAGAGCGTAGAAGCGATTGAGCAACGGGTTGTCGACGCCGAAGCCGCCCCACAGCCATTCGACCACGCCACCGCCGATCCACGGAACCGCCGAAAACAAATTGGTGATCACGGTCGCGGCCCAGAAGCTCATCTGGCCCCAGGGCAGCACATAGCCGGTGAACGCCGCACCCATTATCAGGAGCAAGAGCACGATACCGAGCCACCACAGAATTTCGCGCGGCGACTTATAGGAGCCGTAATAGAGCCCGCGGAAAATGTGGATATAGACCACCGCGAAGAACATCGACGCGCCGTTCATGTGGGAATAGCGGATCAGCCAGCCCCACTCCACGTCGCGCATGATGCGCTCGACCGAATTGAAGGCCATGTCGACATGCGGCGTGTAATGCATCGCCAGCACGATGCCGGTGACGATCTGCCAGACCAGCATGATCCCGGCGAGCGAGCCGAAATTCCACCAATAGTTCAGGTTCTTCGGCTCGGGAAAATCGGTCAGGTTGTGGCTCACCCAGCTGAATACCGGCAGGCGGTATTCAATCCACTGGGCGACCTTATTGCGCGGCACCGGGCTGCTCATGATCGTTCCGGCCTCCCTCAGCCGATTTTGACGAGAGTGTCGGAAACGAACTGATAGGCCGGCACTTCAAGATTACGCGGCGCGGGTCCTTTGCGGATGCGCCCCGACGTATCGTAGTGCGAGCCATGGCAGGGGCAGAACCAGCCGCCGAAATCGCCGCGCGGATCGCCCTTTTTGGTGCCGAGCGGAATACAGCCAAGATGCGTGCACACGCCGACCAGGACCAACCATTCCGGTTTCTGCGCGCGCTCTTCATCGGTTTGCTTATCGCCGAGGTCGTCGAGGCTGACCGCGCGCGCCGCGTCGATCTCTTCTTGCGTGCGGCGGCGGATGAAGACCGGCTTATTGCGCCACACCACCGTGATCGACTGGCCGATTTCGATGGCGGTGAGATCGACCTCGGTCGAACTCAGCGCCAAGGTATCGGCCGCCGGGTTCATCGTTTCGAGCAGCGGCCAAACAACCGCGATCGTCGCAATCGCCCCCATGGCGCCCGCGGTCAGGACCAAAAAGTCCCGCCTCGTCTCGCCGTGCGGCGACGCGCCGGGCGCGCCATGTTGGTGGGAGGTCTCCGCCATGATTCCACCTTCGCTATCGTGGCAATTAGGCGCGGTCTGCGCCCCAAGAGAATTAGGCGCGGTCTGCGCCCCAAGAGAATTAGGCGCGGCCTGCGCCCCAAGAGAATGCGTCAAACCGTCACGCGCTTGCTGCAGCGGGCCGAGCGATCAGCCATGATCGCCCACCCGCAACGCGACTCAAGCCCGTGCGGCCGGCGGTTGGCGTAGCACGGACGCTCGTTTTGAGCAAGAATGAAGCGCCCCCGCGGTGGCCGCCCGTTTTGCGGCTAATTCCTTCGACTCGTTTATGAATCGGCCATGCGACTCGCGCTCTATGAACCCGACATTCCGCCCAATGTGGGCACCATCCTAAGGCTGGCGGCATGCTTTGGCGTGCCGGTCGATATCATCGAGCCCTGTGGCTTCCCCATGGATGACCGTCAATTGCGACGCGCCGGCATGGACTATCTCAACCATGTGTTGCTCACGCGCCACGCTTCCTTCGCCGCCTTCCAAGCAGCCCGCGAACACGCGAACCCTCCGAGCCGGCTCATCCTGCTCACCACCAAGGGCGATCTCGACTATCACCGCTTTCAGTTCGCACCGACCGATACGCTGGTTTTGGGTCGTGAGAGCGCGGGCGCGCCGCCCGCGGTGCACGAGGCGGCCGCGGCCAGGCTTCGAATTCCGATGCGCGCGGGTTTGAGATCGATCAATGTCGCGCTCGCCGGCGCCATTGTATTGAGCGAGGCGCTACGACAAACCGATGGCCTGCCGAAAGATCGCCCATGACCGAAGCAAATCCAGAACGCCAGCCGACTTTGCCGCCGGGCACCTCCTCGGAAGCCGAGAAGGCGCGGGCGCGGACTTGGTTCGAGCATCTGCGCGACGCCATCTGCGCGGCCTTCGAGACGATCGAGACCGACTATGACGGCCCGCTGAAGGATCGTCCGCCCGGTCGCTTTCAGCGCACCGCCTGGACGCGGCGCGAGGGCGGCGGCGGCGTGATGACGCTGATGAAGGGCCGCGTGTTCGAGAAGGTTGGCGTCAATGTCTCGACCGTGCGTGGCGAATTTTCGCCGGCCTTCCGCGCCCAGGTGCCCGGCGCCGCCGAGGACCCGCGTTTTTGGGCGAGCGGTATCTCGCTCGTCGCTCATTTGTGTTCGCCCAAGGTGCCGGCGGTGCACATGAACACGCGCCATATCGTGACCACGACGAATTGGTTCGGTGGCGGCGCCGACCTCACGCCGATGGCGCCGCACGCCGCTGATACCGCCGCGTTTCACGCCGCGCTGAAAGGCGCCTGCGACGCCCACGACCCGGCCTATTACGCGCGCTACAAGGCCTGGTGCGATGATTATTTCTTCCTGCCGCACCGGGGCGAGCCGCGCGGCGTTGGCGGCATATTTTGCGATTATCTGAACACCGGCGAATTTGAACGCGATTTTGCGTTCATTCGTAATATCGGCCTGGCGTTTATCACCATCTATCCCGCGCTCGTGCGGCGCCACATGAACGAGGCGTGGAGCGCGGCCGAGCGCGAGCACCAACTGGTTCGCCGCGGCCGCTATGTCGAATTCAATTTGCTCTATGACCGCGGCACCCAATTCGGTCTCAAGACCGGCGGCAATACCGAGGCAATTTTGATGTCGATGCCGCCCGAGGCGCGCTGGCCTTAATCATGTTTGCCAGCCCTCATGCTTCGCCCTTCGACTGCGCCGCACGAACTTCCGTCCTTCGTCATTGCCGGGCCCCGACCCGGAAATCCAGTGTTTTCTTCGAGTCTGGATGGCCGGGCCTGCCTGCGCGAGGCCGGAGCTTCGCTTCGGCGAAGGCAGATCAAGCCCGGCCACGACGCGTGTGGGAGGCGCGGCGCGCTCATGCTTCGACACGCTCAGCATGAGGGCTAAAAAACGGCCTCATCCTGAGCCAGTCGAAGCCTCATCCTGAGCCTGTCGAAGGATCGGGCAGATTGGCGGCTGGGCCCCCGGCCGTTACCATGGCCCGAGTCGCATCGCCATCGCGGCGCGTAAGGGGGGAACGATATGACGGGCATGAAGCGGGCGCTGTTCGGCGCCATCATCGCGGCCAGCGTTTTGCTCGGCACCACGCTCTCAAGCCTCGCGGCCGATTTGCCGATCAAGGCCTTTTTCTGCACGTGGTCGGGCTCAGGGCTGGCACGCAATGAAGAGAGCGATTATTTCGGCCTGACCATTCGCGACCTCGACGTCACGCTCCAGGCCGCCGGCCAAGGCTTCACGCTGAGTTGGACCACCGTGATGCGCGAGGGCGGCGACCCCAAGAACCCGAACGTGAAGCGCAAATCGGAGAGCTTGAATTTCCAACCGACCGAACGGCCCGGCATTTTTGCGCCGAAGGAAGCCTCACGCGACCCCATCGCGGGTGGGCGCACCATGTGGGCCCGCGTCAAAGGCCAAACGCTCACCGTCAGCACCATCGCCGTGCTCGATGATGGCGGGTTCGAGCTCCAACGCTATGACCGCACACTGACCGATCTCGGCATGGAGCTCGATTTCATCAGCATGCACGACCATGGCGTCGCGCGTCATGTCACGGGGCGGCTCACCAAACAGGCGAATTAGGCGCCCTTGCGCGCCAGCGCGGCGAGTTTTGCGAGCGCTTCTTTTCGTGTCGGTTTGAAGTCTTCCTCGATCCACCATTGCTCGACCGAAGCGAGCAGCTCGCCGACCGCCGGGCCTGGGGCCACGCCGAGCGCCAACACGTCAGCGCCCTTGATCGGCAATTCGCGCGGCAACCAACGCAACGCTTCGTCGAACATGACGCGCCAGGGCGCGTCCTTCGTCGCGCCCGCCTCGGCCCAGGCGAGCAGGACCAGATCGCGCGTGAGCTCGGCGCCACGCCGATAGAGCACGCGGCGCATTGCGCGCGCATCGAAACTTTGGTCAAGCCGCTCAACCGGCACCGCTAAGGCGGCGAGCCGCGCGGCATCGCCATTCGAGAGCCGCCAACGCGCCGCAAGCGGTTCGGTCGCGCGCCCGCGCACGAGCGCGGCGAGCCGGCGGATCGAATCGGGCTTAAGGCCGGCGGCCTCTTCGCAGGCAATGAGCGCGCGCAACAAATCGAACGAACCATCCTCGGGCAAAATTTGCGCAAGCGCGCCGCAATCGCGCATGCCCGCGAGCGCCCTTAGAGGATTTGGCCCGGCCAAGAGCTTCTTCATCTCGGCCTGCACGCGCTCGCCCGACAATTTGGGCAAAAGGTGCGCGTGCGCTTTGGTGGCGGCGAAACCATCCGAATCGAACGGCCCGCGCCCGAACCAGGCGTAGAAACGGAAAAAGCGCAAAAGACGCAAATGATCTTCGAGAATGCGTTGCGCGGCCGCGCCCACAAAGCGCACGCGCCCGGCTTCGAGATCGGCGAGGCCATTGAACGGATCATAGATCGCGCCATCGGGCGCGAGGCTCATCGCGTTGAAGGTGAGATCGCGCCTGGCGGCGTCTTCCAACCAATTATCGGTGAAGGCGATTGTCGCGTGGCGGCCATGGCTCTCGACATCAACGCGCAATGTCGTGATCTCGAAGTGCTTGTGGTCGACCACGGCGGTGATCGTGCCATGCGCGAGCCCGGTCGGCACGGCACGAATATAGTCGCGCGCCAAAAGCAACATCACGGTTTCAGGCGGATCGGGCGTCGCGATATCGATATCGGTAATCGCGCGGCCGAGCATGGTATCGCGCACGCAGCCGCCAACGAAGCGCACGGCCGCGCCATCGGCTTCGAGCGCGCGCACGACCGCGACCGTTTCCGGCGCCGTCATCCAAGCCGTCGGTGCGATGCGGCGCGCCGGTTCCATCGCTTTATTCCAAATGCCCGGGCACGACCTTGCCGTCTTCGACGTGCGGCGCCACATAGCGCCGATCGATATCGCCGCCGGTCGTCAGACTAAGAACCGCGAGGCTGATCCCCATCAGCACGACGCCGGCGGCGAGCAACCAAAGCCACGGCATGCGGCGCAATTGCGCGGCCGTCTCGCTTTGGCCTGTCAGGATACGGCGCGCCACGATGACGTAAATAATATAAAGCGCCGCCGGCAGCAGCAGCGGCACCACATAAGTGAGCAGGATACGGATCATTGCCCGGCCAGCGCGCGGCGCAGATTGAGGAGGATCGTCGCGGTCGCGCCCCAAACATAATAATCGCCATAGGCCAGCACGTTGAAGCGTCGCTCGACACCATTCACGAGACGCGAATCTTTCCGGTAATTGGCGGGCTCGAGTACAAAGTCGAGCGGCAATTCGAAAATCTCGGCGACCTCGTAGGGGTCGGCCAGAAGTTCGAAGGGCGGCCGCACCAAACCCAAAATCGGCGTGATGCGATAGCCCGTGCCGACCAGATAATTGTCGAGCCGCCCCAGCACCCGCACGCGATCGCGCGCAAGGCCGATTTCTTCCTCGGTTTCGCGGAGTGCCGTATCGAGCGGCGAGTGATCGCGTTCATCCGATCGACCGCCGGGAAAACTGATCTGCCCCGCGTGCACAACCAAATGGTCGGTGCGTTTGGTCAACAAAATCGTCAGGCCCTCCGGCCGGTCGATGAAGGGCACCAACACGGCCGAGGGCACGATGCGTGTTGCGTCCGGCAAAGCCGGCATTTCTTCAAGGTGACGGAGCGAGCCCGGCACACGCGCGAGCGGCGCCGCTTCCGCCGCCGCGGTCACGCTCGCCCAAGGTTCGGCCGGGTCGCCAAAATCGAGCGCCGCAGCCCGCGCCAACACATCGTCGCGCAAATCGATCATTTTTTGGCGCCTAGCTCCAATTGAAAGAACGCGCCGTCGCTATGGACGCCAAAGCCCGCCACCCCCTCAGGGCCCGCCTCGAGCGCGCGTTCGGCCAAATCATAATAGACCGCGCGCGTGAGGCGCGCCTCAAGGCCATCGCGCACCAACACATAGGGCGCCGGCTCGCGCCCCCCGGGTTGTGCCCTGAACGAGAGCGGGTGCGAGGGGCCGGCCGTCACCCACTCGTCGAGATTGGTGCGGAACGAAAGGATTTGCGCCTTCCCTTCTCCCTCGGCCTTCATCTCGACCGCGAGGAATGGCACGTCATCGACCCTAATCCGCGAGCGCTCAACCGGGGTCACCAGCCAATAATCGCCGGTCTCATCGCGCATCAACACGCTCGCGAACAATTTGACCAGAGCCGGCCGGCGTATAGCGACGCCCTCATGAAACCATGTGCCGTCGGCCGCGATGCGAATATCGAGATCGCCGCAAAACAGGAGCGGGCGCTCCGCCGCGCCGCCTGCCATTGTTCCTGCCGCCTCGGGTTTTTGCTTCACCGCACGCTCCATCCACGACCGAATATGGGCATGGATTGCGGCAAGGGGAAGTGACGGCGTAGCGCCAGTAAACGTCGTCGTCCCCCGCGAAGGCGGGGGACCCAGAGGAAGCAGCACCACGGAGTCCGGGGCTTCTGGGTCCCCCGGTCTCGCCTTCGGCTCGCCGGAGGACGACGAACAAGGAGGAACGCCGCCGAATTCGGCGGAGGCTCAGCCCAACTGCGCCTCGATCAGTTTATTGACCTCGGCCGCCGCTTCCATTTGCGGCATGTGGCCGGCGCCCTTCAGCACATGCACCTTCACGCTGGCCGGCAGGCCTTGCGCTTGCTTTGCCGGCACGATGGCATCGCCCTCGCCCCAGATCACCTGGATCGGCATGGAGAGCGAGCCGAGCTTTTCGCGCAGCACGGTCGCCTGTTTGCCGCCGGGGAAGATCTTGTCGCGCAAGGCGCGAAGCGCCGCATCCACGCCATCGAGCCGCTTATAGGCCAGGATGTCGTTGATCATTTGGCGCGACACCAGCTCGGCATTGGCGAACAATTGCTCCAAATGCGGCTTGATGTCGCGACGGCCCGTCGCCTCGATGAAGCCATCGATATAGCCACCATTGATCTCAGGCCCTAGACCAGCCGGCGCGATCAGCGTGAGCGAGGCAACCCGACCGGGGTGCGCCAACGCCATGTCGATCGCGATCGCCCCACCCATGGAATGGCCGGCGAGATGCGCCTTCGGCACGCTGAGCGCATCCATCACATCGTACACGACTTGGGTGAGCTCGCCGAAATTGGCGTTGCCCACTTGCTTCGACGATTGGCCATGGCCCGGCAGATCGAACGAGATCACGGTGCGCTTGGCCGCAAGCGATTCCTGATTGAACAGCCAATTATTGAGATCACCGCCGAAACCGTGAATCAAAATCAACGGCGTGCCGCCATCGCCTTGGCGGAGATAGCGGATGGCGCGACCTTTGACTTCGATCACCTGCGTCTTGGGCCCCGAATCGTGATCGTCATCGGCCGGTGGCACGTAATTTTTCTGGAACTCGGCGACGAACGCATCGATCGCCTCGCTCGTGTCGTTCGCGCCCGCGATCACGCCTAAAAGCGCGCCGACGGGGAGTGTCTCACCTTCCTGCGCGACGATGCGGCGCAGCACGCCGCCCTCGGACGATTCAACCGCGCTCGAAATCTTTTCGGTCTCGACCTCAAGCACTTCATTGCCGGGTGAGATCGAGGTGCCTTCTTGCATGAGCCAGGAGGCGACCTTGCCCTCTTTCATGGAGAGCCCCCATTTCGGCATGGTGAGGGCCTTGATTGATTCCGACATGGTGCGGCACTCGCTTTGTCTTCGGGGTTCAAAACACCTCGACACCGCCTCGCCCGATTGCCGGGAAGGCGGCGTCGATTTCGGTGCAGCTATATTCGAGACTAGTTTTTCTTGCCCATGACCAAGCGCACGGCGGCCTCGATCTTCGCCGCGTTCGGGATATAGAGATCCTCGAGCACGTCGGAGAACGGCACCGGCACATGCGGCCCAGTCACCATCTTGATCGGGGCCTTCAAGGAATCGAACGCCTTGTCGGCAACCAGCGCCGATACGTCGGTCGCGATGTTGCAGCGCGGATGCGCTTCATCGACCACGACGAGCCGGCCCGTGTTCTCGACGCTTTCAAGAATGGTGTCTTCGTCCATCGGCGAGGTCGTGCGCAGATCGATCACTTCGCACTTGATTCCTTGCTTGGCCAGATTATCGGCCGCCTCGGTCGCCATATGCACCATGCGCCCGAGCGTCACGATCGTGACGTCCTTGCCCTCGCGCACCACGCTCGCTTCGCCGAACGGGATGGTATAGGGCTCCTCCGGCACATCGCCTTCGAGCGTATAGAGCACTTTGTGCTCGCAGAAGATCACCGGGTCATTGTCGCGAATCGCTTGGATCAAGAGCCCCTTCGCATCATAGGGCGTCGCCGGCATGACTACCTTGAGACCCGGAATGTGCGTGAACACCGGATAGAGGCACTGCGAGTGCTGCGCCGCCGCCCGGAAGCCCGCGCCATACATGGTGCGAATGACGACCGGGGTTTCCGCCTTGCCGCCGAACATGTAACGGAATTTGGCGGCCTGGTTGAAAATCTGATCGAGGCAGACGCCCATGAAATCGATGAACATGAGCTCGGCCACCGGGCGAAGCCCCGCCGTCGCCGCGCCGACCGCCGCACCGATGAAGGCCGATTCGGTGATTGGCGTATCCATCACGCGATCGCCGAATTTCTTATAGAGCCCCTTGGTGACGCCGAGCACGCCGCCCCACGCCTCGTCCTCGCCATCGGTGCCCGCACCGCCTGCGACATCCTCGCCCATGATGATGACGCGCGGATCGCGCGACATTTCTTGGGAGAGCGCTTCGTTGATTGCCTGTTGATACGTAATTTTACGTGCCATGACGCCCGCCCTCCTCAATAGCTCACATAAACGTCGGTCATCAGATCGGCCGCGGTCGGCTTTGGCGCCGCCTTGGCTTTCTTGACCGCGTTTTCGATCTGGGCCATCACGTCGGCGTCGATCTTGTTGAGTTCCGAGGCATCGAGCAGTTTGGCGCCCTCGACGCGCCTGCGGAACAGCACCAGGCAATCCTTCGTGGCGCGAATGTTCTTGACCTCGTCGACACCGCGATAGGTTTGCGCGTCGCCCTCGAAATGGCCGTAATAGCGATTGAGCTTGACCTCGATGAGCGAGGGGCCACCGCCCGAACGCGCGCGCTTGATGGCTTCGCCCGCGGCTTCATAGACCGCGAAGAAATCATGACCATCGACCGCGATGCCCGGCATGCTGTAGGCCGCCGCGCGATCGGTGAAATCGTCGCACGAGACCGAGTATTTGGACGAGGTCGCCTCGGCATAGCCGTTGTTCTCGACCACGAAGAGGCACGGCAAGCGCCAGACGGACGCCAGGTTGAGGCTCTCGGCCGTCGTGCCCTGGTTGAACGCGCCATCGCCGACAAAGGCGATCGCGACACCGCCCGTCTTCAGCACCTTCGCCGCGAGGCCCGCGCCGCAAATCAAAGGCGGGCCGCCGCCCACAATGCCGTTCGCGCCGAGCATGCCCTTGTCGAGGTCGGCGATGTGCATCGAACCGCCCTTGCCGCCGCACAACCCCGATTTCTTGCCGTAAATTTCGGCCATCATGGCGTCAACATCGCACCCTTTGCCGATCGAATGACCATGGCCGCGATGCGTGCTGGCGATTTTGTCGCGCCCATCAAGGTGCATACAAAAGCCGGTCGCGCTGGCTTCTTCGCCGGCATAAAGGTGCACGAAGCCCGGAATCTCGCCGGTCGCGAATTCAACGTGAAGCCGCTCCTCGAATTCACGGATCGTTTTCATCATGCGATAGGCCTTCAAGAGATCGGCCTTACTGAGCTGCATTGTTATCCTCCCTGTGCAGTTCGAACGCCCGCGCCGCGCGCCACGGGCGTGTTACGTACAAATAAGCCATGTTGTGCGGCAAGCATCATGGTCCGTTCGATATCGATGCTGAGCGGACCGTCCTCAGCGAGCCGAACCACGACCTGATCAGCCGGCGAAAACTCTACCTCCCGCTCACCGTCCAGGGCAACCACCCCCCGGCCGAGGCGCACCAGCACGGCTTCGCCCAGGGCGAAGCTATTGACCGCCTCGATCCCGACATCGACCACGATGCCCGGCGCGATCGGCGCGGTGACCACGCGGGCCGCCTGAACCGGCGCGCAAAGGTCGAACCAAAGCCCAAAGGGCGCCCGCCTCGAGACCGGCCGTATCAGCCCCGCGATCGACGACAACCCAATGGCATCGGCCTCGGCGAAGCTGACGAACAATTGGTCAAGCCCCTCGGCCCGCCATAGTGCCTTCGAGCCGACGAAAAGCTCGTCGCTGATACAGAGGTCAACCAGCGCCAGATCGCTCGGCGTGCCGTTGACTTCAAGGCGCAGCAACTTGTTGCGGTAACAGGCCTCCGCCACATCGACTTGGCCGGTCGCGACCAGCCCGGCCGCGAGGCCCGCGATGGTCGCCTCACGCATGACCGGAAACACGTTGTTGGTGCCGGTCGAGAGCGAAACCAGCGGTACATTGCCAGCCGCCCGCGCCACCAGCCGGTTGGTGCCATCCCCGCCGAGCACGATGATCGCGCCAACGCCCTGTTCGACCATGCGTTTTACGGCACGCAGCGTATCGGCCGGCGAATCCTCGGGCTCGAAATCGATAAAGCTGATTTTCGGCCAGGTCTGGCCTTCCGGCAGCGGCAGTTTGAGGGCGCGCTGAATACGGTCGCTGAGGCCCGAGCCATCGGGCATCAGCAGCACCTCCTCGACCCCCGTCGTGCCGAGGGCGGAGAAGGCACGGGTCATCATGTTGCGCTTCTCGGCGATCGGAAAAACCGAGGCCTGCGCCACCAGCCGGCGAATATCGCGCCCGGCCGCGGGGTTGGCGACGACGCCAACCTTGGCCCCGCGCGCCTGATTATTGGCCAAATTCGCTCCTTAAGTTCCTCGATCCCAAAAACGGGCGCTAGAAATACGCGATCCCGTTCGAGGCTGCAAAGAGATGAATCCGTGCCGCATCAAAAGCGATGGTGCAGGGCTCGTCCAAATTGGCCGACGGGCCGATCTTGGTTTTGACGGTAATCCGGTCGGCGCCGAGTTGGACCTCGACAATCATATCGCCGCCCAGGGGTTCGGTCACGAACACCTTGGCCGCAATACCAAGCCCCGAGCCCGCCCCCGCCCGATAGGCGATGGTGTCGGGCCGCACACCGAGCCGCACCTCCGCCTCCGCGCCCTTTTCTTCGAGGAGGCGGCGCTGGGCATCGGTCAAAGCCAGGCGGAAGCTCGGGTGAACCGCCACGACACCATCCGCCCCGCGCTCAAGCCGGCAATTCAGGAAATTCATCGGCGGCTCGCCAACAAACCCGGCGACCCATTCATTGGCCGGGTGATTGTAAATTTCCGATGGCGTGCCGAATTGCTGCAACACACCCTCGTGCATGACTGCGATGTTATCGGCCATCGACATCGCTTCGAGCTGGTCGTGCGTGACATAAATCGTCGTGGTCTCCAGCCGGCGCTGCAAATGCTTTAATTCACCCCGCATATGAGCGCGCAATTTGGCGTCGAGATGCGCGATCGGCTCGTCGAACAGAAACACCTTGGGCTCGCGCACAATGGCACGGCCGATCGCGGTGCGCTGTTTCTGTCCGCCCGAGAGCTGCATGGGTTTGCGATCGAGCAACATCTCGATTTGCAAAAGCTCGGCCGCCCGACGCACGCGCTTGTCGATCTCTTCGCGATTCACATTTCGAAGCCGCAAGGGATTCGCCATGTTCTCGAACACGGTCTTATGCGGATAGAGCGCATAATTCTCGAACACCATGGCGATGTCGCGCTCTTTCGGCGGCAATTGATTGACGCGTAGATCGCCGAAAAAAATGTCGCCGGCCGAAATATGCTCCAGCCCGGCCAACATGCGGAGCGTCGAGGATTTGCCGCAACCCGACGGCCCCAAAATCGCGAGAAACGAGTTCTCGGGACATTTGAGATTCAATTCCTTCACCGCCACGGTCTTGCCGTAGTACTTCCAGACGTTCTGGATGTTGACCTCTACCATGTGGCCCTAGCTCCATCCCTCGGCGGCGCAACCGAAATGATTGCATCGGTCATTCGCGCACCGCGCCCATCGTCAACCCGGCGACCAAATAACGCCGGATCAACACCCCCAAAAACAACATCGGCACGGTGGTCACCGCACCCGCGGCCATGATACTGCCCCATTGAATATTCTGCGGCTGCACAAGACCAATCGTCGCCGGCGGCAAAGTTTTGGCACCACCCGAACCGATGATCGAGGAGAACAAATAATCGTTCCACCCGAACAACACACAGAGCACGAGGAACGCGCCAATGCCCGGCGCGACCAGCGGCAAAATCATGCGCAGCGCCTGCAAACGCGTCGAGCCATCGCACATCGAGGCTTCTTCGATCGCATAGGGTACGTTGTCGAAAAAACCCTTCAGGATCCAAATCGCGAACGGCAGGTTGAACGTGGTGTAGGCGAGGATCAGACCCGGCAAGGTGCCGATCAAATCGAGCGAACGGAAAATCGCATAAAGCGGCACCAAGACCGCCACGACCGGCGCCATGCGCGTCGAGATGATCCAGAAAAAGAGGTGGTTCTTGCCGCGAAAATCGAGCCGGCTGAGGCTATAGGCCGCCATCGAACCCAGCACCACCGAAATGCCCGCCGAGCCCAGCGACGCGATCAAACTATTGCCGAGATAGGTGCCGAAATTCAGTTCGAGAAACAAATTCTCATAGTGCTTGGTGGTTGGCTCGAAGGTGAACAGCGTCGCGACGCCACCCCAATCGCCCGTCGCCGGCAATTGGAAGGCGTCGAGCAGGTCTTTGAACGACGACAAAAACATGATCAGCAGCGGCAGCAGCGTCCAAAGCAAATAGAACGCTATAAAAAGAATCGTCACCACGCCGAAGACGCGGCGGGAGGCGGAGGGGTATTGGGCGATTTCGCGTGATGCCATGGCGCGCTCTAACCCTCGTCCCCGCCATGCACTTTGATTTTCCGCTTGGGATCTTCAAAGATTTTGACCAGCAACATGCCGAGCACGATGGTGACGAGGAGCAGCGTGAGGGCAACCGCCGCCCCGCGCCCCAATTTGAAATATTGAAACGACACGTCGAACAAATAGACCGGCAGGATGTTGGTCGCATCGCCCGGACCGCCGCCGGTCAAAATCAAAATCGCGTCGATGAATCTGAAATTGTCCATGAAACGGAGCAGAACCGCGATCAACAGGAACGGGTAGATGTTCGGCATCGCGACCGTGAAAAAATTACGCACCGGCCCCGCGCCGTCGACCATATTGGCTTCGAGTTGATCCTGCGGAACGCGTTTCAAGCCGGCCAAGGTGATCAGCGTGATCAGCGGCGTCCATTGCCACACATCGACCGCTACGAGCCCGAACATCGCGATATCGGAATCGCCCAGCACCGACGTCGCGCCCAATATCCCGATGCTTTGCAGCAACCAATGATACCAGCCGAACGCGCCGTTATAGAGGAAGAGCCAAACCAGACCGGTGATGATCGGCGCCATCATCATCGGCATTAAGATAAGCGTGACCAAAAATTTTTCGAGTTTGGAGCGGTTCAAAATGACCGCGAGAAACACGCCGAGACCAACCTCGAGCACCATGCACATGGCGCTGTATTTGATCAGCAGCAGCCAACCCTGCTGGAATTTTCCGTCGGTCGCGAAGCGCGTGAAATTCTTAAAGTCGTTCCAGACATCGGGCTGACCTGCCTCACCGAGCGTGTGCAGGCTCATATAGACGAGCCAGATGAACGGATAGATCGAAATGCCGGCGAGCAGAATGATCGACGGCGCCATCATATAAAAATAATAGCGGCGCGAAGGCGTCGGATTGAAGCGCTGCGGCGTGTAATCGATCGTGCGCACGCCACTTGGGCTCGCGGCCTCCGCCGCGGCAAGACGCGCCGATCCTCGCGAGCCGCGCCCCGTATCGCCGACCACTTGATCCGTCATATCACGCGGACTTTCACGAGAAATCAGCCTGAACCAAATCGACTATCGCAAGGCGCAGCCACGGGCAACCGGGGTCGACGGCGAATCGCGCCGCCGACCCCTCGGTCTTTTGCCTGCTAACTGAACGCAATGTCAGCCGGCGTGTTTGCCGAGACATGCTCGACCCGATCAACAAGACGCCAAACGATCAGACGTCGTGCAAATTGTTGAGCTGCTGCTTGATGTTATTGCAGCACTCCTCCGCCGATTGCTTGCCGGCCACGAGCTTTTGCGCTTCGGTCGCCATGATCTGGTGATACTCGTTCGAGTTCGGAATCTTCGGACCGAGCACGAAATGCGGGTCCTTGATGCCGAGATCATAGACCGCATCGAACGTGAGCGCGTTCGGCATGGTGGTCGGGCGCTTGCGGGCCGCCACCACTTCCGGCACCGCGAGCACGGACTTACGCGTCGGTGTGCCGCCGAGCCCCTTCAACACGTCGAGCTGATTGTCCTTCGAGACCGCCCAGGTTGCGAAGATATAGGCGGCCCGCTTCAGGTCTTCCGTCGCATTGCCATTGATGCCAATGCCGCCAATGCCGCAATTGGTGCCGTTCACCGCCTGGCCGCCATTGACGATCCAGCTCGCCTCGCCCTTCGGGCACGGCGCATAGGCTGTTTTGCCGCCGGCCGCCGCCGAGGTCTTCTCGTCTTCGATCGAGGCGGCGAACTCATGATATTGCACCTGAGCCGCAACCTTGCCGGCCTGATAGACGCTGTTCAGCTCGATCGTGCCATTGGCCAGATTGTCGGGATGGCAAACATCGGCCTGCTCTTTGTACTTCTTCATGATCAAGACCGACTGCTCATCGCCCCAATTGGTCGGGCCGGGCGTTTTGCTGCCTATCTTGTCGTCGACCGAGAAGTCCTGCCAACGACCATGCGCGAACATCAGGCGTTGAATGTCGAGCTGCGTCGTCCACGCAAACGAGCCATGGTGCTGAGCAAAGCCATAGGGCACGTCAGCGCCGGCTTCCTTGATCTTTTTCAGGAACGCCGCGAACTCGGTGACCTGCTTCCAGGTCGTGTCCGCGGTGAATTCCATGCGATAGCCATGTTCCTTCTCGAAATCCTTGCTCGCTTTCTCG
>SHWC01000044.1 GCA_009691045.1 Alphaproteobacteria bacterium | reverse complement strand
GTCAGCGCCTATGAGACAGAATTGGGGTATTGATTAGAGGAGGGTTTTGGTCTCATCGCAGTGACGAAGGAACGAAGATGAGAGCAAAACCCGTGAGTTCGAAAGCCCCGGCTGAACAGGTTTTGAAGGACATTCGCCGCGCGACCCGGAAAATCAGCGATCCGGCCCCCTATGCCCTTATGGGCCGGTACCCCGCCAATGGGCCCGGCTCGATCGTGTAATAGCTTTTTTCTATCATAAAATCCAATATGTTCGATTGATCTTATTAAACGAACGGACGCACTATAGGGCGCAGCATCGGTTCGCGGCCCTTTGGAAGGCGTTTATGCCGAACTTCGACGCCTGGAATGACCAGACCGCGCAGAGCCTGATCGAGGCGCACAAGTCGAAGCCGGGTGCGCTCTTGCCGATCTTGCACGCGCTCCAGGGGCGCTTCGGCTATGTCGATGCCGGGATCGTACCGGCGTTGGCGAAGGCCCTTAATTTGAGCCGCGCCGAGGTCCACGGCGTGATCAGCTTTTATCATGATTTTCGCGACGCGCCGCCTGGGGCCCATGTCGTTCGTCTA
Organism: Alphaproteobacteria bacterium; assembly: GCA_009691045.1. Lineage (GTDB taxonomy): Bacteria > Pseudomonadota > Alphaproteobacteria > UBA828 > UBA828 > SHWC01. Next base: position 16,762 of record SHWC01000044.1, on the reverse strand, counting down.
TGCCGTGCCGAGGCCTGCCAAGCGATGGGCAATGAGCGCCTGATCACCCAGGCCAAGGATCGCCTCGGCATCGATTTCCACGAAACCACGAAAGATGGCCGCTTCACGCTCGAGGCGGTTTATTGCCTGGGCAATTGCTCGTGCGCGCCGGCCCTGATGATCGACGACAAAGTCTATGGCCGGGTCGATGCGCGCCGGCTCGACCAATTGCTCGACGGAGCAGGGAAGCGCTCATGAGCACGCGCATTTTTGTGCCGGGAGATTCTTCTGCGCTTTCGGTCGGCGCGGATGAGGTCGCCGAACGCATTGCCGCCGAGGCGACGCGTCGAAAGCTTGATGTCACGATCGTGCGCAATGGTTCGCGCGGGCTCTATTGGCTTGAGCCGATGGTTGAAGTTGAGGTCAAGGGTGAGCGCATCGCTTTTGGCCCGGTCGCGGTTGATGATGTAGCCGGCCTGTTCGATGGCAAATTCCTCACAGGCGGCGCGCATCAATTGCGCCAAGGCCCAACCGAAGAAATTCCCTATCTCAAAAAGCAACAACGCCTGACCTTCGCGCGTTGCGGCATCACCGATCCGCTTTCGCTCGACGATTACCAGGCGCATGGCGGCTATCGCGGGCTGAAACGCGGGCTTGGGTTGGCGCCCGATGCCATTGTTAAAGAGGTGATCGATTCGGGCCTGCGTGGGCGCGGCGGCGCGGGCTTCCCGACCGGCATCAAATGGCGCACCGTGCTCGCGACGCCCGCCGATCAGAAATACATCGTCTGCAATGCCGATGAAGGCGATAGCGGCACCTATTCCGATCGCATGATCATGGAGGGCGATCCGTTTGTGCTGATCGAAGGCATGACGATCGCTGGCCTCGCGGTCGGCGCGACTGAGGGCTACATCTATATCCGCTCCGAATATCCGCACGCCTTCCGCCAGATGAACCGCGCGATCGAGATCGCCCTCGAGGGCGGCTTCTTAGGCGCCAATGTGATGGGCTCGGGCAGAGCGTTTCGGCTGCACACGCGGCTTGGCGCCGGCGCCTATATTTGCGGGGAAGAGACCTCGCTGCTCGAAAGCCTCGAAGGCAAACGTGGCCAAGTGCGCCCGAAGCCACCCTTACCGGCGATCGAAGGCCTGTTCGGCAAGCCGACCGTGATCAACAACGTGATCTCGCTCGCGAGCGTGCCGATCATTCTCGATCGCGGCGCCGAATTTTATCGCGATTTCGGCATGGGCCGCTCGCGCGGCACGCTGCCCATTCAATTGGCCGGCAATATCAAACGCGGTGGCTTGATCGAGCTCGCCTTCGGCATCACGCTGCGCCAATTGATCGATGAGTTTGGCGGCGGCACCGCAAGCGGCCGGGCCTTTCGTGCGGTGCAAGTCGGCGGCCCGCTCGGCGCCTATTTTCCCACAAGCTTGCTCGATACGCCGCTCGATTATGAAGCGTTCGCCGCGTTGAAGGGCATGCTCGGTCATGGCGGCGTCGTGGTGTTCGACGACAGCGTCGATCTGGCCCAACAAGCGCGCTTCGCCATGGAATTTTGCGCGATTGAATCGTGCGGCAAATGTACGCCCTGCCGCATCGGCTCGACCCGCGGCGTCGAGGTCATTGATCGCATCGTGGCCGGCACGGACGTCGACAAGAATCTCACCGTGCTTGATGATCTGTGTGAGACCATGATTGATGGATCGCTCTGCGCGCTTGGCGGCCTGACGCCGTTTCCGGTCTTGAGCGCGGTCAAACATTTTCCCGAGGATTTCGATCGCGCACCGTCGCGTCGCCGCACACGAAGTGCGGCTTGAAGGAGAGACTGCCATGGGTCTGATCAAGGAAACCGATTACGGCACGCCGCCATCCGAGGCCAGCCAATTGGTGACGCTTGAGATTGATGGAATGTCGGTCACGGTTCCCGCCGGCACCTCAATCATGCGTGCCGCCATTGAGCGCGACGTCAAGATCCCGAAATTATGCGCGACCGATAGCCTCGATGCCTTCGGCTCATGCCGGCTTTGCTTGGTTGAGATCGAGGGTCGCAAGGGCACGCCGGCCTCCTGCACGACGCCGGTTGAAGCCGGCATGAAGGTCAAGACCCAAACCCCGCGCCTCGCCAAATTGCGCCGCGGCGTGATGGAGCTCTATATCTCCGATCACCCGCTCGATTGCCTGACCTGCTCGGCCAATGGCGATTGCGAATTGCAAGACATGGCTGGTGCGGTCGGCCTGCGTGAAGTGCGCTATGGCTATGACGGCGCCAATCACCTGAAGGCGGAGAAGGATGAGAGCAATCCCTATTTCACCTTCGATCCCTCGAAGTGCATCGTCTGCTCGCGTTGCGTGCGCGCGTGCGAAGAAGTGCAGGGCACTTTCGCGTTGACCATTCATAGTCGAGGCTTCGAGTCCAAAGTTTCGCCGAGCCAGAACGAGGATTTCTTGGCCTCCGAATGCGTCTCTTGCGGCGCCTGCGTGCAAGCCTGCCCGACCGCGACACTCAATGAAAAGACCGTGATCCAGGCCGGCACGCCCGAGCACAGCGTGGTCACGACCTGCGCCTATTGCGGTGTCGGCTGCGCCTTCAAGGCCGAAATGAAGGGCGATGAAGTGGTGCGCATGGTGCCGTTCAAGGATGGCAAGGCCAATCACGGCCATTCCTGCGTCAAGGGCCGCTTCGCCTGGGGCTATGCCAGCCACAAGGATCGCATCACGAAGCCGATGATTCGCTCCAAGATCACCGATCCCTGGCGCGAGGTGAGTTGGGACGAAGCGATCCAACACACGGCGTCTGAGTTCAAGCGGATCCAAGCGAAGTATGGTGTTGCCTCGATCGGTGGCATCACCTCGTCGCGTTGCACCAATGAAGAGACCTATTTGGTACAAAAACTGGTGCGCGCCGGTTTTCACAACAACAATGTCGATACGTGCGCGCGCGTCTGCCATTCGCCGACGGGTTATGGTCTTAAGACCACCTTCGGCACCTCGGCCGGTACGCAGGATTTTGATTCGGTCGACGATACCGACGTCGTGCTGATCATCGGCGCCAACCCGACCGACGCGCACCCGGTCTTTGCCTCGCGCATGAAGCGGCGTTTACGCGAAGGCGCGCGGCTGATCATCGCCGATCCGCGCCGCATCGATCTGGTCGATGGGCCGCACGTCAAGGCCGATCATCATTTGCAGCTGATGCCCGGCACCAATGTCGCGCTGATTAACGCGCTGGCCCACGTCGTGGTCACCGAAGGTTTGATCGCGGAAGATTATGTCCGCGAGCGGTGCGATGTGGCCGATTTCGAAGGCTGGCGCGCATTCATCGCGCAGGAGCGCAATTCACCCGAAGCCAGCGAAGCGTTAACAGGTGTACCGGCCGCCGAGGTGCGCGCCGCGGCGCAGCTCTATGCCATGGGTGGCAATGGCGCGATCTATTATGGCCTCGGCGTGACCGAGCACAGCCAAGGCTCGACCATGGTCATGGGCATGGCGAACCTTGCCATGGCGACCGGCAATATCGGCCGGCGCGGCGTCGGCGTGAATCCGCTGCGTGGACAGAACAACGTGCAGGGCGCCTGCGACATGGGCTCGTTCCCGCACGAGTTCACGGGCTACCGCCACGTCTCGGAGGATGCCACGCGCGAATTGTTCGAGCGCGCTTGGGGCGTCGGGCTCGAGGGTGAGCCGGGCCTGCGCATTCCGAACATGTTGGACGCCGCGGTCGATGGCAGCTTCAAGGGGCTCTATGTTCAGGGCGAGGACATCGCGCAGTCCGATCCCAACACCCAGCACGTCACCGCCGGCCTCTCGGCGATGGAATGTGTCGTGGTGCAGGACTTGTTCCTGAACGAGACCGCGAATTACGCGCATGTCTTTTTGCCCGGCGCGTCCTTCCTCGAAAAGGATGGCACCTTCACCAATGCCGAGCGCCGCATCAGCCTGGTGCGGAAGGCCATTGCGCCGCTCGCCGGCAAGGCGGATTGGGAAGTCACGATCGCGCTCTCGAACGCACTCGGCTATCCGATGAATTACACGCACCCGTCCGAAATCATGGACGAGATCGCGCGCCTGACGCCGACCTTCGCGAATGTCAGCTACAAGCGCCTCGATGAGCTCGGCAGCATTCAATGGCCGTGCAATGAGAAGGCGCCGGAAGGCACGCCGATCATGCACATCGATCGCTTCGTGCGCGGCAAGGGCCGCTTCATGATCACCGAGTTCGTGCCGACCGAGGAGCGCACCGGCGCGCGCTTCCCGCTGATCCTGACCACCGGGCGCATTCTCTCGCAATACAATGTCGGCGCGCAGACCCGGCGTACCGCCAATGTCACTTGGCACGATGAAGACGTGCTCGAAATCCATCCCTTCGATGCCGAGAACCGCGGCATCAAGACGGGCGATTTGGTGGCGCTTGAAAGTCGTGCCGGTGAAACCGCGCTTCATGCCGTGATTACCGATCGCGTGCAGCCCGGCGTCGTTTACACCACCTTCCATTTCGCCGAGACCGGTGCGAACGTGGTCACGACAGAATATTCGGATTGGGCCACCAATTGCCCGGAATACAAAGTCACCGCCGTGCAAATTCATCGCGTCAGCCATCTCTCCAATTGGCAAGAGAGCTATTCCGCGCATAGCCACAAAAGCCGGCGTATCCAAGGCGCCGGCGAGGCCGCGGAGTAGAGGGGCGGGGGGCATCGTCATGAGCCCGCTCGCGCCCACCGCGGTCGCGTCGGTCGAGCGTGTCGGCGCCGATGGCGGCTCGATCGCGACGACCGCCTTGGTGGCGGAGGAGGCGCCGGTTGCGCTCGTCTATAATGGCATCAGCCACGCCGTGATGATGGCGACCCCGGCTGATCTGGCCGATTTCAGTCTCGGCTTCTCGCTGAGCGAAGGCATCATCGAGCGCACCGATGAACTCTTCGACATCGCGGTCGAGCAGGTCGAGGAGGGCATCGAGGTGCGCATGGCGATCGCGCTCGATCGTTTCGCGGCGTTGAAAGACCGACGCCGCAATCTAACAGGGCGCACCGGCTGTGGCCTTTGCGGTGTCGATAGTCTGAAACAGGCGGTGCGTCACCCGGCGCCGATCGCAGCGGATACGCAGTTCACGATCGAGGCGATTAACCGCGCACTTGCCGAATTACCCAAGCATCAAGTGGTCAACCGTGCGACCGGCGCGGTCCATGCCGCGGCCTGGGTCGAGCCAAGCGGCGCGATCGCGCTGGTGCGAGAGGATGTCGGCCGGCATAACGCGCTCGATAAACTGATCGGCGCGCTGGCCCGGCGCGGCACGGATCGGGCGCAGGGCTTCGCCATCATCACCAGCCGATGCAGCGTTGAAATGGTGCAAAAGGCGGCGGTGTTCGGTGTGCCGCTTTTGGTCGCGATCTCGGCGCCGACCGCACTGGCGAAGCGGCTGGCCGAGGAATGCCGGCTCACCCTTGTCGCGCTGGCGCGGACAGATAGTCTGCTCGTGATCAGCCACCCCTGGCGTCTCGACCGAAATACAAAGAGGCTTGCTTCATGAAGCCCGAGCTCATGGTCCACATGGCCAATCAGATCGCCCATTTTTTTGCCGCCTATCCCCATGAGCAGGCGGTAGAGGGCGTCGCCGATCATCTGAAGAAGTTCTGGGAGTCGCGCATGCGGAAAGAAATCGAGGCCCATGTCGCCAAGGGCGGCGCCGGGCTCGATGCGCTCGTCGTCGAAGCGGTCAAGAAACTCCAAAAGCACTAGTCGCGGCGCATCGAGGGTTGACGCCTGAGTCTTGTCGGCCCTGGCGCGGGCGCGGCATAGTGCTTGTCAACGAGAATGCGCGCTGAGGGAGAGCGGGATGAAACTTTCGACCGATCGAATTTTGACCACCCATGTCGGCAGCCTGCCGCGCTCGGACGCGGTGTCCGAACAGTTATTGGCGCGCGAAGATGGTCGGCTTGAATCCGAGGCGCGCTTCGAGAGCGTGATCGGCGCGGCCGTCAACGAGGTTGTGGCGCGCCAGGTCAAATCGCGCGTCGACGTGGTGTCCGACGGCGAAATGGGCAAGATCGGCTATGCCACCTATATCAAGGATCGCCTAACCGGCTTCGAGGGCGACAGCGCGCGTCGCGTGCCGGGCGATATCGAGCGCTTCCCCGATTACATCAAAATGATGTCGGCGAGCGGCCAGACGCCCAAGATCAAGCGCCCGCGCTGCGTTGGCCCGATCGAAATCAAGGATCGCAAACCCTTGGAGCGCGATCTTGCCAATTTCCGCCGCGCGGTTGATGCCTCAAAAGCGGTTGATGCGTTCATGCCGGCGGCATCGCCCGGCGTCATCTCGGTGTTCCAGCCGAATGAGTATTACAAGAATGACGAAGCCTATCTCGAGCGTCTGAGCGAGGTGATGGGCGAGGAATACGAAGCCATCGTGAAGGCCGGTTTCGTCGTGCAAATCGATTGCCCGGACCTCGCCATGGGTCGGCATATTCTCTACAAGAACGAGAGCGACGATCAATTCGTCCGCCATGCCGAAGTTCAAATCGAGGCGCTCAATCACGCGCTCCGCAATGTGCCCGCCAACATGGCGCGGCTGCATCTGTGCTGGGGCAATTATGAAGGCCCGCACATTTGCGATATCCCGCTCGCCAAAATCATCAAGACGGTCTTGAAGGCGAAGCCGCAGGCGATTTCGTTCGAGGCCGCCAATCCGCGCCACGCCCATGAATGGACCGTGTTCAAAGACGTCAAGCTGCCGGACGATAAGGTGCTGCTGCCCGGCGTGATCGATTCCTGCAGCAATTACATTGAACACCCCGAGCTGGTGGCCGAGCGCCTGTACCGCTTCGCCGATATTGTCGGGCGCGAGCGCGTGATCGCCAGCAGCGATTGCGGCTTTGGCACGTTCGTCGGCTTTGGAAAGATTTTCCCTGAGTTTGCCTACATGAAACTCGAGGCCATGGCGGAGGGCGCCGAGATCGCCTCAAAGCGGCTCTGGGGCAGGCGCTAGAGTCGCACCCCGATGTGCGGCCGCTATAGCCTGACCACGCCGCCTGAGGCGATGCGTCGGCTCTTTGGGGTCGACGCCACGCCCAATCTGCCGCCGCGTTACAATATCGCGCCAACCCAGTTGGCCCCCGTGGTGCGGCTTGTGCCGGGGGCAGTTAAGCGCACGCTTACACAATTGCGCTGGGGCCTCGTGCCACCCTGGGCCAAGGATCTGACAATCGGCGCCAAGCTGATCAACGCGCGCGGCGAAACGGTGCATGAAAAGCCGTCCTTCCGCGCGGCCTTTCGTCAGCGTCGATGCCTGGTTGTCGCCGACGGGTTTTATGAGTGGAAGACCGACGGCAAATCCAAACAGCCCATGTGCATCACCTTGAGCGACGGCGGGCCCTTCGCCTTCGCGGGGCTGTGGGAGCATTTTGAGAAGGGGCCAGAAGGTCCGCTTGAGAGTTTCACCATCATCACGACCGAGGCCGCAGCCGTGATCGCGCCGATCCATGACCGCATGCCTGTAATCCTCGATGCGGCGGATTACGACCAATGGCTCGACCCGGCCTCGAAGCCCGAGCCTTTGTCGGCGCTCTTGCGGCCGTTTGCCTCGGAGCGGCTCAGGGCCTATGCCGTGTCGACGCATGTTAACGCGGTGCGCCATGACGACGAGGCCTGTATCGCTCCCGTGGCCGAACCGCGTAAACTCCTTTAGGGACAAAAGGATGGCCCCCCGGCACCCGGGCGGGGCCGCTATTGCGCTGCAGCGCGGACTGGACTTTTGGGCTAAAATCCAGGACTATCACCTTGTTGCGTTGCAACAATTTGGGCTCGGCCACCAATTGCCGGGCCGTCCTCGATGGGGTGCGGCCATGAGCGCGTTGCCGGTTAAGTCCGAGGCATTTCCCCACGTCGTCCATAGCGTCGCGGACCTCCGCAAGGCCGTGGGCGCCTACCGGGCGAAGGGCGAACGTGTCGCCGTGGTGCCGACCATGGGCGCGTTGCATGACGGGCATTTGGCCTTGGTCGAAGTCGCACGGCGCGAGGCCGAGCGCGTCGTCGTTACCATTTTCGTTAATCCGAGCCAGTTTGCGCCGCGTGAAGATTTCTCGCGTTATCCGCGCGACTTTGACGGCGATCTGGCGAAATTGGCGCGTCTGCAAACCGATCTCGTCTTTGCGCCCGATGTCAGCGACATGTATCCGAAGGGCTTCGCCACGCGTGTGAACGTTTCGGGCCTGAGCGAAGGTCTTTGCGGCGCGACGCGGCCGCATTTCTTCGGCGGTGTGGCAACCGTTGTGACCAAGCTCCTGAATCAATGCGCGGCGGATGTCGCGATCTTCGGTGAGAAGGACTATCAGCAGCTTCTGGTGGTCAAGCGCCTCGCGGCCGATCTCGATATTCCAACCCGGATCATCGGCATGCCGACCGTGCGTGAGGCCGATGGCGTCGCGCTGTCCTCGCGGAACGTCTATCTCACGCCCGAGCAACGTCGGGTTGCCCCGCTCCTCCATCAAACGCTTCAAGCGATCGCAAAGACCGCACATAGCGGCGGCAATGTCGGGACAGCAATCGATGACGGCTTCGCGGCCTTGGCCGCGGCCGGCTTCGCGCCCATCGATTATCTCGCTCTGTGCGATGCCGAGACCTTGGTGCCCATTGCAAGGCTCGATGGGCCGGGCCGGGTGCTTGGCGCGGCGTGGCTCGGCTCGACCCGGCTGATTGACAACATTCCGGCCTGAAACCCAAAAAAAGGGGCCCCGTAGGGCCCCTTACGGTTGCATTCAATTAGTCGATTTCAGTGGTGATGGTTGCCGCCACCGCTGCCAGCCGGCGGGTCGATGCCATCATCCTGACGGCCCTTCACGATCAAGGCCTTGCCCGCGTAAAAGAGCCCGATGCTCAACAGGCCAGTCGCCAGCACCACGAGAAGCGGTACGCCAAGATCCCAATGCATTGCTATTCTCCGGCTGATTCAGAGGCTATTCGCTGCTTAGCCCTGGCGCACATGGCTGTCAAGCGCCGGGGTGTCGCACCGCCGCCATAATGCGCTCGAGGCGTTAACACACCCTAAGCCGCTGGGCGCCGGCGCGGTCGCAAAATAATCAGCAGCGCGCCGAGCAGCATCAGCGCCATCGCGATCCAAACATAGTGGCTGTGTACCTCGGCGAAGAACACCATGCTCCAGACGAAGCCGAGCACCACCGCGACGATGTTCATGATCGAGAATTGAAACGCGCCGGTCAGCTTGATCAATGTGTAGAAAATCGGCCACATCAGGAGATTGATCACGACCGCCGCGGCGAGCGCGAGATCGGCATCGAGATCCGGGCCGGGAAAAATATAGAGCTGGCCCGTGCCGAGCATGAACGGCAGCAAGGTCAAGGCGCCCGTGAGCAAGACGCCAGACGAGAGCGCGAAAGGCGGCGTCTCCGGCGGATGAAAGAGCTCGGTGAACACATTGAGCGCCGCGAAACAAGCCGGTGCCAACAGCGAGATCAGCGCCCAGCCAACCATATTGGCCTCCGGCAAACTGTCGCTCGGCACCACGACGAAAAGAACCCCGACGACGCCCAGCACCAACCCGCCAATGCTCATCCAATGCAGTTTTTCGGTGCGGGCCATCAACGAAAAAAGATAGGTGAACACCGGTGTCAGGATCACCAACAACACCGATATGCCCGAGGGCAATTTGGTGGCGACAAAGGCGAGCAACGAGAACGGCGCCGCGAAGCCAAGAAAGCTCGAGACCAAATAGGCAATCAAACGGCGCCTTGTGAGGCGCGGCAATTCGCGTCTTATCGCCGCAACGCCCAACAGGATGATGCCGGCGCCAAACGAGTACCAAAATACGAAGGCGAAGAAAGGGAAGCCATGATCCGCCCCAAGGCGATTGACCGGAAAGAAAAACGAGAAATTGACGATCGCGACCGCGAGCAAAAAATACGGCAAATAGCGCCGCCACCCGGCCGGGCGCAGGGGCCTCGCCGTGGCGCCACGGCCCACTTCCTGATCGACTGACATGGCTCCGGCCCCTGGCTGATTCGCGGCCGTCAGACTAGGCGCCCCAGGCCGTCGCGCAAAGCCTTTTACTGGTTGCGCCGGCCGATGGCGGCCAACAAAATGCTGTCCCAAACGTGGTTATTTGGCTCGGGAGAAATTTGATGGCGAAAAAGACAGCCTTGGTGCTCGGCGGTCTCGGCGTGATCGGGCGCAATTTGATCAATCATCTATCGACGCTCGATGATTGGAACATCGTCGCGGTGTCACGCCGCGGGCCCGATGCCGAGATGGCGGCCAAGGCGACGTTCATTTCCTGCGACATGCTGGATATGGCCGATACCGAACGAAAGCTCGCCAGTCTGAGCGAGGTGACCCACGTCTTTTGCTGTGCGCTCTATGGCGGCATCGACGCTACGACGACCGAGCAAAACCGTCGTCTGGTCGCCTATCCGGTTGAGGTGATTTCGAACGTCTCGAAAAAACTCGAACGCGTCGTGCTGCAAGAAGGCTCCAAGGCCTATGGCCGCCAGCTTGGGCCCTTCAAGACGCCGGCCAAGGAAAGCGATTCGCGCCACATGCCGCCCAATTTTTATTACGACCAGGAAGATTTTCTGATCGATTTCCAGAAGGGCAAAAGCTGGACCTGGGCCGTGTTGCGCCCCGAGGCCGTGTGCGGCTTCGCCATGGGCAATCCGATGAATCTGATTCTCTGCTTCGGCACCTATGCCGCGATCTCTAAAGAACTTGGCATGCCGCTCAAATATCCGGGCGAGATCGGTGGCTTCGACGCCATCAATCAGGTCACCGATTCAGGCCTGCTCGCGCGCATGACCGTATGGGCCGCGACCTCGGCCAAGGCCGGCAATGAGATCTTCAACATCACCAATGGCGACAATTTCCGTTACGTCAATGTCTGGAGCGATTGGGCGCGCCATTTCGGCATGGAGGTCGGCCAGCCCCAGCGCATTATCTCGGCCCAAGTGATGCCCGATAAGGGCCCGGTCTGGGATCGTATCGTGAAGAAGCACGGGCTGCTGCCCCTTACGTACGAGCAAACCGCCGGCTGGCCCTATTTCGATTTCAATATGGATACGTCGTGGGACGTGCTGATGTGTGATGCCAAGCGCATTGATCGTGGCTTTACCGAGATGGTCGATACAGAAGCGATGTTCCTCCGGCTCTTTGCCGAATTCCGCCGCCGGAAGGTGCTGCCCTAGGGCGGGCGCTCTTGCGTCCGGCCTCATCCTTCGACAGGCTCAGGATGAGGCCAGATGCGGCTCGTCCTCCTCAGCGCCCTCATGCTGAGCTTGTCGAAGCGCGAGGGCGCCGTCTCTACTGCGGGGTTTCACCATGACGACACTCGATACACCGTTTCAGGTTCGCGCCGGGCTGCATACGACGAGCTTCAAGCGCCTCGCGGTCAACGAAGTGCCGGTGGTCGATTTTGGCGGCATCTATTCACCGAACCTTGCCGAACGCCAAAAGGTCGCGGCCGCCATTCGCGAAGCCTGCCGGCATATCGGCTTCTTCTACATCAAGAACCACGCCTTTCCGCTGACCGTGATCCGCCGCGCGCACGCGGCGATGGAGCGTTTCTTCGCACTCCCGGTCGAGGAGAAAATGCGGGTTCATTATCTCGCCTCGGCCAATCACCGCGGCTATGTACCGCTGAAAGGCATCCAGGCCGATCACTCGTTGAAGGGCGGCGATCTGCACGAGGCGATCGAGATGGCACACGATCTCTCGACCGACGATCCGCATTACAAGCGCGGCATACGTTTTTATGGGCCGAACAATTGGCCGACCAACCCGCCGGATTTCCGCTGGGCGCTCGGCACCTATTTCGATTGCCAGATCGAACTTGGCGCGACGCTCTGCCGCGCCATGGCGCTCGCACTCGACATGCCGGAAGAATATTTCCTGAAGCTCTACACCAAGCCGATGTCGCGGCTCCGCGTCTGTTATTACCCGCCGCACGAGGGCAAGATCGCCCCGGCTTTTCTGGGCATCGGCGCTCATACCGACTATGAGTGCTTCACCACCGTGTGGCAGGACGAGCCGGGCCTGCAGGTGTTGAACGCAGGCGGCGAGTGGATCGAATGCCCGCCTATCCCTGATACGTTCGTAGTCAATCTCGGCGATTTGATGCATCAATGGACCAACGATCAGTTCGTCTCGACCATGCACCGTGTGATCAATCTTTCCGGCAAACCGCGCTATTCCTTGGCGCAGTTTTTTGGCGTCGATTACGACGTCGAGGTGCAGGGCCTACCCACCTGTTGCTCAAAAGAGAATCCTTGGCGCTATAAGGCGATCACCGCCGGCGCGCATACCGAGCAGATGGTCGCCAAGACCTATCATTATGATGGGAAGAGCTAAAAAGGCTCTCGTCCTTTGTCCTTCCCAATGGTTGCGAGACTGTCCGATAACGACGGTCGGAACATGCCATCGAAATTTTTCCCTCTCCGCCGATGGGGCGGAGAGGGTGGCGCGCGCAAGCGCGCCGGGTGAGGTGGGGACTATCAATCGTGTCGGGTGCCCAATAGTCGAACGGACGGGGCCGTCGGGCGATTGGTTTTGAGACGCAGCGTTGCATCGTACAATCTTGGAATGGGGATGTAGGAGATTGTGTGGCAAGGGGCGATTAGCCCCCACCTCTCCCTAACCCTCTCCGCCACGAGGGGCGGAGAGGGGAATAATAACAAGCGTCGCTTATGTGGGATCTTAGGATTCTCGATAGAGTGGTGGTTGGCGAGATGTCGAACTTGGGGCTTTTGTATTGCGCCCTCGGAGCGTGACATTTTTTCACGCGCGCCGGCGCTGGACATGGCTCACGGTAGTCGCATTGTTGATGGTCGCTCTGGTCGGCGCTGGCGCGGCGAGCTGTTCGCCGGCGCGCGTGATCGAAGCGGCGCATGTGATGCAGGATGTTGCGGCGGAAGCAGCGCCGAGTGCGCTCAAAAGGAATACGCCCACGCCATCGCGGCGCTTGATTGCCTATCGGGTCGAGGATCGCGTCTATGAGGGCGATATCTACACACCCGCCAATACAAGGCCGGAAGCCGCGCTGCTCTTAATCCCAGGCGTGTCGCCGCGTGGCCGTGACGATCCGCGCCTTGTGTCGTTTGCCAACACCTTGGCGCGCGCGCTTTTCGGTGCTTGTGCCTGAATTGCCAGGATTGCGCCAAACCCGCGTCGGGCCGAGCGATATCGTGGCCATCGTGGACGCCTTGCGCCATTTGGATAACGAGACCGAGAAGCCTGTGGGCGTCGTGGCATTCTCCTGGGCCTCAGGCCCCGTGTTGATCGCCATGCGACAGTCCGATGTCGCGAAAAGCGTGCACTTCGGTCTCTTGATCGGCGGCTATTACGATATCGAGGCGCTCGTGACCTTCGTGACGACCGGCGCCTTTCGCGCCAACCGCGTGGCACCATGGCAACTTGCCGAGCCCAACACGCTCGGCAAATGGCTGTTCCTGCTTTCGAACATCGATCGTATTGAAAACGAGCGCGACCGCGCGCTCCTGCGCGAAATCGGCGAACGTAAATTCGACGATCCGGGCGCCGCGATCGCCGACCTCCAAGTCCGTTTTGGGCCCGAGGGCCGCGCCATTGATGAGTTTCTCGGCAACCGCGATCCTGATCGAGTGCCCGCGTTGAGCGCCAATCTACCCGAAGGGATCCGCGCCGACATGGCGGCGCTCGATCCCTCGACCCGCAATTTTTCGGCGGTGGGGACTCATTTCTATCTGATCCACGGCCAAAACGATTCGGTAATTCCCTATACCGAGAGCATAGCCCTCGCTAAAAAACTTCCCAACGCGACCTTGTTCCAGATCGACAGCCTGGCGCATGTCGATCTCGGTCCCTCGAGCTGGCTTGATGCGTTGAGCCTTTGGCGCGCGGCCTATTTTCTGCTCTCGGAACGCGAGGCTGATTGAGTAGCGATACGCGCCGCGCGGCTCAGGCCGAGGGAATGGAGCGCAAGGCCGATTAACATCAGCGCCGCTGCGCCCCAAACATAGACACTGTGGGATTCGCCGAAGAACACCGCCCCCCAACCAAAGCCCGCGAGCACGACCAAATAATTGAACTGCGCGAAAAAGACCGGCCCCGCCAACCGTACGATCTCGAAGAAGGAAATGTAGAAGGCGGCATTGACGGCGGCTGTGGCGAGCGCGGCCCAGAGCGCGGGGCCCGGCCCTGGCAGTGCATAGGCCTGGCCCGTGGCGAGCGAGACCACCGCCATGATCACGATTGTCACCATCACCATGCCACTCGCCATCGAGACGGAGCTCGACGCGGGCGGGCGCATCAGGCTCGCCGTCACATTGGTCAGCGCGAAGGAGACGGGCGCCAAAAAGGCCAGCAACAACCAGCCGATCATCTCCGGCGCCGGCAGGCTGACCTTGGGCACCGTCATGAGCAGCACGCCGCCAAAGCCGACCGCGATGCCGGCGATGCTCAAGGCACGTAATCGGTCGAGCCTCAGCGCAATGGCAAAAACATAGGTAAAGAGCGGCGCCAGAACGACCACAAGCGTCACCAGGCCGGCTGGCAGCTTGTTTGATACAAAGGCCAGCAGCGAGATCGGCCCGACAATGCCGAGCATGCCGATCGCGGCATAGGAGCGCACATGTCTGGCGCTGAAGCGTGGCCATTCACGCCGAACTAGCGCCACCGCGCCAAGCGCGATGCCGGCAAAAGTAAGTTGCCAGAACACGAAGCCAAATGGCGGTGCCCCGGCATCGGTCGCGATCTTGGTAAACGAAAATACCAGCGGGTAGATCACCCCGGTGGCGACGACCATGAGGGCCGGCAGCGCCATTGAGCCCGGGGTGATTTTGGGATTTGCGGCGAGGGGGTCCGGCACGAGGCGGTCCTTCATACAAGGCGGCTTGTCAGAGCGCCCGTCGGCGGTAGTCTTGCAGGGGCGATTCGCGCACCGTCCCGTATGATGGACCGTAACAGAAGGGCTGGGGCATGACGACCGAGAAGCAATGGCCGGTCCGGTTCACGGGCAAACCAGCCGGCGTGATGCGCTGGCTCAGAGATCACGGCGTCGAACGGGTTCGGCTGGAGTGGGCCGACTACAACGGCATCGCGCGCGGCAAGGCCTTCACGCTCGCTCAGTTTGAGCGCGGCCTCGACCAAGGCTTCGCGTTCTGCGCCACCGTCCTGGCCTTCGATATCGAAGCCAATGTCGTGCCGGGCACCGATTTCGCCGAGTCAATCGGCTATGGCGATTTCACCGTGTTGCCCGATTTCACCTCGCTGCGCTTGCTAAAGCATGAGCGGGCGGCGGCGCAGATCATGGGCGAATTGGTGTGGTCCGATCATCGGCCGGTCGAGGGCGATCCGCGCCATGTGCTGAGGAAGGTCGCCGCCGCTGCCAAGGTGCTCGGCTATGACGCGATGGCGGCATCGGAGTTCGAGTTTTATCTGCTCGATGCCGAGCACAAATTGGTCGATAGCGGGCGGCAAGCCTATTCGATGCAAAAGCGTGCGCAATGGCTACCGGAAGAACTCGTGTTGCTCGATGCGGTGAGCGCGCACGCCGAGATCGAGGCCGGGCACTATGAGTACGGCCCGGGCCAATATGAGATCAATATACGCTATCGCGACATTTGCGGCGCGGCGGATGACAGCCATTTGTTCCGCGCGACGATGAAAGAGGCCGCGCTGGCGATCAATCGTCGCGTCACCTTCATGGCCAAGCCGTTCGACAAGAAAACCGGCAATTCCTGCCACGTGCATATGTCGCTTTGGCGCGGCGATCACAACGCGTTCGCCGATCAGGCCGCGCCGATGAAGATCAGCGAAACATGCCGCCATTTCGTTGGCGGCGTGCTGGCGCACATGAAAGAGTTGACCGCGATCTATTTCCCGAACGCCAATTCCTATCGGCGCTTGGTGCCCGGCAATTTCGCGCCGATCTCCTTGGCCTGGGGCGTCGACAATCGTACCGCCGCGCTCCGTGTGCTCAACGAAACGGTATCAGGCACCCGGGTTGAGCTGCGCGTCTGCGGTGGCGATGCTCATGTTCATTTGGTCTTCGCGGCCTATTTGGCGGCTGGGCTCGACGGCATCAAGAATCGGATTGAACCCGGGCCGATGGCAAGCGGCGATCTCGATTTCGATGGCAAGGTCGAACGTTTGCCGGATGACTGGGGCCGCGCGCTTAATGCGCTCGACGCGTCGAACTGGGCGAGGGCCGCGCTCGGCGAGGCGTTTGTCAGAAACTATCTCGTCGTCAAACGCTATGAGTACGACAATTGGCGGCGCACCGTGACCGATCAGGAACGCAACACCTATATCGAGTGGCTCTGAACGGTCGTTGGTTGGAATAGTCGAACCCGACCGGCGGCTCGCTGTGGGTGCCTCCGGCATGTTTTCATGGCAAAGCCAGGCTCACCCATAGTCGCCCATGGGGGGCCGGAAACGCACCGTAACAGCGGGTTCCTGCGGTTTTTTTGTTGGCCGCGAATTCGTTGATTAGGGGTTTATTGAGAAATTATTGGCATCGTTGTCCTTAGAGGTTTCGCTCGGGGCCGTTTTGTTGCCTCGCGCCTGAGGAAATTTGAACCGTGTTGCCGAGCCCCGCGCAAAATGACCTGCTAATCATTGGCGATAGTAACGCCTTGGTGGCCACCATCCGTGACCTGGCGACCAGCGCTTTTAGCGTGTCGACAATCGACCTGTCGCTGGTTAAGACGCTTCCGAGCGTAAAGCCGAGAGCCGTCTTTGTACGCCGTCAGCGCCTATGAGACAGAATTGGGGTATTGATTAGAGGAGGGTTTTGCTCTCATCT
>SHWC01000007.1 GCA_009691045.1 Alphaproteobacteria bacterium | reverse complement strand
ATCACCCGGTTGGATACGCAAGCCTTGTGCCAAATTTGGCACCTTTAAGCGGGCAGGGACCTAAAGCTGGCGCGGGTCGATCGCGGCGAGCGCGCGCAGGAGGCGCATCAAGCGTCGCGCGATGTCATTAAAGGCGGGCAGTTTTGCCAATTGGGTCTCGTCCACATAAAGCGCCCGATTGATCTCGACCTGGATCGCGTGAACGCGGCGCTCCGGCCGACCATACCGAATGAGCGTATGGGCGCCGGCATAGGGATCATTGTGCGCGACATTGAAGCCGAGACCTTTGAGGGCTCGCGTCGCAGTTTCTATAACGATGGCCGCGCAGCTCGTACCATGGCGATCACCAAGCACAATGTCCGACCGCTCCTGGCCGGCGTCGCTGTCGCTCGGTCCCCCGACCGATGGCATCGAGTGGCAATCAACCAATATGGCGAAGCCGAATTGTTCGACGGTGTCGTCGATCAAGCGGCTGAGCGCGTCGTGATAGGGCATATAGAGCGTATGCACACGCGCCTCGGCTTCGGCGAAGCGTAGGCGCTCGCGGTAGATTTCAGCCCCGCTCGAGACCACGCGGGCCACCGTGCCAAAGCCCGCGCGTACGCGATCGGTTTGGGTTTTTACATGGCTAGGTAGCGCGTCGGCGAACATGCCGGGGTCAAGCTCGAACGCCTCGCGATTGGGGTCGAGATAGGCGCGCGGAAACTGGGCCGCGAGGAGGGGAATGCCAAGGCTGGGCGCGGCGGAAAAAATCTGGTCGACAAAACAATCCTCGGAACGACGTAGCGTCAGCGGATCGAGTCGCGAGGCCGCGAGGAAGGCCGGATGATAGAACGAGCCGCTATGGGGCGAAGCGAGGACGATCGGCGCCCGCTGTTTGGCGGGCTCAACCACGCGCACCGGCTCCGCCTCATAGGGCCGAAGGGTGACGGCAAGAGCGGCGCTTGAGCTATCGTAGGTGCTGTTCATGTCCGACCGGTCTAGTCAAACTAGCCGCCATGCCACGGCAGCGCCACGTCAATTTATCGGCGCCCTGAAACTATTAAGCTGATATTAAGGGCTGGCCGCCAAGGTCTCTGTTCGACCGGTGGGAGACGCAGCGTCGATGGCCCGGATTCTGCTCGCTGAAGACGACGAGTCAATGCGCACCTTTTTGGAGCGTGCCCTTGCGCGCGTTGGCCATGAGGTTATTTCTGTGGCGGATGGTTTCGCGGCTCTGCCCCATATCGCGGGCACACGCTTCGATCTGCTCCTGACCGACATCGTCATGCCCGGCATGGATGGGCTTGAGCTGGCCCGCCGCGCCTCGATCGAGATGCCGGGGATCCAGGTCATTTTCATCACGGGCTTCGCTGCGGTTGCCCTCAACAACAACGCCCCCCCGCCACCCGAACGCGCGTGTCCTTTCCAAGCCATTTCATCTGCGTTCGCTGGTCGAGGAGATCGAGCGCGTTCTGCCGCCGGCCTGAGCCCAAATCTCGACGAGACAAGCCCATCGAGACTTGGCCGGCGCGACCGCGCCGCGCCGCGTTAGCGGCGAAAGCCAAGCGCGCGGAGAGCGCGCCCGGCGTCTGAGGGCGTCTAAAGATTGAAGCCCATCATTTCGACCGGGAACGAGGGCACCTCCGCCAGTTCGCGGCCTTGCCAAGCCGCGGCCGCCGGTGCTATCGAGAGCCGCGTGGGCGGTTAGCTCAGCGGGAGAGCACTACGTTGACATCGTAGGGGTCACTGGTTCAATCCCAGTACCGCCCACCATTTTCTTGGCCTCAGCATCAATTTCGGCGGCGGTGGCGATAGTTGGGCGCACTCTCGGGCGCATCTTCAAGGCGTTCTCCCGCCTGACCCATTCGGCCAAATTGATCAGAAGGTCCTCGCCCCAATCGCTCATGGCGATATTCACCGGCGCTTGGCGATCTAGCTATCGCTCAGGTCGTGACCGAGGAGCGCGTGCCCCTCACTGCGATCGACAATTTCTTTGGCGCCGCTCACCGCCGGGCTCACCATCCAGGCTCGTGCCGGACCAAAGAATATATCACCACGGGTTACATTTTCCCTTGGCGTCAATGTAACCTGTGGTAAAATATACCGCATGGAACTGTTGCTGAGCCGCGACGCCCAGCGGAACCTGAGCCGAATGCCGGCGGCGGTCCGGATCAACCTGATCGCGCGCCTCAAGGCTCTCGCCGCCGATCCGGCCGGCCTGAAGGAACGCCGCCACGCGAGCGTCAAGGATTTCGGTGCTGGCCTGTACCGGCTGAGGGTCAGCAAATGGCGCGCAGTGTTCCGGGTGCGAGGCGACGAAATGATGGTGACCCGTGATCGACAAACGAGAGGATGTGTACCGATGAGCCGTCAGAGCCCCGTCAAAGTGTCCCTCGCGCCGGGTACGACCGCGCATGGCCATGCGACGAAAAGAACCGCAGGTTCGGCATTGATGTCCGCCCCGCGCTCGCGCAAGCCCAGCGGGGGCGCTACCGTCACGCTCTCGCGTGCCGATTATGAGGCGCTGGTCGAGGCGGCGGAGGATCGTTTCGACCTGGCGCGGCACAGAGCGATCATGCGCGAGGCCAAGCCCTCCGACTTCATTCCGATCGAAGTGGTCGAGGCGCGCCTCGCAGGCGACAATCTGTTGCGCGCCTGGCGCAAGAAGCGCGGCCTCACCTTGGTCGCGCTTGCCGCCGCCAGCGGCTTGTCGCACGCCTTTCTGTCGTTGCTCGAAAACGGCAAGAAGGAAGCGACCACGACGACCCTGAAAAAGCTCGCCGCCGCTCTTAAGATCGAACCAGGCGATCTGATTTAGCGCCGCACCGCGTCATCGGGTAGACGGCCGCCCATGTTGGGGAGCGGGTGTAATTTGGCGGCGGCCGCTTGGAGCGCGTATTGCGAGCGCCTTTCTGACACAAGTCCGGCCACCGCAAGTGACGCGTGGTGGTGGACCGATCCTCTGGCCGCGTTTCTTGGTGCGGTCATTGCCGTGGCGGGCGCATATTTCATCAGTCGCCGAGAATTTCGACACCAAGCCCGGCTAAGACGCGAAGAAGAGCAACGCGCCATCTATCGTCGTGCTAGGGCCATTTCGATTGAACTCACGGCGATACGTATCCTCCTCTCAATGGAACGCGAAAGAGTTACGGAAGATGCCACTCGTCCTTGGTCCGGTATTCCCGATCGGGCTGTCGTACTTGAGGCCCTGGTCGAACACGTCGGCGAATACGGCGAAGAGCTCACCACCGCATTCATCAACTGTATCAGTGCTCTCACTATTCTGCGGAATTATCGGGCAAACTGGGAATCTGAAAAAAACGCACCACGGCCAAAGATTTCCGTCAGAGCAATCGATCCACGCCGAGCGAAAATTGAGAAAGCGGGCAAATCACTTTTGGTAATTTTGAATTACTTGATTGATGAACTCGGAAAAGCCAGCCAATTACTCAATCGCGATTTCCCACCTCGCCATCCCGAATGGGAAAGACCGGGGCTGTCAATGCCAGACACCGCGTCCAAGCCTGCTACCGAAACAGGGACGCCGCCCTAATTCCTTGATTGCTGGGAGTTTAGCCTAGTCACTCCCCGCCGCTATTCCCTGAAATTCACAAATTGCAGCGGCTGTTCGAGCTTCATGCCCTTGACCAGCTGGATCGCGCCCTGCAGGTCGTCGCGGTTTTTTCCCGAGACGCGCAGCTCATCGCCCTGGATCGCGACCTGGACCTTGAGCTTGCTCGCCTTGATCTCCTTGACCACCTTCTGGCCGAGCTCGCGCTCGATGCCTTGGCGAATCGCCACCTCCTGGCGCACCGAATTGCCCGAGGCCTTCTCCGGTGTCTTGAATTCGAACGCACCGGCCTCCACCTTCCGCCGCGCCAAATAGCCGCGTAGCAATTCCTGCACCTGCTTGAGTTTGAGGTCGTCGTCCGCGCGGATGGTAATCGCCGTCTCCGCCCGCTCGATCGAGCATTTGCTGCCCTTGAAGTCGTAACGCGTGCCGATTTCGCGCATGGCGCCGGCGATCGCGTTGTCGACTTCGGCCAATTCGGTGCGTGAAACGATGTCGAATGAGGGCATGGTCATACCTCTCCATACTGAAGGCGCAAATTTTACCAGCGAGCCCCGCTCGGGCTCTTTGACAGGGTGCTATTTCGCCCCTCACTATCCACGCCCACGCGATGCGGGCAAGGGAGGCAGGCGATGAAATTGATGCGGGTCGGCGAGGTTGGGTCGGAACGGCCGGCGGTCAGGTTGGACGATGGCCGGGTGGTCGATATTTCGGGCGAGATCAAGGCGATCGATGGGGCTTTTCTCGCCAGCGGGGGTATCGAAAAACTGCGGGCGCGGCTGGCCCGCGATTCGAGCGCCTTCCCGCTGGTCGATCCCGCCAAAGTCCGCATTGGCGCGCCCATGGCGCGGCCGGGCAACATCATCGCGATCGGCCTCAATTATGCCGACCATGCGCGCGAGGCCGGCATGGACATCCCCAAAGAGCCGATCGTCTTCACTAAGGCGCCGAGTTCCTATTGCGGGCCGAACGACACCGTGCTGATGCCGCGCGGCAGCCAGAAATCCGATTGGGAAATCGAACTCGGAATCGTGATCGGCAAGCCAGCGAGCTATTTGGCCAATGAGGCCGCCGCCGCCGCCGTGATCGCCGGCTATTGCGTCGTCAATGATGTGTCTGAGCGCGCCTTTCAGCTTGAGCGCGGGCCAACCTGGATCAAGGGCAAGTCAGCCCGAACATTTTGCCCGACCGGGCCGTGGCTGGTCACGCCGGACGAAGTGCCCAACCCCCAGGCGTTCGACATGAACCTCACCGTCAATGGCCAGGTCATGCAACGCGGCAGCACCAAAACGATGATCTTTGGGTGCCACCACATCGTCTGGTACGTAAGCCAATTCATGGACTTAGAGCCGGGGGACCTAATCGCGACCGGCACCCCGCCGGGCGTTGGCATGGGCATGAAGCCGCCGCGTTACCTCAAGGCGGGTGATGTGATGGAGCTCGAAATCAGCGGCCTCGGCAGGCAGCGCCAGGCGGTTGGCCAAGCCTAAAGACCCGCTAACTACCGATCAGACGGGGCTGAATTTAAGCTCCGTTAACGGGTTATCGACAAAGATGTCACAGGCGGCCAAAAGGGTTTGGCCCGCCGAAGAGATGTCATGGTCGGACCCGGTCGATGGCGCTAGCACTTCAACAGGTCACCCCCATTGCGCGCCGCGTGCTCGCCTGGTGGAACGGTGTCGACCCGCCTGAAGGGGTTGCCGCCGCCGCCGCCGAATACCGCCACGGCAACACCGCAGCCGCCACAGCCCGCGCTCGACAGCCCGCGGAAGGCGACGCTTTTTAGTGATCCGAGATTCATCCTCAAAGAACGAGTTTGGGGCGCTGGCTTCAATGGCCCAGTAGATGCGGCTTGGGTCGCGACTTTCGTCGCACCCCTGGCGCTCGACAGCAAGATGAGCGCCGTCAATCTCGGCGCAAGTCTTGGCGGGGTATCCCGCGCGATGGCGAGTGCCACGGGCGCGTGGGTGACCGGTTATGAAAGCAATCCCGAGTTGGCGGAAGCTGGCATGGAGCTTTCGACGATCACGGGCTTGGCCAAGCGTGCACCGATCCAAGCCTATGATCCGGCCGCGCCATCATTGAAGCGCAATAGCTGCAACGCGATCGTTTCCGTCGATTCCTTGCACACGATTCCCGACAAGCCCGCGCTCTAAACGGCCGTGTTCGACGCGCTGCGTCTGGGCGGTCATTTCCTTTTCAAGGACTATTTTTCGATCGGCGCGCGGCGCGACACGCCAGCGTTCCAAGAGTGGCTCAAGCTCGAGCCTGGGCCCGTAAACCTCACGACGCCTGATGAAATTAAGACAGCGCTACAAAGCACAGGCTTCGACGTGCGCATCGTCGAGGATATCAGCAACGAAATGCGCCATCTGGCGACCATGGGCTGGGCCAAATTCGCTGAAACCTTGCGGCACAAGAATTTTGATCGGCGCCTTGGCGCGGCGTTGACCTATGAGCTTGCCCTATGGCTCGCCCGATTGCGCGTAATGGAGGAGGGCGAAATTGGCGTGTTTAGGGTTCACGCCATGAAGCCGTCGAGCAAACCGGCGCGCTAGGAATTCGTATCTTTATTTTGCTTGCTGGGCCCCGAATGCCCCGTCAGGCGATCCATCAATGCAAGCAAAACGCCTGACCCCACGAACGTCGCATGAATGATGACCAACCACATCAGGTTATCTTTATCCATCTCCGCGATGTTCATGAACGATTTCAGCAAATGTATTCCTGAAATCGCCACGATAGACGCGATCAATTTGAGCTTGAGCCCGCTGAAATCGACCGTGCCCATCCATTCTGGCCGATCTTTGTGACGCGCCACGTCGATCTTCGAGACGAAGTTCTCATAGCCCGCGAAAATCACCATCAGGAGCAAATTGCCGGCGAGCGAAAGATCGATCAGGCTCAGCACGCTCATGATGATCTCGGTATCCTTGAGGTGAAACACCTCCGGGACAACCTCGATCAACTCCTGGACAAACTTGATCATCAAAAGGGCAAGAGAAACCACCAGCCCGAGATAGAACGGTGCCATGAGCCAGCGGCTGGCAAAGATCACTCGTTCGATCGCCCGTTCGGCCAAAGGGTGTTGATCTTCGTCTGGCGAGGGGGTGTTTCCTGTCATGGCCGCGCGATTATGCCGATTGGCGGCGGAAACGCCAACGCCCCAGACGGCCGCCACCCCAGGCCGCAGGTTGACAGGAAGGGGGTACCTCCCTATGGTGCGCCGCCACGCGAAACCCCAGCGCAAGCGGTCCGGCTATGAAGGTTGTTAACTCGCTGCGTTCCGCCAAGATCCGGCACAAGAACTGCCAGGTCGTCCGCCGTAAGGGGCGCGTCTACGTCATCAACAAGAAAGCCCCGCGCTTCAAGGCCCGCCAGGGTTAGAGCGTGATCCAGCCAGATTGAATCATCTGCGTTGCATCGTGTCGAGGCGATCCGCCAGGCGCGTCGCGACGAGCGATGCCGGGGCATCGGTCAAGCGGCGCAACGCCGCGGGCGCCCGACACGACGCAACCCGCCGGGCCGGGGCCTTTTGCGCCGTGTGATCGTCTCAGGGCTCGCCCGTAGGTTCCGCTACGCGCTTCGCCCTGCTTCTCCCTGCGGCGTAAAATTCCTCCGGCGCAGCTGGTTCAATCTGGCTGGATCACGCTCTAGGCGCCGCCGCGGTCAGTTGACGTTCGCCGGCCCCACCCCCACCATGATCTGACGCGTCGTTCATGACGCCCCGCCAGGGGCGCGAGGGGGATTTGTGCCGTGAAGATGCCCGAACCCGATAGTCGGATCATCGCCACGCGCCGCGCGCTCGTCGCGGCACTTCGGGCGGTCGCCGGCGCCGATGCCGTGATCGACGACGCGACCTCGCTGCGTGCCTTCGAGTGCGATGGTCTGAGCGCCTACCGTCAATTGCCGCTCGCCGTGGTTCTGCCGCGGTCAACCGCCGAAGTTTCGGCCGTTCTCAAAGTTTGCGCTGAGCGGGGCGCCAAGATCGTGCCGCGCGGTGCCGGCACCGGTCTTTCGGGCGGCGCGCTACCTTTGGCTGACGGCATTACCGTCGGTGTCAGCCGGCTCAACCGCATTCTTGAAATCGATTACGCCAATCGTTGTGTCGTGACCCAACCGGGCGTCGCTAATCTGGCTCTGAGCCATGCCGTTGCAGCGTCCGGCTTCTATTACGCGCCCGATCCATCGAGCCAAGTCGCCTGTTCAATCGGCGGCAATGTCGCTGAGAATTCCGGCGGTGTGCATTGTCTGAAATACGGCCTCACCACCAACAATCTGCTCGGCGTCGAGATGGTCTTGATCGGCGGCGAGGTGGTGCGTTTCGGCGGCAAGGCCTTCGAGGCGCCCGGCTACGATCTGCTTGGCCTTATCACGGGCTCGGAAGGTCTTCTCGGCATCATTACCGAAGTGACCGTGCGTATTGTGCCAAAGCCTGAAACCGCGCGGGCCCTTCTGATCGGTTTTCCGTCGAGCGTGGCCGCCGGGCTTTGCGTCGCGCGCATCATCGGCGGTGGCATCATCCCGGCCGGGCTTGAGATGATGGATCGGCCGGCGATTCACGCCACAGAAGCGTTTTGCCATGCCGGCTACCCGATGGACGTCGAGGCCTTGTTGATTTGCGAACTCGATGGGCCGCCGGCTGAGGTCGATCATCTGGTCGGCGTCGTCAAAGACATTGCCGAGGGTTGCGGGGCGAGCTCGCTCCGAATCTCCACCAGCGAAGCGGAACGCCTGCGCTTCTGGCTGGGGCGTAAATCGGCGTTCCCCGCTACGGCCCGCATCGCGCCCGATTATTATGTGATGGACGGTACGATTCCGCGCGGCCGCCTGCCCGAAGTGCTGCGCCGCATCGGCGAGCTATCGCGCAGCTTTGGCCTGCAGGTAGCCAATGTGTTTCACGCCGGCGATGGCAATCTGCACCCGCTGATCATGTATGACGCCAACAAGCCGGGCGAGCTTGCGCAGACCGAAGCGCTCGGCGCGGAGATCCTAAAGCTTTGTGTCGAAGTCGGTGGTGTTTTGACCGGCGAACATGGTGTCGGCGTCGAGAAGCGCGATCTGATGTCGACCATGTTCGATCAGACCGACCTCGATCAACAGATGCGCGTGAAATGTGCGTTCGACCCCGATGGTTTGTTGAACCCGGGCAAAGTATTCCCGACGCTGCGACGCTGCGCCGAGCTTGGCCAGATGCATGTGCATCGCGGCCAGGTCCCGTTCCCCGATCTGCCGAGATTCTGAGCAGGACGCGCGCATCGTGGCTCACGACAATGTGCTCTATCCGGCGGATGAGGACGAACTCGCCGCACTGGTCACCGAGGCGGCCGCGTCAAGCCGTCCGCTGGAGCTTATCGGTAAAGGTACCAAGCGTGGTCTTGGCCGGCCTGTTGCGGCCGCTGCCGTGGTCGATCTCTCGCGCCTGACGGGCATTGTCGATTATGCGCCGGAGGAATTGGTGCTGACCGCGCGCCCTAGTACGCCGCTTGCCGAGGTCGAGGCCGCGGTCGGCGCGGCTAGGCAAATGCTGGCGTTCGAGCCACCTGATTTTGGTCCGCTTTATGGTGCGGGCGTTGGGCATGGCACGCTCGGTGGGGCGCTCGCTTGCAATCTCGCCGGGCCACGTCGCTTGAAGGCGGGCGCCGCGCGCGATCATTTCCTCGGCTTTCGTGCCGTGAACGGGCGTGGCGAGGCGTTCAAGGCGGGCGGCAAAGTGGTCAAGAACGTGACCGGTTACGATCTGTGCAAAATCATCGCCGGGTCCTATGGCACGCTGGTGGCGATGACCGAGGTCACCATCAAGGTGCTTCCGGCGCCCGAAGCCACAACGACCCTGTGCCTCGCCGGTCTCGCGCCCGACTCTGCGATGGCGGCTCTTGGTTCTGCTTTGGCGAGCCCCTATGAAGTGTCGGCGGCCGCCTTTTTGCCCGCCGACGTCGCGACACGGATTGCGCCTCTTGGGGCATCGTCTTGCACGGCGATTCGAATCGAAGGCGTCGCCCCTTCGGTCAAAGCACGCGCCGTCGCCTTGCGTGATCTGCTTGGCAAACAGGGTGAGGTAAGCGCGATCGACGGTGAGGCTGCGCACCGTTTCTGGGCCGCGATACGAGACGTCTCGCCGTTTTCAAGTTCAACCGATCCGTTGTGGCGCATCTCCGTGCCGCCCGCGGCCGGCGCGGAAGCGCATAAGCGCCTCAAGCGGGAAATACCGGACGCGCAGCTTTATCATGATTGGGGCGGCGGCCTGATTTGGCTGATGGTGCCCAAGGAAGTTGATGCTCGTGCGGCGGCCGTACGCGGCGCGCTTTCTGGGCTCGGTGGGCACGCGACCTTGTTTCGCGCAAACGACGACGCGCGAGCTCGCGTCGCGGTCTTTGAGCCGCCGGAACCCGCGCTCGATGCCCTGAGCCGCCGGCTCAAACTAAGCTTCGATCCGCGTGCGATCTTGAATCGCGGCCGTATGTATGAGGGCGTATAGCGCGCCATGCAGACCCATTTCGATCCCGCCAAGCTCGCTGCCGACCCTGACCTAAAAATCGCGGAAGGGATCCTGCGCACCTGCGTGCATTGCGGTTTCTGCCTTCCGGCCTGTCCGACATACAATTTGCTTGGCGATGAGCGCGACAGTCCACGCGGCCGAATCTATTTGATCAAGGACATGTTGGAATCCGGCCGACCGGCCGATGACGCGATCACTCATCATCTCGATCGCTGCTTGTCCTGCCTTTCGTGCACCACGGCCTGTCCCTCGGGCGTCGACTATATGCATTTGATCGACGGCGCCCGGGCTCGCATCGAGCATACGCATCGTCGGCCGCTGTGGGATCGCCTCGTGCGTGCCGCCTTGGGCTGGCTGCTGCCCCGGCCAACCATGTTTCGTCTTGCCTTGCTCATGGCACAACCCTTTGCGCCGATCGCGCGATTGATCCCCGGGCCTTTGGGCTCCATGGCCAAGCTCCTCGCCGCGCCCGCACCGCCAACCGCACTCGACCACCCGCAAGTGATTCCGGCCAAAGGCCGGCGCGTGAAACGCGTCGCGTTGTTGACGGGTTGCGTGCAGCGCGTGATTTCGCCCGAAATCAATGAGGCGACAACGCGCCTTCTAACGCGCCATGGCTGCGAAATTGTCATCGTGAAGGACCTCGGCTGTTGTGGTGCTCTCCCGCACCATTTGGGCCAGGAAGAGGCGGCTTTGGTCCATGCGCGGCGCAATGTTCACGCCCTGATGGCAGAACAACGCGCGCGCGGGCTCGACGCCGTCATCGCCAATGCGTCGGGTTGCGGTACCACGCTCAAGGATTATGGCTTCTTGTTACGCCATGATTCGGAATTGGCCGAAAGCGCCGCCACCATCGCTGGTCTCGCGCGCGATGTGAGCGAAGTTCTTGCCGATCTTTCATTGCGGCCCGAGCGCGATGTGGGCGGGCTTCGGCTCGCCTATCACGCGGCGTGTTCCCTGCAGCATGGCCAGAAGATTACGGACGCGCCGAAGCGGTTGCTTCAGAGTGTAGGCTTTCGCGTTGAAGACGTTCCCGATGGTCATCTTTGCTGTGGCTCAGCCGGCACCTATAACCTTCTGCAACCGAAGCTTTCCGCTCAACTGCGAGACCGCAAGGTCGCCAATATCGAGCGAACCGGGGCTGTTGCAGTCGCCACCGGCAATATTGGGTGTATCTTACAAATCCGGGCTGGCACGGCCTTGCCTATTCTCCATACGGTCGAGCTCTTGGATTGGGCGACCGGCGGCTTGCGCCCGGCCGCCTTGAAGCACGACGCGTCGCATTGAAATCCGCGTCCAGGCTGTCGCCCGACGCGGCAATTTGGTCTAGTATTTGATATGGGCTACGTCCTCCCGCTTCTTGTTTTTGTCGCTGCCTTGGTATTGGCGGCGCCGCTTCACGCCGATCAGCGCGACCCACGTCTTGAACCGCTATTCGAGACACTCAAAAGCACTGGCGATCTAAGCGAGGTCGGCAATGCCGAGCAGGCGATCTGGGGCATATGGATGGAATCGGGCGACGAGGAGATCGACAAGCTCCTCACGCAAGGGTCGATCTATATGCAAATGCACTCGTTTGGTGCCGCGCTCAGTCATTTCAATTCGGTCATCGCGGCCCGACCGGAATTTGCCGAAGGGTGGAACAAGCGCGCGACACTTTATTTCATGATGGGCGAATATGATAAGTCGATCGCCGATTGTGAGAAGACGTTTACGCTTGAACCGCGCCATTTCGGCGCGTTATTCGGCCTCGGCCTGATCTATAGCCAGATTGACAACGAAGCCAAGGCGCTCGACGCGTTCGAGAAGGCGCTCGCGGTGCATCCACACCTGCAAAACGTGCCGGCGATCATTCAGCGCCTCAAGGCCAAGTTGAAATCGCAGGAAATATAAGACCGCTCAGCCACCGACCCACGCGATGCGCAGGATATTGGTTGCGCCCGGTGTGCCAAACGGCACGCCGGCGGTCACCACGATCCGTTCACCCGGCTTCGCGATTTCTTGTTCACGGGCCACCTTGGCGGCTTTTTCCACCATCTCGGTAAAGCTCCGCGCATCTTCGGTTTCAACGCAATGAACGCCCCAAGTCAGGGCGAGGCGGCGAGCGGTGGCGCGAGACGGCGTTAAAGCGAGGACCGGCACAGAGGGCCGCTCGCGGGCGGCCCGCAAGGCGGTAGACCCTGAACTCGTGTAGGTCACGATACAGGCCGCCCTGATGGTATCGGCAACTTGCGAGGCAGCGGCGGTGATGGCATCCGCCGCGGTCGCTTCGGGGTCCGCGTGTTGGCTCTCGAGCTGGCGGCGATAATCGGCATCGCGCTCAACGCGCTCAATAATGCGGTTCATCATCGTGACGGCTTCGCGCGGGTAGGAGCCTGAGGCCGTCTCGGCGGAAAGCATCAGCGCGTCCGCCCCATCATAGACGGCGGTCGCGACATCCGATGCTTCGGCCCGGGTCGGCGCCGGCGCGCGGATCATCGATTCGAGCATCTGCGTCGCGACCACCACCGGTTTACCGGCGCGTCGACAATCGCGCACGATGCGTTTTTGTTCGATCGGCACGTCTTCGGGGTCAAGCTCGACGCCGAGATCGCCGCGCGCCACCATCAGCGCATCCGATAGTTGGATGATTTCATCGAGTTGGGCGAGGGCCGCCGGCTTTTCGAGTTTGGTCATGACGCTGGCGCGGCCTTGAATCAATTTTTTCGCTTCGGCCACGTCTTCGGGGCGCTGGACAAATGAAAGCGCGATCCAATCGACACCAAGTTCGAGCGCGAAATAAAGATCGCGCCGATCCTTTTCGGTCAGCGGCGATACTGGCAGCGCGAGGCGCGGCAGATTGACACCCTTGCGATCCGAAATCTCACCGCCAACCACCACGATTGTTTCCACGAAGTCGGCGCCGATGGTCTCAACCTTGAGCCGAATGCGACCATCGTCGAGCAGAATGTCGGTCTCCGGTTTGAGCGCGGCAAAAATCTCAGGGTGCGGCAGAAGTGCGCGCGTTGCATCGCCTGGTGCCGGGTCGAGGTCGAGGCGGAACCGTGCGCCCGGATTGAGGGTCGCCTTGCCCGATTGAAACGCGCCGACCCGAATTTTCGGCCCCTGTAGATCAGCCAGAATCGCGATCGGCCGGCCGACTTCGGCCTCGACCGCGCGAATGGCGTCGAGCCGAGCCTTGTGCTCATCGTGGGCCCCATGGCTGAAATTGAGGCGGAACACGTCAACGCCAGCCTCGAACAACGTGCGGATCATCGCGGCGTCGGAGCTTGCCGGCCCGAGGGTGGCGACAATTTTGGCTTTGCGGTGGCGCATCATGGCGGGTGGGGCAACCTTCGGATCGTGGAGCGACT
This sequence comes from Alphaproteobacteria bacterium, assembly GCA_009691045.1. Taxonomy (GTDB): domain Bacteria; phylum Pseudomonadota; class Alphaproteobacteria; order UBA828; family UBA828; genus SHWC01. The sequence goes on along the minus strand of SHWC01000007.1, from coordinate 51,763 downwards.
CGGGTGAATCCTAATCAGCATCAATCAGAATGGCGCGAAAATCGTTAACGTTTGTGCGTGTCGGGCCTGTAACGACCAAATCGCCGAGCGCCGCGAAGAAGCCATAGGCGTCGTTTTCGGCGAGGTTGGCGGCGGCATCGAGACCGAGGCCAGCGGCCCGCTTAAGCGTGTCGGGCGTCACCAGCGCGCCAGCATTGTCCTCCGTACCGTCAATGCCGTCGGTATCGCAGGCAATGGCATGAATACCGGCGCGGCCATTGAGCGCAAGGGCAAGGCCGAGCGCGAACTCGGCGTTTCGGCCCCCTCGGCCCTTGCCTTTGACCGTGACCGTGGTCTCACCGCCCGAAATCAGCGCGGTGCCCGGCGCGACCTTGAGCGCGCGCGCGGCTTGGTCGGCCGCGACCAAGCGGGCCTCCCCCTCAATCGCATCGCCGAGAATAACCGGCTCATAGCCGGCGTCGCGTGCCGCCGCCGCCGCCGCCTTGAGTGCGCCGGCGGGTGTTGCCGCAAGCCGCGCTTCGGCGCGCGCGAGGCGTGGGTCGCCCGGCTTCGGGCTTTCCTCACGCGCGGCCATGAGATGCTGGGCCACGCTTGGGGGCGGTGTAATCCGATATTTGGCCAGCACAGCGCGCGCGTCCGCAAAGGTCGAGGGGTCGGGCACGGTTGGGCCCGAGGCGATCACCGACAGATCATCGCCCGGCACATCGGAAATGACGACGGTCATCACGCGCGCGGGGTAGGCCGCGGCGGCGAGCCGTCCACCTTTGATCGCCGAGAGATGTTTTCGCACCGCGTTGATTTCATGAATGGTCGCGCCTGAGCGAAGCAGCGCCCCCGTCACCGCGCGCTTGTCATCCAGCGTCACGCCCTCGATCGGTAGCGCGAGTAAAGCAGAGCCACCACCCGATATCAGACAAAGCACGAGATCGTCGTCGCTCAGGCCGCGCACGGAATCGAGAACGCGTTGGGCTGCCGCGCAGCCGGCGGCATCGGGCACCGGGTGCGCGGCCTCGACCACCTCGATGCGTGAGGTCGGCACGCCATGGCCATAGCGCGTAACGACAAGGCCTTCGAGCGGTCCTCTCCAATGATCTTCAACCGCGCGCGCCATTGCCGCCGCGCCCTTGCCCGCGCCGACGACGATGGTGCGGCCTTTGGGTGGTGCGGGCAAACAAGCGGGCATGCAGCGTTCGGGCGCGGCGGCCGCGACAGCCGCGTTGAACAATCGGCGCAATAGCGCGCGTTTGGCTTCGCTCATGGCGACTCCGGATCGGCCAAAGCCGCGTGGGGCGCGGCCTCATTCTTGAGCCTCGCATAGGTCTCGCGCACAAAACAGGCCGCGAGCAGCCCCCCTCCCGCCATCGCGGGTAGCAGAAGGAACGCTCGATGGAACGCGCCTTCGTCATAGAGGCGAATTCCGCCGCGCATGACGCCATCCCATTGCGCGTCTAGCACCACGCCGACAATACCTTGGGAGAGCGCGGCACCGGCCATCACGAGCGTATTGACCATGGCGCTTGAAACACCCGGCGCACGCGGCGGCCCGTGCTCGGCCGCAAGCGAGAAGGTGACCGAGACCAGACCGCTGGCGAGGCCGAGCGCGAACAGAAAAATATAGTGGGTCGCCCGCGGCAAATCGGGCATCACGAAAATCACCAGAAGCCAAATTAAAACGCCAGCCGCCGAACAGATCAACGTGACCGGTCGGCGCCGGCGCATTCGCGCGGAGAGATAACCGATGATCGGCGAGCCGATCGCCCATCCGATCAAGATGGTCGAGCTATAGGTCGCGGCTTCCGGGCGTGATAGGCCAAACACCTGCATATAATAGGCGACACCCCAGAGGCTGAACGCGACGATCGGCGCCGTGGTGCCGAGGTTATTAAGGCCCGCGAGCCACACTTGGCGTGAGCGCGCTGCGTCGCCGAGCATCGCGAACAGCTCCTTGAGGCGCGGCGGGGCTGCTTCATCGGGCAGTCGTGCGCGCCCCGAGAGCAGAAGAATGAGCGCAACCGGCACGGAAAAGGCGGCAAACCCGAACGCCACCGTGCGCCAGCCGACGACGCCGACCAACGCCGCCATCGGCGCCTGGCCGATGATCGCACCCGTCATGCCCGCCAGCACGGAGAAACCAACCAAGGTTGAATAACGATGGCGCGCGAACCACTGGCTGGCTGATTTCAAACAGCCGACATAACTCGTCGCCATGCCGGCCCCCATCAGGAACCGCGCGATCAGCGCGATCGAATCGTTCGGCGCGAGCGCGAAGATCAAACAGCCAAAGCCGGTGACCAAAGCGCCGCCGCTCATGACGCGCGCCGGACCATAGCGATCGAGCAGAAAGCCGCCCGGCAATTGGAGCGCCGCATAGGCGTACCAAAAGATCGACGCAATCAGCCCGAACGATGTGGCGTCGATCGCGAAGTCGCGCATCAAGGGGTCGATCATCGCCGAGGGCGAATGCCGGACGATCTGTCCGAAGCCATAGAGCGTGGCGGCCGCGCCCCAAACGAGCCACGGCAAGGCATCCGTGCTCGGTCGGAGCGCGCCGCTGACCGTGCGTTCGCTCATGGTCGCTTGCCCGGGCGGTTGAGCCGTTGCGCAATGAGCATGCCGATGAAGACCACCGCGCAGCCGGCCCCTTGCAACATCGTCAAATGCTCGGCCAATAGGGCCCAGGCAAACACCGCCGAGAGCACCGGGTTCATCAAGAGTGAGACCGAAACCATCGTCGCCGGTAGATGGCGCATGGCGACCGTAACCAGGCTCTGGCCGCCCGCCTGCGTGATCAGCGCAATGCCGACCAGCATGGCCCAGCCGAACAAGGTTTCTGGAATAATTTTCTCGCCGAGCGCGAGTGCGACGATGATGAACCCGATGGTTGAGATGGCCCCGCTGACACCCATGATGAGCCCGGTCGGCAGGCCGCGATCACGCGCGATCTTCACCACGAACAAATAGCTGCCGTAAAACACCGCGGTGAGAACGCCCATGCCATCGCCTGCCAGATCGCCGGGCGATCCGGACGCACTCGACCCCATCAGCATCCCGACGCCACCGAGCGCCAACGCCATGCCAAGCGCAAATCCCAAGGTGACGCGCTCACGCAGGATCAGCCAGGCCCCGAGCGACACGACGAGCGTGCCGAGATTGCCGAGGAACGTCGCATTGGCGACGCTGGTCATGCGGATGGCGCTATGCCAGCAAATGAGATCGGCGGTGAAGAGGGCGCCGCACAGCACCAGCAACCACCAATCGCGCCGCGCCACCTCGCGGCGCACCACCGGGCCGCGCGATTCGAGCATGACCCAAAGGCCCATGGCCGGTAGGGCAAAGCCCATGCGGTAGAACGCGGTCGCCGTGGGGCCGACCTCGGAGAGTTTGACAAAAATCGGCGAAAACGAGATGCCGATAATGCCGATCGCGAGCGCCAGCGCGCCGAAGCGGGCCGCGCTTTGGCTCGTGCTCATGGCACTATTGGGGGGGTGATTGCCTGGGCGGGGGCGGGCATCGCGGACGGACCACCCCCAGGAATAGCCATATCGGCGCCGCCGGGGGTTGGCAAAGCACGGTCGCCGCTCCAACATTACGTCAGCAATGGCGCTGTCCGCCAATCGCTTCTTGCATGGGAGCCATGAGATGGATCAGAAAACCACCACCGAATTTGAGGCTGCGGCGTTCCGCCGCCTCGTCCAGCACCTCCGCGAACGTAACGACGTCCAGAACATCGACCTGATGAATTTGGCCGGGTTCTGCCGAAATTGCCTGTCCAAATGGTATCGCGCGGCGGCCGAGGAGCAGGGCGTTGCCATGAGCGACCCCGAGGCGCGTGAGATCGTCTATGGCATGCCCTATGACGAGTGGCGCAAAAAGCATCAAAAGGAAGCCAGCGCCGAGCAGAAACAAAAATTTACCGAAAGCCCCGCCGGTCAGGGACATAAGTACTGATAGCCATATGATCGAGCCCTTTCGCCTCTATTGGCAGCCCGGTTGCACCTCTTGCCTGAAGGCCAAAGAGTTTTTGACTGCGCATGGCATCGCGTTCGACTCGATCAATGTGCGGGCCGTCTCGGGCGCGATGGCGGAGCTGGATCGTCTCGGCGCGCGTTCAGTGCCGGTCATCGCGCAGGGCAATCGGTTTTGTTTCGGTCAAGAGCTCGATGAGGTCGCGCGCTTTGTTGGTGTGTCCTGGCGACGCGAACGTCTGCCAATCGCCACGCTGATTGTTCGCGTGCGGGCTTTATTGCGCGCAGCAGGCGCGCTGGCTGAACAAATCCCAGCGCCGAGCTTTGAGCAACCGATCGAAGGCCGACCCGACCGTAGCTATGGCGATATCGGTTTTCACATCGCGATGATCGTCGAAGGGTTTCTTGCCAGCGCGCGCGGAGACGAGCTGAGTTTCGACTATTTCCTCAAACGGCCTGAGGGTGCATCGCGTCTTGCCGCGACAGTCTCCGTGCAAATCAAAGAGACTCTATCGCGCTTCGAAATTTGGGCGGCGACATTCCCAACCGTGTCGGGCGATCAAACCGTGCGCACCTATTACGGTACCCAACCCATTCACGGTGTGTTGGAACGAACCGCTTGGCACATCGCTTAGCACACGCGCCAGCTCGAACACATCATTGGCACGCTCGGCCTCGCACCAATCACGCGCCTTGGTGACGCCGAACTCGGCGGCTTGCCTTTACCCGAAAAAGTTTGGGACAAAGAGATCAGCGAATAAAAAAGCGTAAACACCGACTAACGCTCTTTTTTATCGTCATTGCCGGGCTTGACCCGGCAATCCAGGTCTTAGGTCACGCGGTCTCTACGAAAGGACTGGGTGCCCGGATCAAGTCCGGGCATGACGAGAAAGAAGAAGTGCGGGGGGCGCTAAAACTTCTCCACCCAGGGGCGCACTTCGAGCTCGAAGGTCCAGGCGCTGCGGTGCTGGCGATGGAGCTGCCAATAGCTCTCGGCGATGGCGTCGGGCTCGAGCATGCCATCGGGCGGGCGTTCTTTGGCGAGGTGGGCATAGCGCTCAGATTGAATTTGGCCGTCGATCACGACATGCGCGACATGCACGCCCTTAGGTTGCAATTCACGCGCCATGCTTTCGGCCAAAGCGCGAAGCCCGAATTTGCCGACCGCGAAATTGAAAAACTGCGCGCTGCCGCGTCTTGAAGCGGTTGCGCCGGTGAAAATGATGGTGCCTGCGCCGCGCTTGGCCATGCGTTGCGCCGCCGCGCGCCCGATCAAAAATCCGCCGAAACAACCAACACGCCAGCCGCGCTCAAATTCAGCGGCGCTTGCGTCCAAGATGCTGGCGCGCATGAACCCGCTGGCATTATAAACCGCCAGGTCGAGCGCCATGCCAGAGGCATCGAGCCCGCAGAACAGTTTGTCCACCGCTGCTTCGTCAGTCGCATCGAGCGTGTGGCCTTCGGCGCTGCCGCCACTCGCCTTGATCTGCTCGATCACCGGATCGATATGGGCACGCTGGCGCGCGGCGAGCACGACGTGCAGTCCCTCGCGCCCGAAGCGCCGACCGAGTGATGCGCCGAGCCCAGGCCCGACACCGACCACCAGCGCGACAGCCTTGCTCATTCAGCCGCCGAAGCGCGCACGATTGGGCGCTCGTAAAGCGCAATGAGCCGGGCCTCTTCGCCTTGCGCACGCGCGACATTGGCTTCTTTGATGTGACCGAAGCCACGCATCTCAAGCGGCAGGGTGGCGATTTCAACCGCGAGTGCGTGCTTGTCGGGCTCAAGCGACGCCAACAAACGCGCGACGATTTTTTCATACTCGCCGATCAGCCGGCGCTCCATGCGCCGTTCGGCGGTATAGCCGAATACATCGAATGGCGTGCCGCGCAGGCCCTTCAGCCGCGCCATCACCTGGAAGGCGAGCCCCATCCACGGCCCGAAGACACGCTTTTTCAAATGGCCGGTCACCGGGTCGCGCGACGCGATCAAGGGCGGCGCGAGGTTGAATAGAAGCTTGAAGCGACCTTCGAATTGGCCGGCGATTTGTTTGGCGAAGCGGCCATCGGTATAGAGCCGCGCCACTTCATACTCATCCTTATAGGCGAGCAATTTGTGATAGCCGCGTGCCACCGCATCGGCGAGGCCCGTGAACCCCGGCGCTTGCTTGGCCTCGACGCTCCGCACCTGCTCGACGAGCGCGCGGTAGCGTTTGGCATAGCCGGCGTTTTGATAGGTGGTGAGTTCTTTCGCGCGAAATTCAACCACCTCATCGAGTGTCTGAGCGAGTTTTGGTGCGACACCGCCAGAGACCGCGCCCAACGCGCGCGCCACATAATCGGGGTCATGGGCGGCGAGGCGGCCCCAGCGGAAGGCACGCTGATTGGTCTCGACCGAGACCTCGTTCAATTCCATCGCGCGCTCGATCGCTTCTGCCGATAACGGGATAAGCCCTTTCTGATAAGCGAGACCAAGCAACAACGGGTTGGTCATGATCGCATCGCCCAAAAGCGCTGTCGCCATGCGCGTGAGATCGATGAAATCAGTGCGCCCCCGCCCCGTCGCGCCATCGATCACCTTGTGCAGCTCGGCACCCGGCAAACTAAGATCGGGTTTGCGGGTAAAGTCTCCGGTCACGGCCTCATGGCTGTTGATGATGGCATGGCTCCTTCCCGCACCAAGCCGGGCAATGACATCCGGCGTCGCGGTGGTCAAAAGATCGGCACCAAGCAGGAGCGAGGCCCCGCCAATCGCGATGCGTGGGGCATGCAACACATCCTGCGATGTCGCGAGCCGGACATGGCACGTCACCGCGCCAAATTTTTGTGCGAGGCCGATCTTGTCGATCACCGTCGCGCCCTTATTCTCAAGGCGCGCCGCGATGCCGAGGAGCGCGCCAATCGTCACCGTGCCCATACCGCCAACGCCGGCGATGACGATGCCATAGGGTTCGGCAAGCAACGGTTTTTCCGGCTCTGGCAAGGCCTCGACGCGCGCCGCGAAATCATCGCGTTGGGTTCGTCCCGTTTTTATCAACTGGCCGTCTTTGACGAGGACGAAGCTTGGGCAAAAACCTTTGATGCAGCTGAAATCCTTATTGCAGGCGGATTGGTCGATCGCGCGTTTGCGGCCAAGCTCGGTTTCGACCGGCACCACGGCAAGGCAATTCGATTGATAACTGCAATCGCCGCAGCCTTCGCAAATGTCGGGATTGATCACCACGCGCCAAGGCGGATCGTCCAACGTGCCGCGTTTGCGTTTGCGCCGTTTCTCGGTCGCGCACATTTGGTCATACACCAAGGCAGAGACACCCTCCACCTCGCGCAGCTCTTTTTGCACCGTGTCGAGTTCATCGCGGTGATGCACGGTCGTGCCATCGGCGAACCCATTGCTGAAGGGGTATTTACCAGGCTCATCGGTGACGACCGCGATGCGCGTAATCCCTTCGGCACGCAGCTGGTTCGTGATCATCGCGACATTCAGCGGGCCATCCATCGGTTGCCCGCCGGTCATGGCGACGGCGTCGTTGAACAGAATTTTGTAGGTCATGTTGACCTTGGCCGAAACCGCCGCGCGGATCGCGAGCAGGCCCGAGTGAAAATAAGTGCCATCGCCGAGATTCTGGAAAATGTGCCGCGTCTCGGTGAACGGCGCTTGGCCGATCCATGTCGCGCCTTCGGCGCCCATCTGCGTGTAGGTATCGGTTTCCCGGTCCATCCACTGCGCCATGTAGTGGCAACCGATGCCGGCAAGCGCACGACTGCCCTCGGGTACTTTTGTCGAGGTGTTATGCGGGCAACCCGAGCAGAAATAGGGCACGCGTTCGATGCGTTTGCCGCCGCTTAAGACAGCCCGCGCTTCTTCCTCGGCCTCGATCACCACGAGCCGCTGACGCGCGGCATTGGCTTCGGGCACGTTCGGCAGACGGGCCGCGATGGCGCGCGCGATCATCACCGGGTTGAGTTCGTGAACAACCGGGAACAGGGTTTGGCCATGCGCATCTTCTTTGCCGACAATGCGGGGCCGCCGCCCCGTTGGTAGCGGGTAAAGAATCTCTTTGAGCTGCGTCTCGATGAGGCTTCGTTTTTCCTCAATGACGATGAGTTCTTCGAGCCCGCTGGCAAAGGCCATGGCGCCTTGCGGCTCCAAGGGCCAGCTCATGCCGACCTTATAGAGCGACAGGCCAAGAGCCGCTGCGCCGGCTTCATCGAGCCCTAAAAGATCGAGCGCCTGGCGCACATCGAGATAGGATTTTCCGGTGGTCACGAGACCGATCCGTCGCGCTGGACCATCGATCACCGTGCGATCGAGACCGTTGGCGCGCACGAAGGCGAGGGCCGCCCCCATTTTGTGTTCATGCAAGCGCCGCTCTTGCTCAAGTGGCGGATCGGGCCAGCGAATATTGAGCCCGCCATCTGGCATGGCGTAATCATCGGGTAGGCGGATGGTCACACGATCGGGGTCGAGCGAGACAATCGCGGAGCTATCGACCGTCTCGGCCACGCAAATGAAACCAACCCAGAGGCCCGAATAACGCGAGAGCGCGATGCCATAGAGCCCGAAATCCAGAAACTCCTGCACGCCGGCCGGGTTGAGCACCGGAATATTGGCGGCCATGAAATCGAATTCGCTTTGATGGGGCAGGGTGGACGAGGCGCAGACATGATCATCGCCGGCAAGCGCGAGCACGCCGCCCTTGGCCGCCGTGCCGGCATTATTGGCGTGCTTCAAGGCATCCATCGAGCGATCGACGCCCGGCCCCTTGCCATACCAAAGCGTGAAAACGCCGTCATATTTGGTGCCGGGAAACAACCCAAGCTGCTGCGTGCCCCAGGCGGCGGTCGCGGCCAGATCTTCATTCACGCCCGGCTGGAAGTGAATGTTGTGCGCCTTCAGATGCGTTTTGATCTGAACGAGGGCGCGATCCAGATTGCCGAGCGGCGAGCCGCGATAGCCCGAGATATAGCAGGCCGTGTTGAGCCCGGCCGCGCGGTCGCGCGCATGCTGGAGCATGGGCAAGCGCACCAGCGCCTGCGTGCCGGTCATGAAGACCTGACCGTGGTCGAGCGTATATTTGTCGTCGAGCGAGACGGCGGCGAGCGCCATGGCCCCTCCGGTGGCGAATCCTGAACCCTATACTAGCTCACTCGCGCGCCCAGACCAGAAGGATGGGGGCGGCGACCCTTGGCGCCAGCCCAACCGCGCTCAGTGGTAGAGCCTCTCAAGCTTCTCGCCATAGACCTTCAACACCTCATGGCGGCGGACTTTGAGCGTTGGCGTCATCTGGCTGTTGTCGGTGGTGAACGGCTCGGTCGCGACCACGAACCGCTTGATCCGCTCGATCGAGGACAGGTCGCGATTGGCACGCTCGACCGCAGCGCCGATCGCCTGGATAAATGCCGCGTCGCCGGCGAGTTCGGCCATGGCTCCGTTCTTGCCATTGGCCGCGGCCCAATCACGCACGAAGCTCTCATCGGGCACGATCAACGCGACGACATAGGGGTGACGATCGCCGAACGCCATGGCCTGGGCGATCTCGGCTTGCAAATTCAGAATACCTTCGAGCCGCTGGGGCGAAACATTATCGCCGCCGGAGAGCACGATCACGTCGCGCTTGCGGTCAGTGATTTGTAGATAGCCATCTTCATCCAATCGGCCGACATCGCCGGTGTGGAGCCAACCATCGCGCAGCGCATTGCGACTTGCGGCGCTATCGTTCCAATAGCCGCTCATCACCAAAGGCCCGCGCACCAGAATTTCACCATCCTCGGCGATTCTCACCTCGACGCCATCGAGTGGCGGGCCAACCGTGTGCAGCTTCACGCGGTTCGGCGGGTTGCACGCGATCACCGGCGCGGCCTCGGTCTGGCCATAACCCTGCAAGAGGCGCAGTCCGAGCGACGCAAAGAAGAGCCCGACATCTATATTCAGGGGCGCCCCGCCCGAGATCATCGCCTTGAGCCGTCCGCCAAAGCGCGCCGCCGCCTTGCGTCGCACCAGGCGATCCAAGAGCCGGTTCAGCAAGCGTGCCGGTAGCGAAAGGCGATTCGATGACAGCTGGGCTCGACGACCGAGATACAACGTCAAATTGAGCAAGCGATAGCGCAAACCGCCCTTCTGTTTGGCGCCTTGAAGAATGCGCGCGCGCAACACCTCAAACAAACGCGGCACGCTGACCATGATGGTCGGGCGCGCCTCGATCAAATTGGCGCTCAGCGTCTCGACGCCCTCGGCGTAATAAATTTGCGCGCCAATCGAGATCGGAAAATAGAGCCCGGCCGTGTGTTCATAGGCGTGGGAAAGCGGCAGGAAGGAAAGAAACACGTCATCGCCGAGACCGATCTGTTGCAACAGAAGATTGGCACCCTTGCAATTATACATGATCGATTCATGGCGTTGCATGACGCCCTTGGGGTTGCCGCCGGTGCCCGAGGTGTAAATCAGGCACGCGATATCGTCGCGTTTGAGGGCGGCCAGTCGAGCCTCGATCGACGCATCGTCATCGATCCGCTGGGCGGCAAGCAGGCCATCCCAATCATGGATCGGCACGTCGATCAGCCCGCCCGTTTCGATCGGCTCGATCATAATAACAAAGCGCACGCCACGGCACTCGGCCAGGGCCGGCAGCACGCGTTTTGCCAGCGCCTTGGTCGAGACGATCACCGCCAAGGCCCCGCTATCGGTCAGAATATGGCGATGGTCGCGGCTGGTATTGGTGGTATAGGCCGGCACGGCAATGCCGCCAGCGGTCATGATCGCAAGATCCGCGATGCCCCATTCGGGCCGATTCTCCGAGACCAGCACGACCCGGTCGCCGTTCTCAAGCCCAAGCGCCACAAGCGCCCGCGCCAGCGCCTTCACCTCGCGTGCTGTCTCGCTATAGCTGATCGAGGCATAAACCTTGCTGCGCTTGGCCCAAAGAAATGGCTGCGCACCCAGCCGGTCGGCCTGCGCAAAAAACATGGCGGGAAGGCTTGGCCAGGTTTCATAGCTCATGGCGGCGGGCCCGTTCGCGGTTTCGGCCTGATCATAATGGGATTAGACTTCTCTACCCAAGCAGGAATCAAAAGGAGGCGCGGCGACGCGCGAAGAAATTGGCATGACGCAAACAGTAAAAAAGGGCTCGGCCTCCCTCGGCGACCTGCCGGTCTGGAATTTGGACGATCTTTATAAGGGCACCAACGACCCCAAATTGACGGCCGATCTCGACGCCGCCGCCAAAATCGCGCGCGACCTAAACGCACGCTATGCCGGCAAGCTCAATGGGCTTGATGGCGAGGGCTTGGCGACCGTGCTTGAGGCCTATGAAGGCCTGTCCGAGATGCTTGGGCGTATTTCGAGCTATGGCTTTCTCTATTACTGCACGGACATGCAGGAAAGCGCGCGCGCGACCTTCAATCAGACGATCCAAGAGCGCGTGTCGGATATTTCGACCGATCTCCTGTTCGTGACGCTTGAGATCAATAAGATCGAAGAGGCGTCCTTGCAAAAGATTCTGACCGCGTGTCGTCTTGCGCGCTTCAAGCCATGGATCAGAGATACCCGCGCCTTCCAACCCTATCAACTCTCCGATGAGGTGGAAAAACTCCTGCACGAGCGCAACGTGGTCGGTACCGCCGCATGGAGCCGTCTGTTCGATGAAACGCTCGCGGGCTTGCGCTGCACAATAGGCGGCAAATCGCTCACGACGTCCGAAGTGCTCAATTTACTTTCGAACAAGGACCGTACGGTTCGGCGCGAGGCGGGCACGGCCTTGAGCGGCGTCCTGAATGACAATATTCGGCTCTTCGCGCTGGTGTTCAACACGCTGATCAAAGAGAAGGAAATCGACGATCGTTGGCGCGGCTACAAATTGCCAATCTCGTCGCGCAATGTTTCAAATCAGGTTGAAGACGAGGTGGTCGATGCGCTGACCAGCGCGGTGCGCGCGGCCTATCCCAATCTATCGCACCGCTATTACGCGTTGAAGGCCCGTTGGCTCGGGCTCGACAAACTCGAATATTATGATCGCTCGGCGCCGCTGCCCGATGATGACGATCGGGTCATTCCCTGGCCCGAAGCGATCGAAACCGTGTTGACCTCTTATGCCGCGTTCTCGCCTGAGCTTGCGAAGATCGGCAAGCGGTTTTTCGATGAAAATTGGATTCACGCGCCCATCGGCCCTGGCAAGGCCAGCGGCGCCTTCGCGCACGGCACGGTGCCGAGCGCGCATCCCTATTTGCTGGTCAATTATCAGGGCAAAACGCGCGATGTCATGACCCTCGCGCATGAGCTTGGCCATGGCGTGCACAATGTGCTTTCAGGCCCGAATGGTCCCTTGATGATGTCGACGCCCTTGACGCTGGCCGAGACGGCTTCGGTGTTTGGCGAGCAGCTGACCTTCCGCAGCCTGTTAAACGCCGAGACCGACAAGAAGCGCCGGCGTGTCATGATCGCCGGCAAGGTTGAGGACATGATCAACACGGTGGTGCGTCAGGTCGCGTTCTGCGACTTCGAGCGACGCATGCACGATGAACGGCGCAAGGGCGAACTCTCGCCCGAGGCGATTGGCGAGATTTGGTTTTCGATACAGCGCGAGAGCCTAGGCCCCGCCATCCACTTCAACGACGATTATCGTCCCTATTGGGCCTATATCTCGCACTTCATCCATTCGCCCTTCTACGTTTACGCCTATGCGTTTGGCGATTGCCTGGTCAATGCGCTTTATGCCGTCTACCAAGACGCGGCGCGGGGCTTTCAGGAGAAATATCTCACCATGTTACGCGCCGGTTCGACGCTCAGGCATAAGGAGCTTCTGGCTCCCTTTGGCCTCGATGCCAGCGATCCGAAATTCTGGTCAAAGGGTCTTGGCGTGATTTCGGGCCTGATTGATGAGCTCGAGACCGAACTTTGATGTCCTAGGTTGATGGTGTCCGATCGAGACGAGCGCGATCACTTCAGCGGCCGGGTGCGGCGCTACGCCAAAGTCGGCGCCACGCTCGGCGGCGTGGGCGCGCGCATGGCCGGCCAGCGTTATCTCGGTTTGCCCAAGGATCGGGCCAAGAATGCCGCTGAATTGCGCCGCGCGCTCGGCGGGCTGAAGGGGCCGTTGATGAAGGTGGCGCAACTCATGGCCACCGTGCCCGAGGCCATGCCGGAAGATTATGTGCGGGAGCTCTCGACGCTCCAATCGCAAGCACCATCCATGGGCTATGCCTTCGTCAGACGGCGCATGGCGAGCGAGTTGGGGCCGGAATGGCCGAAACGATTTCGCTCTTTCGAGCCCGAGGCGGCGGCCGCGGCTTCGCTCGGTCAGGTTCACCGCGCGGTCGCGCTCAATGGCAAGGCGCTCGCGTGCAAGCTGCAATATCCCGACATGGCGTCCACCGTCCAAGCCGATCTTGCCCAACTTCGCTTCATCTTCGGGCTCTATCGGCGTTACGACCCGGCGATCGACACACGACATATCCTCGAGGAGATCGCAGCACGGCTTCGCGAGGAACTCGACTATGAGCGCGAGGCAAGCCACATGCGGCTCTATGCCGGGATGCTCGATAGCGTCGAAGGCGTTCGCGTGCCCGATGTTGTTCCCGCGCTTTCGACCAAGCGCCTGATCACCATGAACTGGCTCGACGGCGAATCACTACTCGCCTTTCGAGACGCCGATCAAGATCTACGGAATCGATTGGCCGAGCGCCTCTTTCACGCGTGGTATGTGCCGTTTTATCGCTATGGCGTTCTGCATGGCGATCCGCATCTTGGCAATTATAACGCAACCGATGAGGGCGAACTCAATTTGCTCGATTTCGGCTGTATCAGGGTGTTCTCGCCACGTTTTGTCGGCGGTGTGATTGCGCTCTATCGCGCCATTGAAGCGAACGACGAAGCCGCCGCAGTGGCTGCCTATGAGATTTGGGGTTTCAAGGGCTTAAGCCGCGCGATGGTCGAGGCGCTCAATCTATGGGCGCGCTATCTTTACGCTCCGCTGCTTGAGGACCGGCGCCGCCGAATCGATGAGGGCGCCGGCGTGCGCTATGGCGCCGAAGTGGCGGCGAATGTGCATCGGGAGGTGCGGCGGCTCGGCGGTGTCGCCCCGCCGCGTGAATTTGTCTTGTTGGATCGCTCCGCGATCGGGCTGGGCTCGGTTTTCATGCATCTCAACGCGGAGCTCAATTGGCGCCGATTGTTCGAAACGCTGATCGAGGGGTTCGACGCGGCTGGGCTCGAACGCCGGCAGACCAAGGCGCTCGCGAAGGCGGGGGTGCCGGCCGCCTTCTAGGCCGATCGGCGCGGCTTCACAAACCGAAGCCGAAGGGGCATTGTCCCGGCGCTCACAAGGGGCCGAGTCGTGCCCAGAGGGTCTTGAATGAAAATCGGCATTCCGAAGGAAATACGTGCCGGCGAGACGCGGGTGGCCACGTCGCCCGATTCGGTAAAACGGTTTGTATCGCTCGGCGTCGAGGTGCTGGTGGAGGCGGGGGCCGGCGAACAGGCGTCGATTTCGGACGCCGCACTTCAGGCTGTGGGCGCGCGCATCGTACCCGGCACGGCCGCCCTTTATGACGAAGCCGACCTCGTGCTGAAGGTTCAGTGCCCGATGACCGAGGCCGAGGGCGGCCCCGATGAACTCGGCCTGATGAAGAAAAGCACCGTCCTGATCGGGCTGCTGCAACCGCTCTATCGGCGGGCTCAGGTCGAGGACTATGCCAAGCGCGGGGTCACGACCTTTGCGATGGAGCTTGTCCCCCGCATTAGCCGCGCTCAGACCATGGATGCACTGTCATCACAAAGTAATGTCGCTGGCTACAAGGCGGTCTTGGATGCCGCGGGCGCGTTCGGCCGCATGTTGCCGATGATGATGACGGCGGCGGGCACGATTCCGGCCGCGCGCGTGGTGATATTAGGCGCTGGCGTCGCGGGACTTCAAGCCATCGCGACCGCGCGGCGGCTTGGCGCGCTGGTCTCGGCCTTTGATGTGCGCCCGGCGGTCAAGGAACAAGTCGAAAGTCTTGGCGCGACCTTTATCGAGGTGAAGAGTGAAGAATTAGCAACGGCCGAAACCAAGGGCGGTTATGCACGTGAAATGAGCGCGGATTATCAGCGCCGCCAGCGCGAGGTGATCCATGAGACGTTGCGCAAACAGGATATTGCCATTACCACGGCCCAAATTCCGGGCAAGCCGGCGCCGCGCCTAATCGACGCGGAGATGGTGCGCGACATGAAGCTGGGTTCCGTGATCGTCGATTTGGCCGCCGATACGGGCGGCAATTGCGAATTGACCGAGCCGGGCCGTATCGTCGTCAAACACGGCGTCACGATCATCGGTCACACCAACTATGCCGCGCGTGTGCCGACCGATTGCAGCGTTCTCTATGCGCGCAATCTCTACAATTTTGTCGCGCCGATGGTCGACAAGGCAAGCCGTGGCCTCAAGATCGATTTTGGCGATGAAGTAATCAAGGGAGCGCTGCTCACCCGTGATGGGCAGGTCGTCAATCCCGCCCTTTTGCAAAGCAAGGAACTCTGAGCATGGAACAGATCCTCCATGTCCACCCGCTGATCCTCTCGATCACGGTGTTCGTGCTCGCGGTGTTTGTCGGCTATTACGTGGTGTGGAGCGTGACGCCGGCGCTCCATACGCCACTGATGTCGGTCACCAACGCGATTTCGAGCGTGATCATCGTCGGCGCGCTCTTGGCTGCGACACCGCTTGAAGGCGGCATTGGTAAGCTGTTCGGCGGCATTGCGGTCGGGCTCGCCGCGGTCAATATATTCGGCGGCTTCACCGTGACCCAACGCATGCTTCAAATGTTCAAGAAGAAGAAATAGGGGACCGCCGGGATGTCAGCCAATCTCGCCGCGATCCTCTATTTGATCGCGGGCGTCTTATTCATCATGGCGCTGCGCGGGCTGTCCTCGCCTAAATCGGCGCGCCAAGGCAATTTGTTCGGTATCGCCGGCATGGTGATCGCGGTTGGCACCACGCTCGCGCAATCGAGCGTCGAAGACTATCTCTGGATCGCGATCGGCATCGTCGCGGGTGGCCTGATCGGCACCACGATCGCGCTTAAAATCAAGATGACCGCGATGCCGCAATTGGTCGCCGGCTTCCACAGCCTGGTCGGCCTCGCCGCCGTGCTGGTCGCCGGCGCCACGCTCCACAGCCCCGAAGTCTTCGGCATCACGGACGAGGCCGGCATTCGCTTGATCAGTCGGATCGAAATGTCGATTGGCGTCGTGATCGGCGCGCTCACCTTTACCGGTTCGATCATCGCGTTCGCCAAGCTCCAAGAGCTGATGACCGGCGTGCCCTTGGTATTCAAGGGCCAGCATTTGGTCAACCTTTGCCTCCTGCTCGGCATCGTCGCGCTGGCAGTTCTGTTCTGCCTCACGCAATCGCCGACCTTGTTTTGGATCATGACCGGGCTCGCATTGCTTTTCGGCGTCCTGCTGATCATGCCGATTGGCGGCGCCGACATGCCGGTCGTGATCTCGATGCTGAATTCCTATTCGGGCTGGGCCGCCGCTGGCATCGGTTTCACGCTCGAAAATACCGTTCTGATCATCGTCGGCGCGCTGGTTGGCTCATCGGGCGCGATCCTCTCCTATATCATGTGCAAAGCGATGAACCGCTCGTTCATCAGCGTGATCATGGGTGGCTTTGGCGCGACGGCCTCGACCATCAGCACCGGCGCCAAGGACAAGACGGTGAAACCCGGCAGCGCCGAGGACGCCGCCTTCATCATGTCGAACGCGGGCTCGGTCGTCATTGTGCCGGGCTATGGTCTCGCCGTGGCGCAGGCGCAGCACGCCATCCGCGAGATGGGCGACCTGTTGAAGAAGGCGGGCGTCAATGTGCGCTATGCCATTCACCCCGTCGCGGGCCGCATGCCGGGGCACATGAACGTGCTGCTCGCCGAAGCAAATGTGTCTTATGACGAAGTCTTCGAGCTCGACGACATCAATAGCGATTTGCCGAACACCGATGTCGCCTTCGTGATCGGCGCCAATGACGTGACCAATCCGCTGGCCAAGACCGATCCATCCTCGCCGATCGCCGGCATGCCGATCTTGGATGTCGAAAAGGCAAAGACGGTGCTGTTCGTCAAGCGCTCGCTCGCGCCCGGCTATGCCGGCATCGACAATCCGGTGTTCTATAACCAGAACACCATGATGTTGTTTGGCGACGCCAAGAAAATGGTCGAGGAAATCGTCAAGGCGTTGCAGGCGTGATTTAGGCGCCTATTCCGTGCCGAACAAGCGATCGCCCGCATCGCCAAGGCCGGGCACGATATAGGCCTTCTCATTCAATTGCTCATCGAGCGCGGCGGCCCAAACCTGCACGGTCGGATGCTTTTGATTGAAGATGCGCATGCCTTCGGGCGCGCTCACGAGGGCCATGACGCGCACGTTTTCATCGCCAACGCCGTGCTTGTTCAGCACGTCAACCGCATAAGACGCCGAATTGCCGGTCGCCAGCATTGGGTCAACCAGGATGAAGAGACGGTTCTTCGCCTCGGGCAGACGAACATAATATTCAACCGGCAACTTGGTCGTGTGGTCGCGATAGAGCCCGATATGGCCGATCGGCGCGCCCGGCATCAGTTCGACCAGACCTTCCGCCATGCCGAGCCCGGCGCGCAGGATCGGCACCACCGCGGGCGGCAATCCCGCCAAGACCGGCGCGTCCATCCGCGTGATGGGGGTTTCGATTTGCGCGCTGCGGAGATCAAGTCGGCGCGTGATCTCATAACCAATGAGCAAAGCGATCTCGCGGATCAGCGGCCGCCATTGGCTGGTCGGCGTTTCCTTCGCGCGCAAATGCGTCAGCTTGTGGCGCACCAAAGGGTGATGGACGAGGTTGAGATTGGGAAACTCCGCCGCGCGCGCGAGTTCAGCGCTGAGATCGACATTGTTGCTCATCGCGCACCGCGAGCGGGCGTCGAAGGTTGATAAAGCCCCGGTGCGACCACTGGCATCAACAGGCGGAACGGCGCCAGGAGCACGATCGCCATGCCAACTTTGATGCCGAAATCGCCATAGGCCCAGCTCAACCAGGGCAGGCCCGTAAACGCGAACGCCGCCGTAAAAAAGATGGCGGTATCGACCGCCGATGCGATGACCGGCGAGATCAGCGGTGCGCGCCACCAGGCCTGGCGCCTGAGCCAGTTGAAAACCGTGATGTCGAGAACCTGGCCGCACAGGAAGGCAAAGCCTGAGGCGAGTGCGATCCGCACGGCCAGCCAAGGTTCAAGCCCCCAAAGCACCGAAACTAGAATGGAAAGGCCGATGCCGAAGGGAAAACCAATATAGGCGACGAGACGCGCCCGCGCCGGTCCCTGGGACCGATTGGTCAGGTCCGACACAAAGAAGGTCAGCGGATAGGTGAAGGCGCCCCAAGTAAGCCAGTCATTGATCGGGTATTGCACCGCGACGTTCGAGACCGCGATCACCACGATCATGGCGAGCGCCGGAAGGAGAAGGGCGCGCAAAGGGAAGGGGGCAGCTTGCATGGCGCGGACTATGGCGAACGGTATTTATGATGGCAAGACAAGGCGGGGTCGCCCGATCGGGTGCGCCGCCACGTTCCGCCATTGCCGGCCCTGACAAAGCAGGGCACGGCTCACTAGCTCGCGCGCCGATTAGCCTGCTTTGGCTTCGGCCGCCGCGCGGATTTTGGCAACCCTGCGTTTCAGGCCAAGTGCCTTGACCGACAGTCTGTCGTCCTTGACCGACGCGAGATAGCTATCGAGCCCGCCATGGCGTTCGACGGTCTTGATCGTGCGGGTTGCCACGCGGAGCCTGACGGTCCGCCCGAGTGCGTCGCTCAGGAACGAAATCGGCTGCAAATTCGGCAAATAGCGCCGGCGTGTCTTGTTATTGGCATGGCTGACGTTATTACCGGACAGCACACCCTTGCCGGTCAGCTCACAGCGGCGCGACATGGCACTCTCCTCGCAGCCTTCAATCGGTCAAAACGCTTAATCCCGCGTCTCGCCAAAGGGGCAGGGCCGGGGGCGCATCGTGTAGCCGGTTCCACCCCGCTCGTCAAGCCTTGCCCCCGGATTTCCGGCCTTCTTTAGGCGCCCGCGCGGCCTCACGGGCTTCCACCGCGGCCGCGCCAGTTGCACGGCAAGCCTTGCAACGGCCAACTCGGCCCGCCACCCGAGGCCAGAGTCTCGCAAAGCCCCCTGCGGCCGTCTCGCCGCGACACGTCACAAGAGTTCAAGACCCTTCAGGTGCCGGCCTGACTTCGGTCTTGTCCGGCTGCGGCGACGGCTCCAGCCGGTCGGTCAGGCCAAAATCGATCCCAACCAAGATCAGCACGCCGACGACGGCAAAAACCAGCGCCGCGATCCCGCGAATGAGCGCAAGCGGCAAATGCTTGCCGGCGAAATTGCCGATAAAAACAACCGGCACATTGGCGATCATCATGCCGAGCGTGGTGCCCACGATGACGAGAATGAGGCTATTGGCGTGGCCGGCCAGAGCGACCGTGGCGAGTTGCGTCTTGTCGCCCATTTCGGCGATGAAAAAGCTGATGATCGTCGCGACGAGCGGGCCCATGTCGTCGCCGAAGGTGCGCGCGGTCGGCTTGTCGGGGACCATCATCCAAATCGCAATCGCCACAAAACCAGCGCCGACGACATAACGAAGCACATCGCTGCCGACCGCGTCTTGAATGCCGGCGCCGAGCGCGCCAGCGAGCGCGTGGTTGGCAAGCGTCGCGATAAGAATGCCAAGGATGATCGGCAGCGGTGCGCGGTATCGCGCGCCAAGCGCCAGCGCAAGTAATTGGGTTTTGTCACCCATCTCGGCAAGCGCCACGGTGCCTGTGGATATTAAGAAGGTTTCCATGCTGTCCTGGTGAATTGATTGGGGCTTGACGAGACCTATTCGGCGGCGCCTTCGGCGGCTCGCACTTCGGATAAATGCGCCTCGATCTCGGCGGTTTCCTGCTGGCGCCGCCACATCTCGGCGTAGCGGCCATTCGCCGCGAGAAGATCGGCATGCCGGCCGCTTTCGATCAAGCGGCCGTCGTCGATGACGATGATGCGGTCGGCATCGACGATGGTGGAGAGCCGATGCGCGATCACGATGGTCGTACGATTGGCGGAAACCTCGCGGAGGCTCGCTTGAATCTCTTTCTCGGTCTTCGAATCGAGCGCTGACGTTGCCTCATCGAACAGAAGGATACGCGGGTTCTTTAGGATCGTTCGCGCGATCGCGACGCGCTGCTTTTCCCCGCCTGAGAGCTTGAGCCCGCGCTCGCCGACCATCGAGCGATAGCCATCCGGCAATGTCGTGACGAAATCATGGATACGCGCCAATTTGGCAGCGGCCTCGATCTCATCCTTGGTGGCACCCGGCCGGCCATAGGCGATGTTGTAATAGATCGTGTCGTTGAAGAGGACGGTGTCTTGCGGCACGATGCCAATGGCGGCCCGCAAGGAGGTCTGCTGGATATCGCGAATATCCTGCCCATCGATCGTCACGCCGCCATTTTCAATATCGTAGAAGCGAAACAGAATGCGGGAGATTGTCGACTTGCCGGCGCCGCTCGCGCCCACCACCGCAAGTGTCGCGCCAGGCTCGACCGTGAAAGACACGTCGTCGAGGATACGGCGGCGCGGCTCATAGCTGAACGAGACGTGATCGAAGCGAATTTCACTCGGGCCGGCGGCGAGCGGCAGGGCGTCGGGCTTGTCCCTGACTTCCACGTTGACATTGAGCAAGGTGAACATCGCTTCCATATCGGTCAGCGATTGTTTCATTTCGCGATACACGAAACCGAGAAAATTGAGCGGGATGTAGAGCTGAATCAAATAGGTGTTGACCAGCACGAAGTCGCCAACCGTCATCGTGCCCTTGGTCACCTCGGTGCCGGCCATCAGCATCAGCACGCTGACGCCAGCCGCGATGATCGCGCCTTGGCCGAGATTAAGCATCGAGAGCGAGGTCTTGGAGCTGACCGCGGCGCTTTCATAGGCTTTGCGCGACTCATCGAAGCGGCGCGCTTCATGCCCCTCATTGCCGAAGTATTTTACTGTCTCGTAATTGAGCAGCGAATCGATCGCTTTGGTGTTGGCCTCGGAATCCTTCTCGTTCATGCGCCGGCGATATTTGATGCGCCATTCGGTGATGCTGAGTGTGAAGGCGATGTAGGTCAAAATCGTGCCGAAGGTTACCGCGGCATAACTGAAACCGTAGAGCCCCCAGAGAATCACGCTCACCATGGTAATTTCGACAAGCGTCGGCAGCGTGTTGAAGGTCATGAAGGTGAGCAGAAACTCGATGCCCTTCGAACCACGCTCGATCGCGCGGCTTAGGCCACCGGTGCGCCGCTCGAGATGGAAGCGAAGCGAAAGCCGGTGCAAATGTTCGAAGATGCGGAGCGAGGCGGTGCGGATCGCGCGTTCGGCGACCTTGGCAAACACGGCATCGCGTAATTCGGCGAAGCCGACATTGGCGACGCGTAGCAAGCCATAGCCAACCAACAGGCCGATCGGGATGGTGAGCTCGGGCCCCGCCGTGCCTGAGAGCGCATCGACCATGCCCTTGTAGAGAATCGGCACATAGACATTGGCGAGCTTGGCCAACACCAGGAGCGCGACCGCGACCAGCACGCGCGCGCGCAACTCGGTCTCGCCCTTCGGCCACAAATAGGGCAGGAGCGTGCCGATCGTCTTCAGATGCGAGGTGCGGCCTTTCGGCGTCTCACGCGCTTCGCGGGGGAGGTGAACCATGAGAATTGCGCCTAGGGCGGTACAAGAAATCGAACGATCCGAGAAAGATGGCGGTCACCGACAGAAAGAGCAAGCGGTGCCGGCCGGTTAGGGCGTCGGCCGAATGTAGAACAACGTCATGCAGACATGGCACGCCGCGCCGGCCAGCACGAAGCCATGCCACACTACATTGTGGTAGCGAAAGCGCGTGCGGGCATGGAAATAAGTGCCGAGGGTGAAGAAGAGTCCACCCGCCCCCATCAACGCGAGGCCCGGCCACGGCACGTCGGTGATCAGCCGACCAAGCGCGACGACCCCGGCCCAGCCGAGCGCAAGGTAGAGCGCGATGGAGAGGCCTTCATAGCGGCCCGGGTAAATCAGCTTGAGCGCGATGCCGATGGCCGCGAGGCCCCATTCGATGCCAAAGAGGCTCCAGCCCCACGCCCCGCCGAGGCTGACCAAGGCGACCGGCGTATAGGTGGCGGCGATCAGAACATAGATCGATGCATGATCGAGCACACGGAATGCCGCCTTCGCGCGGCTGCCGCGAACGTCGTGGTAGAGTGCCGAGACGAGGTAAGAAATGACGAGCGCGCTGCCATAGATGGTGAAGCTCGTCACCACGCGCGCGCTGCCATAGTCGCTTGCGATCAGCACCAAAAAGACGAAGCCGAGAATACTGCCCGCGAGACCGACCATGTGACTGATGCGGTCGGCGAGGCGCTCGCCCATCGTGTAGTTGTAAAACATGCCCTGCGACACGCGTGGGGCTCTCCGCTGGCTGCGCGCGTCGTCCGAAATTTTGTCGCGCTCGACTTGATTTTTCATGGGGCGCGCCAACAAAGCGATTTTAACAGGCGTTCACCTCACACGGGGGCCTTGCGCCGTTACCCATCATAACGCGGCGGGAGATGGGCCGATAGAGTAGTGATCCTGCGCGCTCCCGTGGTCCCTCGGGCCTCACCTCTGGTCAAGCCGGAGGACGACGAAGAAATATCGTCAAACCCCGCGCCGGCGGGGTATCCAGTACCGCCTCACGCGGCGTCCTTGCGCCGGCGGAGCAAGGCGAGGATCTCGGCGGCGGCCACCGGAATATTGGTGCCGGGGCCGAAGACCGCGGCAACGCCGGTCTGCTTCAAAAAATCATAATCCTGCGGCGGCACGACGCCGCCGACCACGACGAGAATGTCATCACCGCCCTTGGCGCGGATGGCGTGAATCAACGCCGGCACCAGGGTATTGTGGCCCGCCGCGAGCGTGGAGACGCCGACCACATGCACATCATTCTCAATCGCTTCACGCGCGGCTTCGTCGGGCGTCTGGAATAGCGGTCCGATATCGACATCGAACCCAATATCCGCGAACGCCGTCGCAATCACTTTCATGCCGCGGTCATGACCGTCTTGGCCGAGCTTGGCGACCAAGAGGCGCGGTCGGCGCCCCTCAGCCTTGGTGAAGGCCTCTACCTCAGCCTGGATGCGGCGGAACGATTCATCATCCGCGAAGGCCTCGCCATAGACACCTGAAATCGACCGAATGGTTGCACGATGACGCGTGAACACAGTCTCGAGCGCGTCGGATATTTCGCCGACCGTCGCGCGCGCCTCGATGGCCTCGACCGACAAAGCGAGCAAATTCTCTTTGCCCGCCGCACCGCGCCGTAGTGCATCAAGCGCCGCGTTGACCTTGGAGAGATCGCGTTTGGCGCGAAGAGTTTTCAAGCGCGCGACCTGCCGATCGCGCACAGCGGCGTTGTCGATGTCGAGCAATTTGGGCGTGGTGTCATCCGTCGGCGGATGGAGATTGACGCCAACGATCTTGTCTTCGCCACGGTCAAAGCGCGCCTGCTTGCGTGCGGCGGCTTCCTCGATGCGAAGCTTCGGCATGCCGCTCGCCACGGCCTTGGTCATGCCGCCAAGGTCTTCGACCTCGTCGATCAAGGCTTTCGCTGCGCTCGCGAGCGAGTGTGTCAGCGCCTCGACATAATAGGAACCGCCCAGGGGATCGACCACATGCGGCACGCCGGTCTCATGCTGCAAGATGAGCTGGGTATTGCGCGCGATCCGCGCCGAAAAATCGGTTGGCAGGGCGATCGCCTCATCGAGCGCGTTGGTATGGAGCGATTGTGTACCGCCGAGCACGGCGGCCAGCGCCTCATAGGCGGTGCGGATCACGTTGTTATAGGGGTCTTGCTCGGTCAACGAGACGCCCGAGGTTTGGCAGTGCGTCCGCAGCATGAGCGAGCGGGCATCTTTGGGCTCGAACGGACGCATCAATTGCGCCCAGAGCAAGCGCGCGGCCCGCAGCTTGGCGATCTCCATGAAAAAATTCATGCCGATGCAGAAGAAAAACGAAAGTTGCGGCGCGAATGAATCGATCGAAAGCCCGCGCGACGAAGCGGCGCGCACATAGTCGATCCCATCGGCCAGCGTAAAGGCAAGCTCCTGGACGGCGGTCGCCCCGGCCTCCTGCATGTGATAGCCGGAGATCGAGATCGAGTTGAATTTGGGCATGCGCTTCGCCGTGTATTCGATCACATCGGCGACGATCCGCATGGAGGGTTCAGGCGGATAGATATAGGTGTTGCGAACCATGAACTCCTTGAGGATGTCGTTCTGAATGGTCCCGGTGAGCTTGGCCTCGGGCACGCCCTGTTCCTTGGCCGCGACAATGAAGGCCGCCATCACGGGAAGCACCGCGCCGTTCATGGTCATGGACACGCTGACCTTGTCGAGCGGAATACCGTCGAACAGGATTTTCATGTCCTCGATTGAATCGATCGCGACGCCGGCCTTGCCGACATCGCCCGTCACCCGCGGGTGGTCGCTGTCATAGCCGCGGTGCGTCGCGAGATCGAACGCAACCGAAAGGCCGGTCTGGCCGGCCGCGAGATTGCGACGATAAAACGCGTTCGATTCTTCCGCGCTGGCGAAGCCGGCATATTGGCGCAGCGTCCATGGCCGGTTGGCATACATCGAGGCATAAATGCCGCGCGTATAGGGCGCGAAGCCAGGCAGCGTTTCCACCCCTTCAAGCGCTTCAAGATCGGCCGCCGTATAAAGCGGCTTTATGGCCAGGTCTTCGGGCGTCTGCCAGGCCAGAGCCTCGGGGCCCTTGCCCTTCAGCTCCTTTTCGACCAGCGCGCGCCAGTCATCCAGGGTTCGGCGTTGAAAATCGGTCATTCATCCCACTCCGGCGGACCAAAGGCGGTCCCCGCTTTTTCGCGCTAGCGAAAAGAGTATGTCGGAAGCCATTAATCAACGTCAAACTACCTCTCACCCGCGATAGAGCGTCAGCGAGGGCGTCATGGTTCAGACCAACGAAGAAAATACCGGCTCCTGTTTGTGCGGAGCGGTCCATTATTCGGTGCGCGGACGCTTGCGCCCCGTGGTCGATTGCCATTGTTCGATGTGTCTTAAATGGCATGGTCATGTCGGCGCCTATAGCGATGCCGACGATCGCGATCTCGTTATCGAGGGCGGGGATGTGCTCACTTGGTATCGATCGTCGAATTTCGCCGCGCG
This sequence comes from Alphaproteobacteria bacterium, assembly GCA_009691045.1. Lineage (GTDB taxonomy): Bacteria > Pseudomonadota > Alphaproteobacteria > UBA828 > UBA828 > SHWC01. The sequence continues at coordinate 26,569 of SHWC01000007.1, read as the reverse complement.
CGGCTTTTGCAAGAATTGCGGCGCGAGCCTGTTTTGGAAGCGGGATGGTGCGACCCGGACATCGATTGCCGCCGGTACGCTCGATCAGCCAAGTGGGCTCAAGACCGTGCGGCACATCTTCACCGAGCACCTCGCCGATTACTACGCGATCACCGATGGGCTCGAACAATTGCCGCGCGGTATGGGCGGTTGATCGACGATTGCGCTTGTTCCCGCCCGCCCTATGATTGCGCGCTGGCATTGTCCGGCGTGAGGGTGCTTCATGAGCCGGGATGATTTTCGCCGTTATGGTTGCGAGTTCTTCGGAACGCTTTTCTTGGTCTTTTTCGCCGCTTCGGCACCGACCGTCAGCGGACTCCTGAATGGCGCGCTTGGCCCCTATGCGGGCGGTATGAGCTCAGGCGTCGCGCTTGCCGCGGTGATTTACGCCATCGGCTATACGAGCGGCGCGCATGTGAACCCGGCTCTTTCAATCGCGGCCGCGCTGATCAAGCATATCGAATGGCGGGTGGTGCCGGGCTATATTGTGGCGCAAATGGCCGGCTCGGCGGCGGCGGGTTTCCTTGTTTTGGCCTTGGTCGGTCCGTTCAACGACATCGGCAGCAATTTGCCGAACTTGGCGGCCGGTGTTTCGCCGATACAGGCACTTCTCTGCGAGTTTGTGCTTTCCGTGTTCCTCATGTGGGTGGTTGCTGGCGTCGGTCTCGACCGGCGTGCCCACGGCCCAATGGCGGGACTGGTGGTTGGCGCGGTGGTCGGCATCGAGGTCATTGTGTTCGCGCCCTTTGGCGGCGCGGCGATGAGCCCCGCCCGCGCGTTCGGTCCCCTGCTGGCGAGCGGCAATCTCGAGCATTTCTGGATTTACATTGTTGGGCCAGTCGCGGGCATGATCGCTGGGGCTTATCTCTATTTGCTCACCCACAATGGGCGGCGGGACGCCGCAAAGCCTTGAAGTCCCGCTCGTAAAACCTGATATCATCGTTGTAATGGGCCCAATTAGAGCTAAAAACACAAAATGAGTGTGAAAGCTGGATTTATCGATCTCATCGGCAATACGCCGTTGGTCCGGCTGAAGGCCGCCTCCGAGGCGACCGGCTGTGAGATTTTGGGCAAGGGCGAGTTCCTCAATCCGGGCGGCTCGGTCAAGGACCGGGCCGCGCTCTTTATCGTGCGCGATGCCGAGAAACGCGGCCTACTCAAGCCCGGCGGCGTGATCGTCGAGGGCACAGCGGGGAACACTGGCATTGGCCTTGCGCTTGTCGCCAATGTGCTCGGCTATCGTACCGTGATCGTGATCCCAAATACGCAGAGCCAGGAAAAGAAGGACATGCTCCGACTATGCGGGGCCGAACTGATCGAAGTACCGGCCGTGCCCTATCGCGATGAGAACAATTACGTGAAATATTCCGGCCGATTGGCGAGAGACCTCGCGGCCAAGGAGCCGAACGGCGCGATCTGGGCCAATCAATTCGACAATGTCGCGAACCGCCAAGGACACATCGAGACGACCGGGCCTGAAATCTGGAACCAGACCAATGGCAAGATCGACGGTTTCATCTGCGCGGTTGGCACGGGCGGCACGCTCGCGGGCATCGCGAGCTTTTTGAAATCGAAGAACACCAAGATTCAAATCGGCCTCGCCGATCCGATGGGCGCCGCGCTCTATAGCTATTATACGAGCGGCGAACTCAAGGCGGAGGGCAGTTCGATCACCGAAGGCATTGGGCAGGGGCGCATTACCAAGAACCTCGAAGGTCTGAAAGTCGACGTCGCTTATCAGGTCCCCGACGAGGAGGCGCTGCCGATCATCTTCGATCTCATCAAGCACGAAGGCCTCGTGCTCGGCGGCTCGAGCGGCATCAATATCGCCGGTGCGATTCGATTGGCAAAGCGGCTTGGACCTGGCCACACCATCGTCACCATGTTGTGCGATTACGGAACGCGATACGCCTCGAAAATGTTCAATCCGAGCTTTTTGCGCGCCAAGAAATTGCCGGCGCCCGATTGGTTGGAGGCCGGACGTGTCAGCAACTGAGCTCGTGTTTCGTGACGACGCCTACGCAAAAAGTTGCACCGCCCGGATCGTTTCGGCCGAGCCGGGCGCGATCAGGCTCAATCGCACCGTGTTTTATCCAGCCGGCGGCGGCCAGCCCGGCGATCGCGGCACGATTCGTTTGATCAGCGGCCAACGCTTCGAGATTGTCGACACCATCAAGGGCGCGACGGACGACGACGTCATCCATGTGCCGGCCGAGGGCGCCCAATTACCGCCCGCCGGGATCGACGCCTTGGCGGAAATCGATTGGGCGCGTCGCCGCCGCCATATGCGCATCCACACGTGTTTGCATTTGCTCACGGCGGTGGTTGCGGCGCCTGTCACCGGCGGCCAGATCGCGGAGGACAAAGGCCGGCTTGATTTCGACTTGCAGGATCTTGAGATCACGCTCGATAAGAATGACATTGAAACGAAACTGAACGCCTTGATCGGTGGCGGTGCGAAGGCGGCGGCGCGGTGGATCAGTGACGAAGAGCTCAGCCAACGGCCCGAATTGGTCAAGACCATGTTGGTCAAGCCGCCGAGCGGGCAGGGGCGCGTGCGCCTGATGGAGATCGACGGCATCGATTTGCAGCCCTGCGGCGGCACGCACATCGCCAATGTGGCTGAGATCGGCGCGATTAAGGTGCTGAAGATCGAGAGTAAGGGCAAACGCAACCGGCGCGTTACGATCGGCTTCGCCGAATAGTCAGTGTTTTCCTATGCCGTCGAATTCCCTAGCGGCCTGTTCGTTCCGATTTCAGGTCGCGGGGCTACGGCGCGGCGCAATCTCGTTGGCCAGATCCCGCATTGTATCGAGGGTCAAATTGCCGATCAGCGCATAGCCATAATTGCGTGCGCGCCAATGAAGCAAATTCGCCTTGTCGCCACCTTGTGCGGAAATCAATTGATCGCGCCCGGTTGACGGCACAACGGAGAGCGCAACCGGCGAGCCGGTTTCAGATACATAAAGAAACTGAGCCGAGGGCTTCCCCGCGACGATGATGAGGCGTCCGCCTTTGAGCGTCAGCCCATGTGACGATAGATCGGGAACCTCACGCTGGCGGTTCAGTTGATCGCCGAACCAAGCGCCAAGCTGTTCGCCGCCGCTCGCACCATCCGCATCGACAAGCGCGGGCGAATCCTCCTGGCCGATATCGGCATAGCCCTCATAGGACTGCCGCACTTGATCAAGCCATGAATCTTCATAAGCGACTTGGTTGGCTGGATCCGAGCCGATCAGTCCGGAGGCAAGAACGCCGAGCCCCGCGACGACCGTAACCGACGCCGCCACCGCAATCGGAATGGCGAAGCGATGACCCCGGACATGATAGAGATTGACACCCGGTAGCGGAAACACGCGAGTCTTCGGCGCGCCCTGTCGTACCGTAATCAGCAAATGTTCCGGAACGGCCTCGCGCTCGACGGACGCGAACGCGGCACGTGCGGCGAGCGTTGCCTCGCGAATTGCCGCGATACGCGCTCGCAAACCTGCGTCCGAACTCAGCGCAATGTCGACGAATCGCGCCTCATCGATCGACAGTTCGCCATCGACATAGGCGCCGAGCGTTCTGTCGTCGAATCCCGTCATCACATTCCTCTTCCATCCGCCGCTTTACGCGGGGCTTCACCAAGACGCGTCAACAAGGCTGCACGGCCACGCGCGAGCCGGCTCATCACTGTGCCGATCGGAATGCCGAGCACCTTGGCGCCATCCCGATAGCTGAGGCCTTCCACGCAAACGAGAAGCAGCACGGCCCGCTGCTCCTCTGGCAGATCCGCCATCAACCTACGTACTTCTTCGAGCCGCAGTCGTGCTTCGACATGAGCCACGACATCATCGCCGGCTTCATCAGCGGCTTCTTCCAGACCGGTGCCACTCCGGTGTCGCCGCCGTCTCAACTCATCAAGCCACACCGTATGGACGATGCGGTAAAGCCAGCTATCGAGCCGCGTTCCGTTCGTCCATTGCTCCGCGCAGCCCAGCGCCTTTTCGCACGCCGCCTGAACGATGTCGTCTGCATCAGACAAATTCCCCGTAAGCCCACGCGCAAAGCGCCTGAGTCTGGGGAGCATGCCTTCGATCCCGCTCCGTACGAAGGCGAGATCGGTGTCCGAGGCTGTGTTCCATCGTTTCATGGGGATAACGTCTAGCCCTATACAGTTATTCCGAGGCGGCGGGCAAATAGCGAGATTTGGGGGTAGGGAGCCAGTCGGACTCGGCTTATGGCATGCGATTCTAGCGATTTCATGGCAAGCGGCAACGCGGCCTGAACCCGATTTTTCTTAATCTTTGGAATAAAGGGCTTGCCCGGCTGTTATCACTGCAGTCGCCGAATCCGGCGGCCGGATTGGCAAAAGAGCCAAAGTCCTAGTGAAATGATCGGAGAATCCAACATGAGCAAGATTGCCCTCGCCCTCGCCCTCCTGGTTGCCGCCGGCGTTCTCGGCACGAGCGCTGCCTATGCCAGCGACGACGCCATGAAGAAGTGCGAAGCCGAGACCGATGCGGCGAAGAAAGAAGCCTGCATCAAGGCCGCGAAGGGCGAGTAAGCCTTTCCATTTGCCTTTAAGGCTCTGCTCGAGCCTGGCGGAAATCGCGGTCTAGGACGCAGCCGCGGGGTCCCAAGGGATCGGGCGAAGCTAGGTTTCGAAGGCCCGGCATGGTGAAATCCATGCTGGGCCTTCTGCCGTTCCCGTCATGGTGTAGGCCCTAATTTGATCTAGAATGTCCCCCTGATACGAGCGGGGCGCCATGGTCGATCCGAAATACTTAAAGCGCGATACGCTTTCCTTACATGCCGGCCAACGCCCTGATCCCACAACAGGCGCTCGGGCGGTCCCGATTTACCAGACCACGTCATTCGTGTTCGAAAGCACGGAGCATGCCGCCTCGCTCTTCAATCTTGAACGCGGTGGCCATATTTACTCGCGCATCTCGAACCCGACCGTGGCAGTGCTCGAGGAACGCATTGCCGCGCTCGAGGGTGGGGTGGGTGCGGTATGTACCGCCAGCGGGCAGGCCGCGCTTCATCTGGCGGTCGCCACGTTGATGGGGCAGGGCGGTCACATTGTGGCTTCGGCATCGCTTTATGGCGGCAGCCACAACATGCTGACCCACACATTGCCCCGCTTCGGCATCACGACGAGTTATGTGCATCCGCGCGATACCGAAGGATTTCGTACCGCCATTCGGCCCGAGACCCGTCTCGTATTTGGTGAGAGCCTCGGCAATCCCGGCCTTGAAATCATGGATCTGCCGGCGGTCGCCGAGATCGCGCATGCGCAGGGCGTGCCGGTCCTCGTCGACAACACATTCCCGACGCCCTGTTTGTTTCGCCCATTTGAACATGGCGCGGATCTCATTATGCATTCGGTCACCAAATTCCTCGGGGGCCATGGCGTCGCGATCGGCGGTGTGATTGTCGATGGCGGAAATTTCAATTGGGAAATGTCGGGCCGCTTCCCGACTTTGACGGAGCCCTATGCCGGCTATCACGGGCTCGACTTCGTCGAGGAATTTGGCCCTCAGGCCTTTGTCATGCGCGCGCGCGCCGAGGGCATGCGCGATTTCGGCGCGTGCCTGGCGCCGCAAAACGCATTCTATTTGCTCCAAGGGATCGAAACCTTGCCGCTCCGCATGGCGCGGCACATGGAGAACACGCGCCGCATTGTGGCGTTCCTCAATAGTCACGATGCGGTCGCGTGGGTGGGCTATCCGGAATTGTCGAGCCATCCCGATCATGCCCGCGCCCAGCGTCTGATGCCGGATGGTTGCGGCGCGGTTTTCTGCTTCGGGGTCAAAGGCGGGCGCGAGGCGGGCAGGAAGCTGATCGATTCGGTCAGCTTGTTTTCGCACCTTGCCAATGTCGGCGATGCCAAGAGCCTGATCATTCATCCGGCGAGCACGACCCACCAGCAAATGGACGCGGATGCGCTGAAAAAAGCGGGCGTCGGTGAAGACATGGTCCGTCTTTCGGTCGGCCTCGAAGACATAGAGGATCTGACCGACGACCTTGATCGCGCGCTTAAGGCATCGCAGAAAAAATGACGATGATTCTCAACGTTGACGGCAAGCGCGTCCACGCGACAACGGGCGGCCGTCCGTTCGATGCGACGCGTCCGGCGACACTATTTATTCATGGCGCGGGCTTCGATCATACGGTTTGGAAACTTCAGACACGCTATTTCGCCTGGCATGGCGGCAGCGTGTTGGCCCTCGATCTGCCGGGTCATGGCCGGTCGGAAGGACCCGCCCTCAATAGCGTGCCGGCGCTCGCTGATTGGCTGATACGGGTGATGGACGCGTCGGGGCTAGCCAAGGCTGCATTGGTCGGTCATAGCATGGGCTCGCTCGCGGCGCTTGATGCGGCTGGCCGTTACCCCGATCGCGTACGTGCCCTCGGTCTACTAGGCTGTGCAGTGCCGCTCAAAGTGGCCGGCATATTGCTCGACTCATCCGCGGCGAACCAACATCTCGCTCTCGACCTGATAAATTCCTGGGGCTATGGCCGGCGCGCCCAGATGGGTGGCCATCGTGTGCCCGGTCTTTGGATGATGCGAGGCGGACTGCGGGTGTTGGAAAGCGCGGCGCCCGGTGTACTCAATGCCGATTTGCGTGCCTGCAACGCGTATCAAGACGGTGAGGCGGTCGCCGCTAGAGTTCGGTGTCCCACCCTTTTTGTGTTGGGCGAGCGGGATATCATGACCCCGCCAAAGCTTGCGCTTGCTTTGGCAAAAGGAATCACGGGAGCGGAGGTTGTCATGCTGCCCGGCATTGGTCACATCATGATGGAAGAGGCACCCGACGCAACGCTCGACGCTTTGCGCAAAATTCTTTAGGGGCTGTCATCGATTCGATCGAAGAGGGCGGCGCCCGCAAGATCAGCCCGTGAAGCGAGAGGTACGCCGGGCCGAGCGATCCAAGCGAGTATATCGTCCAGCACCGCCCTCGAGCCTAGATCGCGAAGCAGCATATGATAGCCGTGATCATAGACCGCGATCGCGGTGTTATTGGGCAATCGCTCGATAAAAGTCTCGACGGGCCCGGTGGGCACGACCTCATCGCGCGTGCCATAGACCACGAGTGTCGGTCGATCCTTGAGCTCCGGCGCGGCGACCATGGCGCGATCCATCAAATCGACCAATCCCCAAATGGCATCGATGCGTGTACTCTTGATGATCAACGGATCCTTTTGCATCGCGCGCAACACCTCAATGTTATCGGTCGCGACGATGTTGAGGCCTTTGCCTGTCAGCTCGGCCCAAGGAATCACGTTCGCGCCGTGCCAGAGGGCTGTGCTATATAGTGCGTCCATGTTCTCGTGGCTATGGACTGCGTGCGTCACCTAGATTAGGTCGTCGACGTCAGGCAAATGTTGGTTCGCCGATGCCAGGAGCACGGCGCCACCCATGCTCTCTCCAAGCAAATAGATCGGTAAATTGGGGTGTCGCGCTCTCAATAGGCGCGTGATTGTATTGGTATCCCTGACAAGCGCCTCAGGGCCGGACCAGAAGCCATGGGTGGGGCTATCGCCGAAGCCACGCTGGTCATAGGCGTAAGTTATGACGCCATGCTCAGCCCAATAAGTCGCGGGCAGATCGAAGGCGTAGCTGTAGTCGTTGAAGCCGTGCAAAGCGAGAACGACCGCACGCGGCATTCCATGCTCAGGTTGCCAATGCCGGAGTGGGAGCCTAACGCCGTCATCCAACAACACGGCATCGGATTCCAACTGCGGCGCAACCACCGGTGGTCCGGCTGGAACCACGACGGGTGTACATCCGACCGCGCTAAGTACGATAAGAAAAAACGCAGCGGCGCCAACCCATCGCGCACGGCGTCTGGCCAAAATCATAAGCCCAGGGTGGGGTGGTTCAGGGTGTCGCCACCTCAATTGATGCGCCCGCTGCCTCGGATCGAATGACGTCTTGACGCGTGAGCCGAGTACGGACGGCAGCAAGCAATTCCTCGATCGTGTAGGGTTTGGTGATGTAGTCATCGGCGCCGAGTTCCATGCCACGTCTCATATCGGCACGGCTCGCCGCCGCGGTCAAAAAGATGACGGGAATGGCCGCGGTCACCGGATCGGCGCGCAACTCCCGCAAGGCGCCATAGCCATTGAGGTCCGGCATCATGATGTCGCAAATAATCAGGTCCGGTCGCTCGGTGCGCGCGAGTTCGACGCCCTGCCGACCGTCAGCGGCGCCGAAGGTTTCGAAACCTTCGAACCCCATGACCGTAATCAGCTTCTCCCGGATCGCTCCTTCGTCTTCGACGACGAGAATTTTTATCATTGCATCAACTCACGATTACTCAATGGCGCTTCCAACAATAATAGGCCGTCGGCAACTGGTTACCAAGTGGTAAGTCGGTGGGGCGCTTAAAGATTCGGGGAGCAATTAACCATAGCAATCAAAGGCCTCCTAGGTCTCTAACGGCATGCCAGCCTCCAAGAGGGAGGCGCGCGGGATCGCGCCTTCGCGGATAAGCCGGAGGCGACTGCCAAGTACCTCGACAATCGTGGAAGCGCTCGGTGCGCTTGGGCCGCCATCAAGCGCCATTGCGATTTCGGGCCCTAGGGCCGCGAGTGCCTCGGCGGCGCTAAGAGCTGGGGCTTCACCGCTTCGATTAGCACTCGGCGCCGTGAGTGGTCGATCAGCGGCTTTGATCAGGGCGAGGGTCGCGGCGCGGGCCGGGACGCGGAGGCCGATCGTCGTGCCGGTAGGATTGAGGGCCCGGGACAAGGGGCTATCCGCCGTGCGTTCAACCACCAACGTGAGCGGTCCGGGCCAGAACTTGGCGGCCAGCGCTCGAGCGGCGCCTTCGATTTGGCCGCAACGCGATGCTTCCTCAAGATCCCGAACCAATACGAGTATTGGTTTGGTGTCGGCCCGCCTCTTGATCGCAAATAGACGGGCGACCGCAACGTCATTGGTTGCGTCCGCCCCGAGGCCGTAGAGCGTATCGGTCGGACATACGATGACCCGGCCGGCTCGAATGAAGGCGGCCGCTTGTTCAATCGCCGTGTCGGTTTCGGGGATGCAGGGGAGCATCTCAGTCGAGCCCGCGCGCGACAAAGGAAGGGTTGGCAAATCCCCTCTTGCCATAGCAAAGGTCTTGCCCATCGAGCGTACGAACGCTGCCGCCGGCGGCCATCAAGACCGCATGGCCCGCTGCAGTATCCCATTCCATCGTTCGGCCAAAGCGGGGATAGAGATCGGCGTCGCCGCGCGCCAGGACGGCAAATTTCAGCGCGCTACCGGTGGTGATCACGGTTGCGTTGCCTTGCGCGGCAATAAAGACATTGGTCTGTTCATCACGGTGATATCGGCTCGCCAAGATAATTGTTTGTTGCGGCGCCATTCGACGCACATGAAGTGGGCTACGCCGTTCGCCTCGCACGATCCAATACGCTTTGCCATCAACCGCCATATAGCTTTCGCCAAGTGCCGGAGCATGGACGATGCCGGCGATCGGTCGCCCATCTTCGATGAGGCCAATATTGACCGTGAATTCATCGGTATGGCCGATGAACTCCTTGGTCCCATCGAGCGGGTCGACCAAAAAAAACCGATGTGCGCCTGCGGGCGGACTTTGCCGGTCACCAACACTCTCCTCCGAAATCAATGGAATGTCGGGGAAGTGAAAACCGAGTTGCTCGGCGATCAGGCGATCGGCGGCGAGGTCTGCCTCGGTAATCGGTGTTTGGTCGGTCTTGAGGCGTGCCCCGGCGTCCGTCCCATAAAGGGCGAGGATGGCCCGGCCTGCCGCTTCGGCAGCCCGCTGCATGACGTCGATCAAACTGTCCCCCTCAACATTGGTCACATTCGACATTTTCGCAGATGCCTAATCTCGCCGGTCGTCATCATTGACACCGTGACCAAGCCCATCGTGACCGTCACGCGCAATCCGTGCAACCCATAGTCTGACAAAGCCAACCCTTGTAATCCCTGTGCGGCGAAAAGGACGTAGCCGCGTTTGCCGCCGCGCATGCAAAATCGGCCCGGTATTCGTCATCGAAACGCCGCTCGATAGAATGGGTGCGGCGACGCCAGCCATTCCGTCATCCGTGCCGAGTTCGTAACGCGGCCCTAACCCCAGCTAATTGGTCGGCAACCGAAATGGCGATTTGGGAGGTGATCTCCAATCCCCGGTCCTCAAGGACATCCGTGCCCGGATTGGTGCGCTGCCATTTAGCGATGGTGGTATCGCGGGCGCGCACTAGCGTGATTGCTTGGGGCCAAAAAAGCCGGATCATGGCGGTGATCCATCGATTGGTTGCCCAAGACGGCTGGGCGTGATCGATCTCGAAGCGATCGATCAATTCACAAACATCTTCCGCCCGGTACCAAGTTTCGCCGGTTACCCAACGGTTCACCGTAAAGAGTTTGATTGGCGTGCCGTGCGGGTCCAGCGATATGCCGATGATATGGCTCAGCGCATCATCCCCACTTGGCCAGCACACGGTCGTCTTGCGGCGCGCTGGTTTGACATGGGCCGGCATTCCCTTGGCCCGCACGAACGTATGAAAATGCCCATGTTCGGTGTCGCGCGCGCTGCCCGGGTGGCTGTGATAGAAAAACTGCGCGTGGCTGACATCGTCATACACGTCGCCCTTCGGGTAATGATCCCATTCAAAAAAAGTGCCCTGGTGGCGCAGAATTTCGCCCACCACATTGTCCTGCGTTCGGGCCAGCACGCGGTCAATCGTTTCAAGCTCTGTCCCGGCGGCCGCCATCCGTTCAATGCGCGCTCTCAGGCTGCCAAGTCCAAATGTTGAACGGTCTCGACGCGACCTAAAGGTCGTACCCTGCGTCGGCGTGTTGAACTTGTCGGTCAGTTTGCCATTTTGGCCGCATCGCCCCGGTTCGCAGGGCACCAGCATTGCGTTATGGGCCATCTTTCAAGGTCGAAATGCCGGCGATCAAGAGCCTTGTTTGGACGAATCCCCTGCCGCCCACGGCGATTATCGGCTTCTGCTGGGGCATATTGACGCACGCGGGCGGTCATCGGGCCCCACCATTCTTGTTCCCTGGGGCTAGCGAGCCTATTCTCCGGCCCACTTTGCGTTCCGCCCATGGTTGCATCGGAGAATCAAGATGAAGGTACGGTATTTGGTGGTAGGCCTCGGCCTGCTCGCGGGCGCTGCGCTGGTTGGCAATTCGAGTTTTGCCAATGACCACGAGATGATTGAGCAAGGCGAAAAGGAGTTCAAGAAGTGCAAGGCCTGCCACACGCTTGAAAAGGATGGCAAAAACAAAGTCGGGCCCAATCTGTTCGGCATCTTCGGCCGGCCGGCCGGCACGTTCGAAGGCTTCAAATATTCTGATGCCATGAAGAATTCGGGCATCATATGGGATGAACAAAAGCTGGCGGACTATCTCAAGGATCCGAAGGGATATGTTCCGGGTAACAAGATGGCGTTCAAAGGGCTTGCGGAGGAAGGTGATCGCCTGGCGGTGATCGCCTATTTGAAGAAAGCAGCGACGCCGTAATACGTAATAGTGGCTATACCTCGGCACAACGATGATCCGTCTCGAGGATCACATTCGGCGGATTCCGGATTTTCCCAAGCCCGGAATCCAGTTCTACGACATCGCGACTCTGCTGCGGCATCCCGAAGCTTGGGCAGCGGCGGTTGACCGCATGGCGGCGGCCATTGCGCCGCTGAAACCAAATTTCTTGGCCGGTGTCGAGGCGCGAGGGTTTCTAGTGGCGGCGCCGCTCGCGCTTCGGCTTGGTTGCGGCTTCATGATGGTACGCAAGCGCGGCAAGCTTCCTGGGGCCACCGTGCGCCACGACTACGCGCTGGAATACGGCACCGATACGATCGAGATCCAAGAAGATGCGGTAACCCCCGGTCAACGCATCGTGGTGCTTGATGACTTGCTCGCCACAGGCGGCACAGCCGCCGCGGCGATTGCCCTAATCCGGAAGAGAGGCGGCGAGGTCGTGAACGCCTCATTCATCATTGAACTCGTTGGTCTTGGTGGTCGAGACCGCCTCGACGTGCCGGTCTCCGTGCTTCTAAAATTTCCGGCCTGATCGTCTCAGCGCGCGATAACCGGCATCTTCGCGCGTCGTGAGCCAGCCGTCGGGCGGGCCGAGCTCTCGCGCTGCCACGTTATAGGGGAACGGCTAAGACCCGCCTCATGGGGCGACGACCGCGCATGGGTCCCTGTTCTTGGTAACGGTGGCGCAGGCTGCCGTCGCATCAGCGGCGGAAGCGAACGGACCGGCTTCGAGGCGGTAATAGGTTCCCTTGCCAGGAAGGTCGACCTTATGGATGCCGTGCGACAACGTGCCAAGAACGCCGGAGTGCTTCTTGGAGAGCAGGCGCCAGCCCTTTTCTCCTGCCCCCGATTCGCGATAGGCGGCGAGCCTGATTCGATGTTTGCCCTTTAGCGATGATTCGGTGCTTGGCGTTGGCGTCGCCTCATTGGACGTATTCAACGCAACGGTCTCAGCGGGCGGCGCCGTCGTTGTCTTAGCCTCGGCGCTCATGGCGGCAGTTTCGGCCTTCGCGGGCTCTGCTGTCTCCTTGGCGACGACGGCTTCCGCCTTGGCCGGAGGCTCTGGTTCCTTGGCAATTTCTGGCGGTGCCTCGACCTCAGCCGTGGCCTTGGCACCGGTTGGCGGCGTTTCGGCTTTGGCGGGCGATTCGGATTTAGCCGCTGGTGCGGCTTCGTCTGGCGCCGGCTCCGCCTTGGCAACGACCTCGGCCTTGGCGGGTTCGCCGGCCGGCGTCTCCGATTTCGGAGCGCTCTCAGGTACCGCCTCCATGGCAACGCTATCGGGCGCGGGTTCCACGCCTTGGGCACGCAACAAAGCGAGTCGCTGTTCGGCGTTGGCGATTCCCAGCTTTGCCGCCCGTTGATACCAATTTGCCGCCCGTTGATGGTTCATTTCAACGCCGACGCCACGCTCATAGGCGGCGCCCAAGTAATACTGGGCGGGGCCAAAATTCTGATCGGCGGCGCGCTGATACCAACGCACGGCTTCGGCGGCATCCTGCTTCACGCCTGCGCCGGTTTCGTACGAAAAGCCGAGATTGACCTGGGCGTGCGGCATGCCTTGGGTGGCCGCGGCGCGAAACAATTTGGCCGCCTCCGGCAAGTCCTTCTCCACACCGACGCCATTCAGATAGAGATTGCCCAAATTGAACTGTGCGTCCGCGACGCCCTTGTCAGCGGCCTTGCGATACCAACTGACGGCGGTTTCGATGTTTTTTTCAACACCGCGGCCGTTTTCATAGGCGAGGCCGAGGCCAAATTCGGCGGACGCATTGCCTTGCTCGGCAAGCGGGACCCATTCCGCCATCGCCTTTTCATAATCGCCCTGGATATAGGCTTGCGCGCCGGCCTCGAAATCGGCGTGGGCCGACCCCGTGCTTTGCCAAAGCAGTGCGACAAACGCGACGACCAGCCCGAACCCAAAGCCCGCGCGCCGACGAAAATTGTTCAACCTGTCGTTCATGTGCTCAGCCCCATGTTCCGCCGACCTATTGTGACCGGGCATCGCGTGATAGGAAAGACCTTCGTTGCATCGACCGCGAGGCGCGATGGCTCAGGAGAACAGTGCCCGGGGAGGATGGGCGATATTCGCCGTATTTGGCGCGGCGTTTGTCTTGAGCCAGTTTTTTCGCGCGCTGAACGGCCTGAGCGCCAAAGACTTGGGCGTTGAGTTTGATCTCTCCCCCGCGGGACTCGGCGCCCTAACAGGGTTTTTCTTCGTCGCCTTTGGCCTTGCGCAAATCCCGACGGGGGTGTTGCTTGATCGCTTCGGTCCGCGCCGAAGCGTCGGGCTGATGCTTCTCATCGCGGTGATCGGCGCCGTTCTTTATGGCCTGGCCGACAATTTAGCGCTCCTCTATCTCGGGCGTGTGCTCCAGGGCGTCGGCTTCGCCGGCGTTCTGATGGGCGCCCTCATGTTGTTTGCCCGCTGGTTTCCGCCCGATCGATTCGGCACATGGATGGGGCGCATGGTCGCGCTCGGGGGCGCCGGCGGCCTTCTGGCGACCGCGCCATTGGCGCTGGTTGCAGAGAACTGGGGATGGCGCGTTGCGTGCTATGGCGGTGCGCTCCTTACCCTTGCCGCCGCCTTGCTCGTCTATTCGATCGCGCGCGACGCCCCATCCGACAGCACACGTGATGGCCGGAGGCCTGAGCCGTGGCGGCAGAGCCTGGCAGGGGTAGGCGCCGCAATCCGAACGCCGAGGCTTGGTCCTATTCTCGCCATGTGCCTGGTCTCCTACCCAATCAATATCAGCCTGATCGGCCTATGGGCCGCGCCCTATTTGATGGACAGTCATGGGCTCGATCGCGAATCGGCCGGCACCTATTTATTGGCCATGGCGGTGGCCTTGATCGCGGCCAGTTTGCTGATTGGGCCGCTGGAGCGACGACTCGATACACGCAAATGGCTCAGCATTGCCTGCGCGTTGATTGTGCTCAGCGCGTTGATCGTGCTTGCCGCTACGCCCGCGATGCCACTGTGGCTTGCGGCCGCCTTGCTCACGCTGATCGGGGGCGCCTCGTGTTACAACGTCGTGCTTGCCGGTCATGCCCGCTCGTTATTTCCCGATCGTTTGGCTGGTCGCGGCATGGCGTTGGTCGCCATCGCGCTGATGGGCGGGCCCGCGATCATGCAATTCGCGTCAGGCGTCATCGCCGATCAATTCCCACATGAGGGCGCGCGACTCGACCCCGAAGGCTATCGCGCGGTCTTTGGCTTCTTCGCCTTCAGCATCGTGTTGTCGCTCGCGGCCTATTGGCCGGTGGCAGATGCAAGGCCGAGTCAGGGCTTCGCCGATTCGAACATCTAGAGCATGTTCCGATCAAGTTGAATCGGTTGCGTCGCAAAAGGCCCCGGCCCAGCGGGGTGCGTTGTGGCGGGCGCCCGCGTCGTTGCGCCGCTCAACCGATGGCCCGGCATCGCTTTTCGCGTCGCGCCTAGCGGATCGCCGCGCCAAAACGCAACGCAACCGGTCCTACTTGATCGGAATATGCTCTAGCGTGCTATTGCCGCGCCTGCGTTGTTGCCGCGCTGCTTTTTGCGGCTAAAGGCCGTTTCGATTTCGGGCAAGTTCGTCGCCAGCGGAATGGCGCGGATACCGAGCGACGCGCTGCGGCCGCGCACTTCAAGCTCGTGATGAGGAAAGTGAGTCAGGTCGACGCCGGCACGCGCGGTGAGCGCTTCGGAAACGATCAGCTGAGACTTGAATTCCTTGGTCGCCGCTTCAAGCCGTGAGGCCGTGTTGACCACGTCGCCGATCGCGGTGAACGAAATCGCTTTGCCATAACCCATATCGCCTACGATCACCGAGCCGAAGTGAATGCCAATGCCGATGCGGATCGGCTCGGGCAAATCATGGGCCAGGGAATGATTGAGCTCATCGAGCGCGATGCCCATCGCACGCGCCGCGGCGAGCGCGCGTTTGCACGCTTCTTCGGGTTCCGTATCGGCGCCAAACAATGCCATCACGCCGTCGCCGATAAACTTGTCGACCTGTCCACCCGCACCGTCGATCGCCTCGCCCATCGCGCGAAAATAACGGTTGAGCACGAACACGACGTCATAGGGCAATTTGGTTTCAGAGAAATTGGTGAACGAACGAATATCGGCGAACAACACACAAATCTCGCGCTCATTGCCTTGATGATCGGATGATTGCCGCCATGATGCTTTTGGGCCGACACCCGGCGGCATGAGCGGCGTCACCTCCAAGCTATGCGTCGGGTGGATTTGGCAGGCGAGCCTAACCCCTTCGGGCGCCCCGACCCGATGAAGCACCCGCGCCTCTTCGGGCGAGGGCGGCGGCAAATGCTCGATCCCGCGCCCGCAGCGAATCCGGCACGTCGAGCAACGACCGCGCCCCCCGCACACCGAGGCATGCGGAATGCCAGCCTCGCGGCTGGCCTCAAGCACCGAAAGGCCCGGCACGATCTCGATCTTCCGGCCATTCGAATAACGCAGGGTGATGCGGTGGCGCCGTCGTTCGATCAACGCGCGGCCGAAGCGAGCCAAAAGCACGAAGCCGATTAGCCCACCCATGATGATACGACCGATGAAGGTCCAATACTTGACCAGGGCAACGGCATCTTCCCCGGGCAAATTGAGCGCTTTCGCGGTGTTGTCGAGCCATCCCGGTTGCTCGGCCAGCAACGCCAGCTCACGGCCTGAGGCAACGAAGCCAAAAATCGCGGCGCCCGGCAGCACGACCGCCAGCGTGAAGAGCATGAGGGAAAAACGCGGGAACCATGGCTTCAATTTCAGCCAATAATGCAGGCCGATGCAGCCATGAACCCAGGCAACAACGAGCATGATATTTTGCAGAATGCCAATTTCGGGCGCGAACACCCAAAGCACCAGCACGACATAGATATAGTTGTCTTTGACGTCGTAGAGCAGCTCGAGCGCGCGGGTGCCGAGCGCATGCTCGACGAGCAGGAATGGAATCGCTAGGCCAAGCAAAACCTGTGTGTATTCGAGCGGTTTTAGCCGAAGCGATCTGCGCTGATAGAGCGCGTAAAGGACAAGCGATAGATGGGTGAGCAGGGCGCCATAGAGCAGCACGATGCCGATCCAGCTACGCCAGAATGCAATGAAAACGTCGCGACCGACATCAAGGGCGCCGAGCGAGCCAAGCCCGAGCGCAAGGTTCAGGAGATGGGTGCCGACATAAAAAAAGAGCACCAATCCTGAGATCAGCCGAATTCGTCTCAGCACCGCTTTGCCCCCATCTCTCTAGATCTAGCATGGCAGCGATTGGGCCAAAAATCCTCTGACGTTCTCGTGCCAAGGGCCTAAAGAGGGGTGGTTGCGGTCGGCGGCCTCAATGGCCTAATCTCGCCCATTCGCGCCATTTGGGGAGACACTCATGACGAAAAAAGAAATCTTCTGCGGCGTCGGCATCGACGTTGATGCCGTGGCCGGCCAGATCGGCTCTTATGCTGGCGGCGACAGCCCAAGCGACATTTCTCGGGGCGTCTTCGCGGCCGAGATCGGCTCGCCGCGCCTGGTCAAGCTGTTCGACAAGATGGGCATGAAGACCAGCTGGTTCATCCCCGGCCACAGCATCGAGACCTGGCCGAAGCAGATGAAGATGGTGGCCGATGCCGGCCATGAAATTGGCCTGCATGGCTATACCCATGAAAACCCGATTGCCATGACGCCTGAGCAAGAGGAGGCCATTCTCGACAAAACATTTGGGCTCGTCTCGAAGCTCTTTGGTCGGCCGCCCGTTGGCTATGTCGCGCCATGGTGGGAAATGAGTCAGGCCACGCCCCAGCTCCTCATGGATCGCGGCATCAAATATGACCACAGCCAAATGCACACCGACTTCACGCCCTATTGGACGCGTGTCGGCGAGAAGTGGAAGCTGATCGATTATTCCAAACATCCGAAGCATTGGATGGAGCCAATGGACCTCGGCTACACCGTGCCGATCGTCCAAATTCCCGGCAGCTGGTATCTCGACGATTTGCCGCCAATGATGTTCATGAAAAAAGTACCCAACAGCGGTGGCTGGACCAATCCGCGCGACATCGAAGAATGGTGGCGCGACCAGTTTGATTGGGTTTATCGCGAGATGGATTACGCCGTCTTCACCTTCACGATCCACCCCGATATCGCGGGCCGGCCGCAGGTGCTGCTCATGCTTGAGCGAATCTTCTCCTACATTTCGGGTCATCCCGGCGTGAAATGGTGCACGTTTGAAGAGATCGCCAATGATTTCATCAAGCGCAGCCCCTATAAGGGCCCGGTGAAAAAGAAGAAAAAATAGACGCGCCTCAAGAGAGAGTTCTGACTAACCGTCATGGCCCGCGTGAGGTGGGCCATGACGGTGCACCATCGGTTGAGGCGGGACGACGATCATGTGCGGTTTGTGCGGCACGCTGATGGATGGCCCGCATTGGAGTGAAACGGGGACGGATGTCGCGCGTGATGGCGTCGTCTCCGAGGGCCGGCAGCGCTATTTGGAGCGCGCCTATCGTGTGCGCCTGATCAACCGCGTGCTCGAACGATTTTCATGTAAGGCAGAGGACTGGACCGGCGGCCAGTATATCGTGCGCGGCCTGAACGGCGCGGCCGATGTCGTGGTCAATCTGCCGCAACTTTGGAAGGCGGTCGAGGCCTGTAGTGGCCGCGCCGCCGATCCTCTCGACCCTGAGCTCATTGCCGGTCTCGAGCGGGCCGAACCGATCAGTCATTGAGCGGTCATGGCCGTCTATAGTCGCCTGATCCCGATTTTTGTTGTCACCGGCTTTCTCGGCAGCGGTAAGACGACGCTGTTGAATCATATGCTGCGCCATTCCTCACTCAAGGATGCCGCGGTGCTGATCAATGAATTCGGCGCCGTTGGGCTCGATCATTTTCTGGTCAAGAAAATGGACGAGAATACGGTGCTGCTATCGAGCGGATGTCTGTGCTGCACGATACGCGATGATTTGAAGAGCGCGATTCTGGAACTCAATTCAAGGCGCGAGCGCGGCGAAGTGCCGCGCTATAAGCGCATGGTGGTTGAAACCACCGGCCTGGCGGACCCGACGCCTATTCTCTACACGCTGATGTCAGACCCCGTGCTTCGCAACCACTATCGGCTTGGTGGCGTAATCACGACCGTGGATGCGGCGAATGGCATGCGCCAGCTCAATCGTCATGTCGAATCGGTGCGCCAGGCAACGGTGGCGGACCGCATCGTCATCACCAAGAGCGATCTCGTGTCGCCTTCTGTGTTGACTGGGCTTGAGGCTCGCCTGCGGCGGATCAACCCGACCGCTGACTATGTGCGCGGCAATTTTGGCAAGGTTGATGTGCGGCGGGTCTTGCGGGCCGATGTCTATGACCCGTCGAAAAAGGCGGCCGATGTCAAACACTGGCTTGACCTCGAAGCCGTAAAGGCCGCCCACGATCACAAACATGTTCACGACGTGAATCGGCACGATCAGCACATCCATTCATTCGTGGTGACCATCGACCGGCCGCTCGATTGGACCGCGTTCGGCGTTTGGCTCACCATGTTATTGCACAGACACGGCCAGCAAGTGCTGCGCGTGAAGGGCATATTAAATGTCAAAGGGGTCGATGCGCCGGTCATCATCAACGGCGTGCAGCACATCGTGCACCCGCCAATTCACCTTGCCGAATGGCCGGACGATGATCGCCGCTCGCGCATCGTCTTTATCGTCGACGATATGAATGGCGCACTGATCGAGCGTTCACTGGCGGCCTTTAATCGCGTTGGCGCCGCCGCCGCATAACGGCGGGGCAGGCTATAGCCAACCCTTACGCTTGAAATAGAGCAGCGGCAAAATGGCCGACAGCACCATGACGCCGAGCGCAAAGGCGTAGCCGAGCGGCCATTTCAGCTCGGGCATGACATCGAAATTCATCCCGTAAATGCTGGCGATCAAGGTTGGCGGCATGAAAGCGACTGCGGCGACCGTGAAGGTCTTGATAATCGCGTTTTGCTCGATATTGATAACGCCAAGCGTCGCCTGCAGCAGGAAGTTGACGTTATTGGCCTCGAACGCGGCATGGTCGCTTAGCGATACCGTGTCACGCGCAAGTGTTTTGAGCTGAACGCGCAGACCTTTGCGTGCATTGGCTTTGCTGGTCGCCGATAAAAAGGTGATCAATCGCGTGATGGAAACCAAGCTTTCACGCGTTTTCGAAATTAAGTCGCCGCTGCGTCCGATCCGGCGCAACACTTCAGTCAAGTCGCGCCGCTTCCGCCTGTGTGCGCCATTGGTCTCGGAGAACACCTCGCGCGAGACCGCGTCAAGATCGCCCGCGGCGCGCTCGAGAATATCGGCGATGCGCTCGGTCACAGCCTCCAGCAGACCGCAGATAATGTGCTCCGGGGTGGAAGCGCGGAGTGGCCGACGCCCGATCTGCGCGATGAACGTGCGAAATGAGGCCGGCTCCGCATAGCGTACCGTAACCAGGCAGCCGTTCGTCAGAATGAACGTGATCGGGGTTGTTTCCGGCTGCGGCGTATCGGCATGAAATAGAATGAGGGCCGTCATAAACGGCACGTCCTCTTCCATGTAGAGCCGGCTCGACACCTCGATCTCGTACATCTCCTCGCGGGTCGGAACTTCGATGCCTAGGGCGTCGGCAACGACGGTGCGCTCCTCAAGGGTCGGGTCGACGAGGTCGAGCCACGTCGTACCGGCCGCTGGAATCGCGCCCGCGCCCAGCTCTTCGACGAGCAGTTTATTCTCCTGGACGCGATAGCCCTTGAGCACGCGTCGCCTCCATTGTTATGGCGTAGGTCGGCACGACCTGCGGGGCGGCGTTTCTTTACTCCTGGCGGGCCCAATGCGCCACCAGAAAATTTCGTGATAACGGGGCCTGCCTCAGTGTGGGTGGCGGCGGCGTACCATCGCACTGAGTTGATCAATCAAATCCGCCGCTCGCTCCGGTCCGAAATTATTGGCCAAAAAGCCCATGCTGGCGATGCAAACCGCGAGGTGGAGTTGCACCGGGTCAACGCCGTCGTCCTTCGCGCGTTTGGCCAGTTCATCGAGTGCGGTTTCAGCGAATTGTTGGATGCGGAGCATCGTGTCGGCGTCCGCGGCGGGCGGCGTACTCATCGATGGTGTCCATGCTGCTGCCGCGCATCGGCCATGGCGCGCGCGAGTTTGAGGGCGGCGATCAGGCTGGTGGGACTGGCCACGCCCTTGCCGGCGATATCAAGGGCGGTGCCGTGATCGGGTGAGGTGCGCACGAATGGCAGTCCGAGCGTCACATTCACGCCACCATCGAAATCGATGGTCTTGAGCGGGATCAGCGCCTGGTCGTGATACATGCACAACGCGGCGTCATAACGCTGGCGCGCAATGGCGTGGAACATCGTATCGGCCGGGAAGGGCCCTGATATATCGAGCCCTTCGCGCCGCAGGGTCTCGATCGCGGGCTTGATGATCTCGATCTCTTCGCGACCCAGACTGCCAGCCTCGCCGGCATGCGGGTTGAGCCCGGCAACCGCGAGGCGCGGCTTCGCTATTCCAAAATCGCGATTGAGCGCCTCAGCCGTGACGCGGCCGCAATGCTCGATCGCTTGTTGGCTGAGCGCGGCCACGGCCTTGGCAAGCGGCAGGTGGATGGTAACCGGCACAACCCGGAGCGCGTCGCACGCCAACATCATAACCGGTGTGATATCGCCGCCCGCAAGCTGAGCCAGGAATTCGGTATGGCCTGGGTGCTTGAAGCCGGCCGCGTAGAGGCTTTGCTTCTGGATCGGACTCGTCACAACCGCGGCCGCTTCGCCGGCTTGCACAAGCTTAACGGCGCGCTCGATCGAGCCAATCACCGCTGGTGCGTTTTTGGGCTCGGCAAGGCCCAGCGTCGCGGCAACAGTCAGGCCAAGGGGCAGCACCGGCAGGCCATGATCAAAGCGCGCGAACGTCTCGCCCGGTGCCTCGATGGGGACAATCGCGCAGGCGAGCCCCAGCGCCCTGGCCATGCCGGTAAGCCGAGCCGGATCATCGATCACCAGAAATGGCGGCACAGCCTCATCGCGCCGCGCCAGCCACGCCTTGAGCGCGAGCTCAGCGCCAATGCCGCCGGGCTCGCCCATGGTGAGGGCGAGGGGAGTCGTGCTGGACATGCGCGCTGTTTCGGCCTCTCGCCTACCGCATCACGAATGGGTTGGGCACGTCGGCCGCGGTCGAGATCCAGACGCTCTTGACCTGGAGATATTCCTTGATCGCGTCTTGGCCGTTTTCGCGCCCGAGGCCGCTCCGTTTATAGCCGCCAAACGGCGACATGAAGCTGACCGCGCGATAGGTGTTGACCCACACGGTTCCCGCCTGCAACCGCTCGGTCACCTTGATCGCGCGCCGCACATTCTGCGTCCACACCCCGGCGGCAAGACCGAACACCACGTCATTGCCGATTTCGATCGCCTCTTCATCGTCCTTGAACTTGATAACCGAGAGCACGGGCCCAAACACTTCTTCCTGCGCGATGCGCATGCTGTTCTTCACGTCGGTGAAAATCGTCGGCTCGACGAACCAACCCTCGCCGCATTCTTGACGCTGCGCGGCATGGCCGCCGAGCACGCAGGTGGCGCCACCATCCTTGCCAATATCAATATAGCGCAGCACCTTTTCATATTGGGGGCGCGTGGTCACCGGTCCGACTTGGGTCTCCATGCTTGAGGGGTCGCCCATGCGCGCGGTTTTGGCCAATGCGAGCAATTTATCCATGAACGGCTCGTAGATTTTCTCGTGCAGCAAAAGGCGCGAGCCGGCGACGCAGGTTTGACCGGTGGCGGCAAAAATACCCGAGACCGCGCCTTTCACGGCGTCGTCGATCACGGCATCTTCGAACACGATATTGGGCGATTTACCGCCGAGCTCGAGTGTGACACGCTTCAAGTCCTTCGCCGCGGTTTGATAGACATGGCTGCCTGTTACGCTGCCGCCGGTGAACGCCACTTTCACGACATCCGGGTGTGTGACCAGTGCCTCGCCGATCTCCGCGCCAAGCCCGGTCGCGACATTGAATACGCCCGGCGGGAAACCCGCTTCATGCACCAGTTTGGCGAATTCGAGCGACGACGCCGAGGTAAATTCCGATGGCTTCAAAATCGCCGTATTGCCGGCCGCGAGGCAGGGCCCGAGCTTGTAGGCGAGCAAAAGCAGCGGGGAATTCCACGCCGTGATCAGCACGCACGGGCCGATCGGCTCATAGCGTGTGTAATTAAACATGTCCGGCTTGTCGGACGGAATCACCGAGCCCTGAATCTTGTCGGCGAGCCCGCCGAAATAATAATACCACTGCGGAATGTAGCGGAGCTGCGCGAGCATCTCAGCAATCAGTTTCCCGTTATCGCGTACTTCGAGTTGAGCGAGCCGCTCCGCATTAGCGGCGATCAAATCGCCGAGCTTGCGCAAGAGCGCGCCGCGCTGCGTCGCGTTCATCTTAGGCCAGGGGCCTGACGTGAACGCCTGTTTGGCGGCCGCGACCGCGCGCTTGGCATCTTCGGCCTTACCACGGGGAATGAGCGCCCAGGGCTTGCCGGTGAACGGATTGAACGATTCGAGATACTCACCTGACGATGGCTCAACCCACTCGCCGCCGATAAACATCTTGTGTTTCACGAGCTCTGACATAGACGTCTCCCTAATCTCGTCGCCTTAGCTTGTTGGGGCGGGCACCAGCACGCCCGGATTGAGAATGCCTTTCGGGTCGAGCGCACGCTTTGCCGCCGCGAGCGCCGCACCAAAGAGCGCCGGCCGCTGTTTGACATACCACGGCATATGGTCGCGCCCCACCGCATGATGATGGGTGATTGTGCCGCCGGCGGCAATCAGCGCGTCGGACGCCGCCGCCTTGATCGCCCGCCATTGTTCAAGTTCGTGGCCTGGGGTTGGGCTTGCATGCAGAGTGAAATAGGGCGCGGGTCCATCCGGGTAGATATGGGTGAAGCGGCATGTCACATGGCCCGGTTTTCCAGTTACCGCGTGGATCGCGTGCGCGGTGGCGCTCTTTACGCTGGCGTGGAAGTCATGCAGCCGCTCCCAGGTGATCGCGGTCTCGAACGTGTCGTGCATGATGCTGTGCGAAATCAGGCCTTCCCGATTGAAGGGGCCTTTGATGAACGCTTCGCGCCAGGCATCGGCGGTCGCATCGCGCGCGCCATGTGCACCGCCACCAGCCGGCATGCCACCATGATCGCGCAAGCACTCGACACCGCGCGCCATCCAGGCGTCGATGGGATGATCGCCGGATTCGAACGCCAACACGACCATGTGTCGTTTTCCGTCGCCAATACCCGCCAGCGCGCATTCCTCGCCATCGACCAGCCGCGCGTTCGACGGATAGAGCCCGGCCTGGGAGACCGCGCGCAAACCATCGGCGGCGCGGTAGAAATCATCGAACCAAAAGGCTTGGCTCGCGCGGTAGCGCGGCTTTGATTGGAGCTTCACCCAGGCTTCGACGATGATTCCAAGCGCGCCTTCCGAGCCGATGATCAGCCGATCCGGGCTTGGGCCCGCGCCTGAGCCCGGCAGGCGACGGCTCTCCATCACGCCCGCCGGTGTCACGGTCCGCACGCTTTCCACCAGCTCATCGATGTGGGTATAGAGCGTCGCGAAATGGCCGCCCGAACGCGTCGCAATCCAACCGCCAAGCGTTGAAAATTCGAAACTCTGCGGAAAATGCCGGAGCGTGAGACCCGAGGCCTTGAGTTGCGCTTCGAGCGCCGGGCCATAGACGCCGGCCTCGATGCGCGCGGCGCGCGAGGTGGTGTCGATCTCGCGCACGCGGTCGAGTTTCCGCATATCGAGCGAGAGCGTTGCCTTGAAGCCGCTGCCCACCTTTGGCTCGATTCCCCCGACCACGCTCGAGCCGGCGCCAAAGGGAATGACCGCCACGTTCGCGCCGCCGGCCCAATCGAGGAGGGCCACGATATCGGCTTCGTTTTCAGGGAATGCAACGAGGTCGGGCGCATTTGAAAAATCGCGCGCGAACGCGCGGATATAGTCCGGGTAGGACTTGCCATAGGCGTGCGCGGCGCGGTCATAAAGCGAGGTCGAGACCAGAGCGCCGAGCTTCGCGGGCACAGCGATACGCGGCGCTTTCAGCGTGACCTCATCCAATCTCGGCGGCGCGCGATAGGCGTGCATAACGGCGCCGGTTCGGCCGGCCACAAAGCGCGCGACCTTGCCGGATACAGCTTCGGTTAGTTGCTGGTCTTCATAGCCCCAGCCCCAGAATTTGAGCCGCCGCTCGGCCATCGCCCGCCTCTCAAAAAGAGCCTTGAGCTATAGCGGGGCGCTCAAACCAGGGCAAGGCGCGCGATGCGAGGGCCGCCCGAACAACATGACGATGCTGAAACCGCACGCGCGAACCGCCGAGCGGCCGACGCAAAGGTCTATATCTCTGGTCGGCCAGCGTTCGGCGCTCGATTACCCGCTCCGCGGGGCCCACTGCATGAGAGAGACGTATGCGCCGGTCGGGTCAATAATCATGCAGAAGCGCCCGACATTGGGAATGTCGGTCGGCGGCACCTGCACCTTGCCGCCGAGCGTGGGCACCTTTTTTGCGGCCGCGTCGACATCGGCGACCGTGATGTAGCCCATCCAATGCGGTGGCACACCGGGCACACCGTCAAACTGCGGGCCCGCCAACTTGAACATGCCACCAACCATTTGTCCGCCGGCCTTGGCGACGACATAGCTGCCTCCATCTGGCATCGGCATTTCGTCGAAACTCCAGTCCAGCAGGCCGCCGAAGAACTTACGGGCGGCCGCCGGGTCCGGCGTAACCAGCTCGTTCCAGCCGAACGAGCCCGGGGTTCTGCCATCGCTCATCTGTACATGCTCCCGCTTGTCGATATTTTTTTACGGTGCTCTTGCCGCACGACGAACTATGCGCTGGCGTGCGCCGCGGCAAAAGAACAGGAATGATGTTTCACCGAAAATTGATGGCGCGACGCATGACATGCCCGCGTCATGAGCGAACCACGCCGCGACCGCGCTCAAAGCCGGGGGATGATGGCGTAGTCTAGTCGTTCGCGCCGATGTCGGTGAACTGGTAGCCTTCGCCCTCATTGCGGAAGACGAAGATCATTTCGCCGCACAGCAACTGATAGCCCTCGCCGTCGCGGGCCGGCACCTCGCTGGCGAAGCATTCTTTTTCGGCGCCAGTGAACAGCCAATCGAAGCGATCAACAAAGCCTTGGCCATCATAGTCTTTGCCGTCGAGGCGGATCGGAAAGCGCGTCATCGCACGCACCGCCTCACGATCATCAAGCGTGACCGCCTCGCGAAACGATTGCCAGAACCGGTCGAAGGCTGGGTCGATGGTTGCCGCCGCCGCGGCCTCGGCGTCGGCATCCTGCGCCATCACGGCGCAATACGGCCAGACGAGCCCACACAAGAGCAGGACCAAAGCGGAAGGCTGTCTTACTCGACGCAACATCACATCTCCAATGCGCAAAGGCCGGGATATGGCCTCATGAGCACTTTGGCATCCGACAGCATAGCCTAGCTGAATTCCACCATGTTCGAGTAGCGCCCCTAGGTTACAGCATCGGGCGCGGGCTCGTGTTCGCCACAGGCGCCAGCGTGCGGCCGTCTACGCCGTATTAGCCGAAGCTTGCCCCACCTTTAGCGCCCATCATGGCAAAAGCATGGCATTAACCATGGCAAAGGATTTGCCCGCGACATGACCGCGGGCTGGGCGCGATTTCCGGTGGCAATTCTAGGGCTCAATGGTCGGAGTGAGAGGATTTGAACCTCCGGCCCCTGCCTCCCGAAAGCAGTGCTCTACCAGGCTGAGCTACACTCCGAACCGACCTGAAGCGCGCGAGGCACGCCGGGAGCGGGGTTATAGCGACTTACGGCAGGCCCGGCAAGCCGCCGGTCGGGCGGCACAGCTCGGCAATGCTGTCCTCCCCGCGCAGGCCGTCCAGCACAATGCGTATCTTGTCTTCGGCCGAATAATGCCGCCGGGTCGCGCGGCGAATGTCCTTCAGGACCTGTTCAGCCGGGGCTTTCGAACTCACGGGTTTTGCT
>SHWC01000043.1 GCA_009691045.1 Alphaproteobacteria bacterium | reverse complement strand
ATAACCAGATCTGCTTCGCCATTGAGCGCGACTTCCAAGAACATGTCATCCTTGGGATCGCGGCAAACCCGCACGCGACGTGCAATTGGCACAAGTTCTGCGGCCTGTCCGAGCAGGCGCATAAAGGTCTGTCGATCTTCGATCGACACATAGGCATCGAACTTCGAGCGAGACAAAACCTCGGCAAGCTCAGTCAGAGTTGGCTCTGAGACGAGAAGGCGGCCCTCATCAACAGCCTTGCGAACTGCGCGGCCAGCGACCGACCGAGGCAGCAATAACCGACTAATCAGTGCATTCGTGTCGACGACAAGCCGCTCACGCGTTTTCATTAGCGAGAAGCGACGCTAATTTTTTCCCCGTCATGCCGCGCTTCGCTGCGCGCTCGGCAATCTGGTCGCAAAAGCGTTGGAACGTCTCCGCGTTGTGAGAACACAAACGCTCATAATCCTCCGCCGACACAAGCACGGCGACATCCCGTTTTTGCTTTCGAATGGTAACGGGCTCGCGCTGCGCCGCATCGAGCAAGGCGGCGAATTTTTGTTTGGCGTCGGTGGCGGAAATATAACGCATAATTTATCTAAAATAGATGAAATGGACAAAATAGTCAAATTCTGTCATGGCCTAGCGCGTTTTCAAAGTTGGTAGAATCAGACCGGTTATTGTCGTCATTCTGGCCGCTTGGCGAGCCCGAAAGCCAGCGGCTTCCGGATGCGAGCCCCCGATCCAGTCGGGGGCAGGCTCTTGCGAGCCGGAATCCACTGCCGAGCCGCACGAGCCGGTGGTGCGATGGATACCCGCTTTCGCGGGTACGACGAAAAGGGAAGTGCGCACAATCAAGTTGAAAGCGCTCTATCTCTCAGAGCTTCTCCCCCCTCGCCAGCCTCGGCAAATCGCCTACAGTGCCCATGGCATGGCACATGAAGAAGCGCTTCAGCGGTTTGAGTTGATTGACCACGCTGAGGCCGACGTCACGGGCCAAGACGATGGGCGCCACATCGTTCGAGAACAAGCGGTTCAAACCATCGGTCACGGCGATCAACGCCTGCGCATCGAAGCGCCGCGCGCGCTCATAGTGGCTCAGCAGATCGCTCGTGCCGATATCGAGCCCGAGCCGGTGGTGATCGACAATCAGCTCGGCCAACACGGCGACATCGCGTATGCCAAGATTGAAGCCCTGCCCCGCGATGGGATGAATGGCGTGCGCCGAATCGCCGATCAGCGCGAGCCGCTCGGCGTGATAGCGCGCGGCGTGGCTGAGCGATAAGGGATAGCTCCGGCGCGGGCCGACGACTTGAAGCGCGCCCAGAAAATCACCAAAGCGCCGTGCCATCTCCTGGTGGAATTCGCGTTCGGGCAATGCGAGCAGGCCGGGCGCAAGATCCTCCCGCTCGGTCCACACCAAAGACGAGCGATTGCCGCGCATGGGCAGAATCGCGAACGGCCCGGCCGGCAGGAAGCGCTCATGGGCGATGCCGCGATGCGGCCGTTCATGCTCGACCGTGCACACAATCCCGGTTTGTTTATAGCGCCAGGCGGTGATGCCGATGCCGGCATCGGCGCGGAGTTTTGATTCGCGCCCTTCGGCGACCACGGCAAGGCTTGCTTTGATCGCGCGGCCATCGCTCAGCGTCGCGATGATCGCGCCCGGTTGGGGCGTCAGGCTTTGAACACGAACCGGCGCGATATGATGAAGCGTCGGGCACGCTGCGGCTTCATCGAGGAGCCCTGCGCGGGTGTCGCGATTTTCGACGATATAGCCCAAGGGATCGGGCCCGACGTCTTTATGGTCGTAATGCAAGAAGAGCGGCGCTTCGCCATCCGTGACGCGGATTTCCTTGATCGGCTCGGCGGCGGGCGCGAGGCGCGGCCAGAGCCCAATGCCGTCGAGCACGCGCTTTGAGCCGAGCGCGATCGAGGAGACCCGCCCGTCAAAGCCGGCATCGCGGCGCGCGGCCGGCGCCTCGGCATCGACCACGGCGATTTCAAGCCCGGCACCGGCCAGCGCCAGACCGAGCGACATACCAACCAGCCCGCCCCCGGCGATCAACACATCGACCCGCTCGGGCGGGGTTTCCTCGGCTCCCATCATCTGTCTAGTATCGCCGCGCGCGATCGAATGACAACGACATAGGCATGGCGATGAGCAAGGAATGGCACGAACAGAGTGCACTCGAGCTTGGCGCGGGGATCGGCAAAGGCGCGATCGACCCGGTCGAGCTGACCGAGCATTTCCTCGCCCGCATCGCCGCCCATGACCCGAAACATCTGACCTATTTGCGCACGACGCCCGTGCGGGCGCGTGCCGAGGCGCTCGCGGCGCGGAAGCGCGCCAAGGAAAAGCTCCGCCTCTCGCCCTTGGATGGCGTGCCGATTTCATGGAAGGATTTGTTCGATACGGCGGGCGATGTGACATCGCATGGCTCGCTCACGCTGAAGGAGCGCGTGTCGCCGGCCGATGCCGCGTTGGTTTCACGCGCCACGCGCGCTGGGTTGATCTGCCTCGGCAAAACCAACCAAACCGAATTCGCCTATTCGATCCTCGGGCTCAACCCGACGCTCGGCACGCCGCCCAATGCATGCGATAAAAAAATTGACCGCGTGCCGGGCGGCTCGTCATCGGGCGCGGCGACATCGGTCGCGGGCGGGCTCGCGGCCGGCGCGATCGGCTCCGATACCGGCGGCTCGGTGCGCGCGCCGGCAAGCTGGAACGGCCTTGTGGGCCTGAAAACAACCTTCGGCCGCCTGCCACTCGATGGCGCGCTGGCGCTTTCGCCCAGCCTGGATAGCGCCGGGCCCTTGACGCGCGACGTCGCGGATGCCGCGGCGCTGTTTGCCATTCTCGATGGCCGCTTCGGAATTGGTAGCGCGCAGCCGCCTGATTTGGCGGGCGCGTCACTGGGTGAGGTTGCGCTCCTAAAACCATCGCGCGGGATTTTGTGGAGCGCGCTCGATGACGGCATCGGCGCGGTGGTTGACGGCGCGCTGGCCAAGCTCGCCAAGGCAGGCGCGAAACTGAGCGACGGCGAGGCGCCCGAGTTCGACGCCGCTCATGACGCCCTCGTGCAATATGGGCCCTACCACGCCGCCGAGGCCTATGCGATTTGGAAGGATGTGATCGAGGCGCGACCGAATTTGATGTTTGGCCCGATCCTTGAGCGCATGCGTCAGGGCGCGACCTTCAACGCCGCCTCGGTGGAAACATTGAAGGGTATTTTGGCAAAACTCGCGCTCCAGCTTACGGCGCGAATCAAGGCCGAGGGCGCGATCGTGGCGCCCACCATGGCGCTGAGCCCGCCGCCCATCGCCGGGCTCGATACCGACATGGACGCCTATTCAACCGCCAATCTGAAGGGCCTGCGCAATACGCGGCTGGTCAATTTCCTCGGCCTCTCGGCGATCACCGTGCCGGTTGGAACAGACCGCAATGGCCTGCCGGTCGGCCTCTCGGTGATCGGCGCGGCCGGATGGGATGAGCGGCTGTTGCGCATGGCGAAAGCAATCGAGAACGCGCTCGCCGCGTGATTAGTCTATAGGAATCGAGCCGGTGATCTGCCCAATTTCGCGGCAGTCCAGAAACGAGGAGCCGGTGACAAAAACCCAGAGATTCCGCCGAGTCGCGTGGTTTGTGGGACGCAGCGCGACTTGGCATGGTTCTTGAGCTTCAGTCTCCCTATAGCGGCTAAACTGCCTGGGCGCCCCTTCCCCCTTGCCCAGGGCGGACCCCGCGAAGGGAGACCGAACAATGCGCGCTATTCCCCTCACCTCGCTCTTTCGAGCCTTGGCGTTTTTCGCGCTGCCTCTCTTGCTTGGCGTGAGCGGCTTGCGCGCGGAGGACGTGGTCGCGGCTGAAGCGCCGCCAGCGCCAACCCTCGATACCGGCGATACGGCGTGGATGATCGTGGCGACCGCGCTCGTGCTGATGATGGCGATCCCGGGTGTCGCGCTCTTCTATGGCGGCATGGTGCGCAAGAAGAACGTGCTCTCGATCGCGATGCAGAGCTTCGCGATCACCTGCGTGGTCACGGTGCTTTGGTTTGTCTGCGGTTATTCGCTGGCCTTCACGCCGGGCGGCGCTTTGTTCGGCAGTTTGGATAAAGCCTTTTTGATGGGTGTCAGACCGGATTCGCTATTCGGCACGGTGCCGGAGACGGTGTTCATCTGCTTCCAGCTCACCTTAGCGATCATTACCGTGGCACTGATCACCGGCGCGGTGGCCGAGCGCATGAAGTTTGGCCCGCTGTTGATTTTCTCGAGCGTGTGGCTGCTCGCGGTTTATGTGCCGATCGCGCATATGGTGTGGGGCGGCGGGTTTTTGGGCGGCGCAGGCGTGCTCGATTTCGCCGGCGGCACCGTGGTGCACATCAGCTCGGGCGTCGCGGGGCTGGTCGCGGCGCTGATCCTCGGCCGACGCATCGGCTATCGCCGCGAGAATATGCAACCGCATAATCTGGTGCTGTCGCTGATCGGCGCGAGCCTCTTATGGGTTGGCTGGTTTGGCTTCAATGCCGGTTCGGCGGTGGGCTCGAACGGGCTTGCCGGGCTTGCCATGTTGGTCACGCAAATCGCGGCGGCGATGGGCGCGCTCGCCTGGATGGCGGGCGAATGGGCGCACCGGGGTAAACCGAGCGTGCTTGGCGCGATCTCGGGCGCGGTCGCGGGCCTGGTTGCGATCACGCCGGCGTCGGGCTTTGTCGGCCCGGCCGCGGCGCTCGCGATCGGCGCGACTGGTGGCTTTGTCTGTTACCTCGCGACCAATGGCATCAAACGCCGGCTGGGCTATGACGACAGCCTCGATGTGTTCGGCGTGCATGGCATTGGCGGCATTGCCGGCGCGGTGTTGACCGGCGTATTCGCGACCGCCGGCTTTGGCGGCAAATCGGGCGCGGTCGATGGCGAAGGCGGCCAGATCCTGACCCAGCTCTATGGCATCGCCGTAACGGTCGCTTGGAGTGGCGGCGTAACGGCGCTGGTCCTCTTTGGGCTCAAGGCCACCATCGGCATCAGGGTCGACGAAGAATCCGAGCGCGAGGGCCTCGACATCCGCGCTCATGGCGAATCGGTCGCGTAGGGGGCGGGATTGGTGGCGGCCGCATGCGTGAGGGCTTCCTCTCCCCACGCATGCGGCCGTCGCGGCTTTCGTTCTATTTCAATTTGATATCGAAGTGCTTGCGCACCGGCTCGATGATTTCCCAGGTGCCTTTGAAGGTCGGCTCGACCACAAACGCATCGCCCGCGCCGACCATGATCGGCTTGCCGCCATCGGGCGTGATCTTGATCTTGCCGGCCATCAGATGGACGAACTCATAGCCCTTATAGGTGGCGTGATAGGTGCCGGGGGTCGCCTCCCAGGTGCCCGAAATCATCGAGCCGTCGGCCGAGGTGTTTTGAATCCACGTCTTCATCGATGGCTTGCCGGAAACCGGAACCCAGCCCTCGAGATCCGCCGTGATGGGCTCGGACCCGGGCGCCGGCAATTTTGTGATCGCTGGCATGACGCAACCTCCCCACTTGATTGAGTGCCCTTACTGGACCGCAAATCGGGGAAAACATCAATTTTCTTGGTGAATGGCGGGGCGTCCGCCGAGTTTCAGCCAAATGTGATTTTCTAAGGTGCGGCGCCCTTTTCCCATCCCCCGGGCTCTATGCTATTGATAGGCGGTCGATTCGCGTTACGTTCTGAAAGAGGCGGCGCGGCGCCATAATGGCTCGCGCCCATCGCTCCATCGATTGCAGCAGAGGCCCTCGGTTCCGTCATGGTCAGCCGCGTCGAAGGGGAGCATCGGCTCCCATTATTGCCTGCCAGCGTGTCGCGCTTTTTCGTTCGCCGGCTGCACGAGATCGCGGGCGCCGGCTTGATGGGGCTTGGCGTTTTGCTCGCCCTCTCGCTTTCAAGCTATGACCCGCGCGATGCCTCGTTCAGCGTGTCAACCGCCGCGCCGACCGATAATCTGCTTGGCCGCCCCGGCGCCTATATCGCCGATTTGGTGTTGCATGGGATCGGGCTCGCGACGGCGCTCGCCGTCTTGATGGCACTGGCCTGGGGTTGGGCCTTTGTCAGCCATCGGGGCTTAAGCCGACGGCCGCTCCGCCTCGGCCTCGCGCCCGTGGTCATTATGTTGGGCGCGATCGGCTTCAAGGGCCTGGGCCAGCCTGCCTTCTGGCCGCTCGAAATCGGGCTGGGCGGCGCGCTCGGCGACATTGTGGGCGGCCCGCTCGCCCGATTGATCGACACTGCCGGCGCGCCGACGTTCGTTTTGACTCTTGGGGCCTTCGCCCTTGCGCTGATCGCCCTGGTGATTTCGCTCGGGCTAAGCTGGGCCGAGTGGCGCGTGCTCTATCGCACGGCGCGCTTGGCCTTTGGCTATGTCGTGCTCGCGCCGCTCGGCTTTGGTTTGAGGTTGATCAGGCGGCGGCTCAATTTGCCGGTTGCCGCGCCCCGGCGCGAGCCGGCGGCGAATCTGTTCGATCACGCGGCACGCCTGAGACCGGCCGCGCCGGAGCAAGACGAAGAAGAGGAAGAGGCCGAGGCTGAGGCCCAAATAGCGCCGGCGAAATCCACGGGGCGGATTAGCGAGCGCGTCGAGGCACCGATCAAAAAGCCCAAGACCTCGCGCCGCGCCGCGGCCGACCGGCAGGCCACGCTCGAACTCGCTTCGGGCGAGGAATATGAACTGCCCTCATTGTCCTTGTTGGTCGACGCGCCGCCACCGAAACGCTCGGCCGCGCTCGATGAAGCCGCGATCGAGCAAAACGCGCGGCTCTTGGAATCCGTGCTGCAGGATTTCGGCGTCAATGGTCAGATCATCAAGGTGCGTCCTGGCCCAGTGGTGACGCTCTATGAATTGGCGCCGGAAGCGGGCACGCGCACTTCACGCGTGATCGGCTTGGCCGATGACATCGCGCGTTCGATGAGCGCGGTCTCGGTGCGCGTCGCGACCGTGCCGGGACGCAATGTGATCGGCATCGAATTGCCCAACCCGCAACGCGAAACGGTTTATCTGCGCGAGTTGTTATCGAGCGATGCCTATGAAAGCACCGCGGTGAGCCTGACGTTGGCGCTCGGCAAGGATATCGCGGGCAATCCGGTGATCGCCGATCTAGCGCGCATGCCGCATTTGCTGGTGGCCGGTACGACCGGCTCAGGCAAATCGGTCGCCATTAATTCGATGATCCTGTCGCTGCTTTATCGGCTGCCGCCCGATCAATGCAAGATGATCATGATCGACCCGAAGATGTTGGAGCTTTCGGTCTATGACGACATTCCGCATCTGATCGCGCCTGTCGTCACCGAGCCGGGCAAGGCGGTGGTCGCGCTCAAATGGGCCGTGCGTGAAATGGAAACGCGTTATCAATCCATGTCGCGGCTCGGCGTGCGTAATATCGCGGGCTACAACAAGCGGCTCGAAGAGGCGCGGAAATCGGGCGAGAAACTAACCCGCCGCGTGCAAACCGGCATCGATTCGGACACCGGCGAGCCAAGCTTTGTCGAACAAGAACTCGGCCTCGACCCTTTGCCCTATATCGTCATCGTGGTCGATGAGATGGCCGATTTGATGCTGGTCGCCGGCAAGGAGATCGAAACCGCGGTGCAGCGCCTGGCGCAGATGGCGCGCGCGGCTGGCTTGCATTTGATCATGGCGACGCAGCGCCCCTCGGTTGACGTGATCACCGGCACAATCAAAGCCAATTTCCCGACGCGCATCAGTTTCCAGGTGACCTCGAAGATCGACAGCCGCACCGTGCTCGGCGAGCAAGGCGCCGAGCAACTGCTTGGCCAGGGCGACATGCTTTATATGGAGGGCGGCGGGCGCATCATGCGCGTGCATGGACCCTATGTGAGCGATGCCGAGGTCGAGCGCGTGACCGAGGCGTTGCGCGCCAAGGGCCGCCCGTCTTATATCGAGGAAGTGCTCGAAGATCCCGAAGGCGGCTCGGGCGCCGAAGCCTTGGGCGATGACCCGCTTTATGATCAGGCGCTGGCGCTGGTTGCGCGTGAACGCAAGGCCTCGACCAGTTTCATCCAGCGCCATTTGCAGATCGGCTATAACCGCGCCGCGCGCATTATCGAGCGCATGGAGATCGAAGGCGTGGTGACGCGGGCCAATCATGTTGGCAAGCGCGAGGTTCTGGTCGGCGATCATTCGCGTTGAGCTGGTGCTTATGTCGACATGGCGCCGTTACGCCGATCGACGGAAAATGGCGCGTCCTTCGTTATACGTCATAGAGAATTTCGTGAACACGCTCCGCGCCTTGATCATCGTTGTCGTCACGCTTGGGCTCGGTCTCAGCGTAGCCTTGCCGCGTGCGGAAAGCGCCGAGCAAGCGATCGATGCGCCACTCAACAAGGAGCAAACGCTCGCGCTCGGAGTGGCCGAGGCCTATCTCAACAGTGTGCGTTCCTTGCGCGCGCGGTTCATTCAAATCGCGCCTGATGGCAGCGTGGCGAAGGGCAAGTTTTATTTGCGCCGGCCAGGGCGGCTGCGCTTCGAATATGACCCGCCGGTGCCAATCTTGATCGTGGGCGATGGCTTTCTCCTGCACTATCAGGACAGTGAGCTCGGCCAAGTGAATGATTGGCCGATTTTCGATACGCCGATTGGCTCGCTGAGCCGCGATGAAGTTGGTTTCGGCAAAGACCTCGCGGTGACCGCGGTAACGCGCGACGAGGGTCGAACGATCGTGACGGTGACAAGGCGCGAGGATCCGGGCGAAGGATCGGTGTCGCTTTATTTTACCAGTAACCCGACTCAGCTCGTGCAATGGCGCGTGAAAGATGCGCAAGGGCAGACCACCACGGTTGCGCTCGAAGATCTTGAAATAAACGTCGATCTATCGGCCAAATTGTTCGATTGGGCGCCGAAGAGCAGCATACAACGTTAAGATCTGCTGGTTATCGTTTCTAGGGCCACCGAGAGCGTGAGCGCATGACCATCCGCCACCCCCTGCCCCTCATCGCAATTCCGGCCGATGTGCGCGAGGTCGGCATTCACCCATTCCATATCGTCGGCGAGAAATACATTTTGGGCGTGACCAAGGGCGCCGAGGCTTTGCCGGTTCTGCTGCCCTCGCTCGGCGATGAATTGGACCGCAAGGATTTGATCGAACGGATTGACGGTATTCTCTTCACTGGGAGTCCTTCAAACGTCGAACCGCATCATTATGAAGGCCCGTCGAGCCGGCCGGGCACCATGCACGATCCGCAGCGCGATTCGACGACGCTACCTTTGATCCGCGAGGCGATCGAGGCCGGTGTGCCTATCCTTTGCATTTGTCGCGGTATTCAGGAATTGAACGTCGCGCTCGGCGGCACGCTGCATCAGCATGTCGAGGAAGTGCCGGGCTTGATGAATCACCGCGCCGATCTTTCGAAATCGCGCGAGGTGCAATATGCGCCGACCCACAAAGTGACGCTCGAGCCGGGCGGTGTGTTGGCTGAGTTTTGGCCCGACACGGCGGTCATGGTCAATTCGCTCCACGGCCAAGGGATTGATCGTTTGGCGGCGGGCCTTGCGATTGAAGCGCGCGCGCCGGATGGCTTGATCGAGGCGGTGCACGTGATTGACGCGCCGGCCTTTGCCATTGGCGTGCAATGGCACCCCGAGTGGAAGGTGACCGAGAATGCCTTTTCGATGGCGTTGTTCGGGGCGTTTGGCGAGGCCGCGCGCGCGCGCGCCGCACGACGCCAGGTGAGCCGCCCCTCCCCTGCCCGCCGCCGCCTTTTACAAGCGCGGCGCGCACGGTCATGATGGTTAGAGAGTGAGCCTTCGCGCGTCGAAGGTCGGAGATGATGCATGAGCGAGCGCGCCAACCCGAAGGCCGAGACGCTGCGCTGGCAGGAACTTGACCACCGCCATCATCTCCACCCGTTCACCGACTATAAGGACCTGCTCGGCAAAGCGAGCCGCATCATCGTCAAGGCCGAGGGCGTCTATTTATGGGATTCTGAGGGCGAGAAGCTGCTCGACGGCATGGCCGGCCTCTGGTGCGTCAATCTCGGCTATGGCCGGAAGGAGCTCGCCGAGGCGGCTTATAAGCAGATGCTTGAGCTGCCCTATTACAACACCTTCTTCCAAACCGCGACGCCGCCTCCGATCGAGCTGGCCAAGGCGATCGCCGAGATCGCGCCGCCCGGGCTCGACCACGTATTTTTCGCCAATTCGGGGTCGGAGGCGAATGATTCGATCGTCAAGATCGTGTGCTATTTTTGGAAGCTGCAGGGCAAACCCGACAAGTCGATCCTGATTTCGCGGGATTTTGGCTATCACGGCGTGACCATGGCGGCGGCCAGCCTTTCAGGCTTGAAGCCGATGCACCCACAATTCGGGCTCCCCCTCCCCGGGTTCGAGCATATCGAGACCGCCTATTGGTGGCGCCAGGGTGGCGATATGGAGCCGGAGGCCTATGGCCTGAAGGCCGCGCAGGCGCTCGAGGCCAAAATCCTCGCGCTTGGGCCGGAGCGGGTTGGCGCCTTTATCGGTGAGCCGGTCCATGGCGCCGGCGGGCTGATCGTGCCGCCAATGAGCTATTGGCCGGAGATTGCCCGGATATGCCGGAAATATGACGTGTTGCTGATTTCCGACGAGGTGATTTGCGGGTTCGGGCGCACTGGCGCTTGGTTTGGCTGCCAGACCTTTGGCTTCACGCCCGACATCATGACCATCGCCAAGGGCCTGTCGTCGGGCTATGTGCCAATCTCGGGCGTGGTGCTCGGCCCGCGCGTGGCGGACGCGCTCAATAATGCGGGTGAAGAGTTTGTGCACGGCTTCACCTATTCAGGTCACCCGACCGCCTGCGCGGTGGCGCTCGAAAACATTCGACTCATGCGCGCGGAGCGCGTGGTTGAGCGCGTGCACGATACGATCGGGCCCTATTTCCAACGCCAATTTGCCGCGCTGGCCGATCACCCTCTGGTCGGCGAAGTGCGCGGCAAGGGCCTCTTGTGCGGCATCGAGCTGACCGCCGATAAGAAAACCCGGCGCGGCTTTGAGCCCGAGGGCAAAGTCGGCCTCGCCTGCCGCAATCATTGTTTCCGGAATGGGCTCATCATGCGGGCCTCGCGCGATGTCATGCTCGCCTCGCCACCGCTCATCATCAAGGAGAGCGAGGTGTACGAGATGGTGACCAAATTCCGCCTCTGTCTCGATTTGACCCTGAAGGACCTGAAGGGCCTCGGCCTCACCTCGGTTTAGCCGACGCGGCGGCGGTCAGCGACCGCCCTTCCCTTTTATACCAAGTCGCGTTGATCGTGACCGATCAGCGCGACGCCCTCATGCGCCGGGCGCGCGCTCCGCGCGCTTGGCTTTCGCCGCAAATGCGGCGCGGCGCGGTTGCGCCGGCCAAGTCTCGATGAGTCAGGCTCATCGAGACTTGGCATTACTCTTTTACACTTCGTTTGCGTGGGTCGGCAGGCCCCGATGGTGGTCGCCTGTGGCGGTTGGGGCACAGCGTAGCATTTTATATGCACAAACTGCATGGCTGGCCTTCCGGTTTATCTATTGTGCACTGCACCAAATGGTATATATCAATGGCATCAGGCGAGGCAATGAATCATCTGTCATGCAATTTTAACAGCTCGTTCATAATTGCCAAGCTAATTAATGGAAAGGACGTGTCATGATTGCGTTGAAAGTTCTCAATGCGGTTCGGCGCTGGCGCGAACAGGGCCGGGTGTTAAATGAGCTGCAGTCGATGGACGACCGCCAGCTTGCCGATATCGGGCTGAGCCGTGGCGACATTCAATCGGTCGCTTCGGGCAAGTTCGACCGCAACGCCGCGGCCTAAGACCAATTTCTATCGTCTCGATGATCCAACGTGATCATCGAGACGGCCACAGAGGGCGCTGTCTAGCCCCTAGGCTTGTGTGAGGGCGCTCACAAAACAGACTGTGACAGCCCTCACCAGACAGCTCCACCGGCTGAATTGACCGGCCCCACGGCCGGTCGATCTATTTGAAATAACTAGATTTTTTCTCCTCTCATGATTGTGAGCCAGCGTGCGCGTGGCGTCACGGCTATGTGATTGGCAAGCATGAGGCGGGGTGCCCATTTCCAAAGGCAGACGGGCGAGGGGCGTATCGGTGTTCAGCCGGGGCACGCTCAGCCAGATGGGAATGGGAGGAATTGTCCGATGTTTGGTTGGTTGACCAGTAGGTTTGCCACTTGGCGTCTTCGCGCCGGGCAGCTGCGCGCCCTGGCCGCGATCGATGGCCGCACTTTGGCCGATGTCGGGTTGAACCGCGTTGCCGTTAACGCGGCGCTTGGCGGCCCTGTCGGGCTTTTGGTTCAACAGCGGTTCGACTGAAACGTCTCAACGGTTTTGATAGAAGATCGGGCGGGGCAGGGCAGGCACCTGTCCCTCCCGTTTTGTTTCGCCCGCTTTGCGGAGAGCGGCTATATCTCTTGGCCCCTTAGTGGCCAAGGAGAGCTTTGACCGCCATGCGCCTGACGACCTGGAACGTGAATTCGGTACGCCTCCGCGTCGCGCATTTGCCCGCGCTCATCGAGGCGACGGGGGCTGACGTCTTCTGTTTCCAAGAGACCAAGGTGGTGGACGAGGCTTTTCCGCGCGAGGTGTTTGCGCGCCTCGGCTATGAGCACCAGGCGATTGCCGGCCAAAAAAATCACCATGGCGTGGCGATCCTCTCGCGCCTGCCGTTCGCCAAGCACGACGCGCGCGGCTGGTGCGGCAAGGACGATAAGCGTCATGCCTCGGTCACGCTCAAGAACGGGATCGAAATTCATAATTTTTATGTGCCGGCTGGCGGCGATATTCCGGATCCCGACGCGAACGAGAAATTCGCCCACAAGCTCGCCTTCCTGCGCGAGGCCGCGGATTGGTTCGGCGCGCTGAAAACGCGCAAGGCGCCGCTTGTTCTGGTGGGCGACCTCAATGTCGCGCCGCTGGAGACCGATGTTTGGTCGCACAAGCAATTGCTCGATGTGGTGAGCCATACGCCGATCGAGGTGGAGCTCCTGGGCAAGTGGATGGCCTCTTATAAATTCGTCGATGCGGTGCGCCATTTCGTGCCACCCGAGGAACGGCTCTATTCCTGGTGGAGCTATCGCGCGGCCGATTGGGCCAAATCTGATCGCGGCCGGCGGCTCGACCATGTTTGGGTTTCGCCGGTGCTGAAGGATCGGCTGCGGGCGGCGCAAGTGTTTAAGCCGGCGCGCGATTGGAAGCCGCCATCCGACCATGTGCCGGTGACGGTTGAGATCGAGGCGTAGGGCAGGGGGCGGTTGTCTTGGCGCCGGGGCACTTTGAACATGTGCGCCGGCACTTCTCGCTTGAGGCGTGCATCGCGCCGCTCGCCGCGCGCTTCGGGCTGTCATGAACATCGCGTTCTATGCACCGATGAAACCGCCGACCCACAAAGCGCCGTCGGGCGACCGGCGCGTGGCGCGACTTTTGAATCGGGCGCTTGAAGGGGCCGGCCATGAGGTCGAATTGGCCTCGCGGTTTCGCGCCTATGAGGGCGAGGGCGATCGTCGAAGGCAGATGGCGCTCAAATCAAGCGGCTTGCGCGCCGCGCGCCGATTGATCGCCAAATACAAAACGCGGAAGCCGGCAGAACGACCGCGCCTCTGGTTCACCTATCACCTCTACCACAGGGCGCCCGATTGGATTGGGCCCGAGGTCGCAGAGGCGCTCGGCATTCCCTATGTGGTCGCCGAGGCCTCGTTCGCTCGCAAGCAGACGCATGGGCCTTATGCGCTCAACAACGAGGCTGCCGCGCGCGCAATCGGTCGCGCGGCGGCGGTTATTTCCTTCACGCCGGAAGACGAGGCCGGGCTCGCGCCGCTCGGTTTGGTGCCGAGCCGGTTACACCGCCTGCCGCCGTTCCTCGACCCCGCGCCCTATCAAACAGCGCGCGAGGCGCGGCGGGACCATCGCGCGCGGCTCGCGGCCAGCCTCGATCTTGACCCCGCGCAACCATGGTTGCTCGCCGTTGGCATGATGCGACCGGGCGATAAGCTGGCGTCCTATCGCCTGCTAGGGCGCGCGCTCGAGCTGATCGGGCGGCCGCGATTTGCGTTGATCGTGGTTGGCGATGGCGAGGCGCGTGGCGCGGTTGAACAGGCGCTGGCGCCGCTTGGGCTTGAGCGCGTTCGCTATGCCGGGATGCGGGCAGAAGATGAATTACCCGATTTCTACGCGGCGGCCGATCTTATGGTGTGGCCCGCGGTGAATGAGGCCTATGGCATGGCGTTGCTCGAAGCGCAGGCGGCTGGATTGGCGGTGGTAGCGGGCCGGGAACGCGGGGTTCCGGAAATCATCGTCGATGGCGTGACGGGCTGTTTGGTCGAGCCACGCAATCCCATGAGCTTTGCCGAGGCCGTGGTCGGGTTGCTTGAAGACCCGGCACGCCGCGCGGCCTTTGGCCAAGCCGCTTATGACCGTGTCGCCACGCGCCATAGCCTAAAGGCCGCGAGTGCCGCGCTTGATACGCTTTTACGTTCCGTGGTTTCGGCATGACGAACCTCGTCGTCATTCGTCATGGCCCGACACGCTGGAACGCCGAAGGGCGGATTCAGGGCGGCACCGATGTGGCGTTGAGTCTTGAGGGAATCGCCGAGGTGCGACGCTGGCGTATGCCGGCTGCGTTCGATTCCTATCGCTGGTATTCGAGCCCTTTATTACGCGCGGTGCAAACCGCGCAGCTTTTGGGCGCGCGCGGGATTGCTTTCGAGCCGGCGCTCGGCGAAATGCGCTGGGGCCAGTGGGAGGGACAGCGGCTTGAGGACGTTCGCCGCTTAGACCCAAACGGCACGGCCGATATCGAGGCGCGTGGGCTCGACTTCGCGCCACCGGGCGGTGAAAGCCCGCGTTTGGTGCAAAGGCGCCTCGCGCCCTTTCTGGCCCAACGCGCGCGGGAAAGCGCGCCCGCCATCGCGATCACGCATAAGGGCGTGATCCGCGCGCTCTATGCGTTGGCGGTGAATTGGCCGATGGTGGGCAAACCACCGGATCGGCTCGATTGGAGTGCCGCGCATCATTTCAAATTGGCGCCAGATGGCACGCCCTCTATTGAGAAAATGAATATTCCGCTGCGTTCCTCCGATGATGACGCGCTATGCCCGCCACGCCTGTTCTGATTTACGTTCAACATTTACTCGGTA
This sequence comes from Alphaproteobacteria bacterium, assembly GCA_009691045.1. Taxonomy (GTDB): domain Bacteria; phylum Pseudomonadota; class Alphaproteobacteria; order UBA828; family UBA828; genus SHWC01. The sequence continues at coordinate 2,697 of SHWC01000043.1, read as the reverse complement.
TCGGGCATTTGAAGCGCGCGGCCGCGATTGCGCGCGCATTGGCGGCCCGTGAACTCGAGGTCGTGCTGGTGTCGGGCGGTATGGCGGAACCGATCGCGCTCGATGGCGTGCGCTTGGTGCAGCTTGAACCGGTGCAGGCGGCTGATGCGCGCTTTTCACATCTCGTCGACGCGAGCGGCCAGGCGATCGATGATGAATTCAAGACCCGCCGTCGGGCGCATTTGCTTGAAGTTTTTTACACGCTGCGACCGCGCGCGGTGATCACCGAGATGTTTCCCTTCGGCCGCCGTCAATTGCGCTTCGAGTTGATGCCGCTCCTTGAGGCAACGCACCTTGTGGTGCCACGCCCGATCATCATCAGCTCGGTGCGCGACATATTGGTGGAGAAGGGCAGAGCCGATCGTACGCGCGAAATGGCCCGGCTCGCCCGCGATTATTATGACCGGGTTCTGGTGCATGGCGATGAGCGCTTGGTGCCGTTTGGCGCGAGCTTTCCCCTGGCCGACGAGCTTACCGATTTGATCGTCCATACCGGCTATGTGGCGAGCGGATCGGACGCGATCGCGCCGCCTGGCGTGGGTGAGGGCGAGATCATCATATCGGCGGGCGGTGGCGCGGTCGGCGCGCGCTTGATCGAGGCCGCGCTTGGAGCGCATGACATGAGCAATGAGCAGATCCGCGCCATGCCTTGGCGCGTGCTGGTCGGGGCGGGGATCGACGAAGCGGTCATGGCCGCCTGGCAGGCGCGGGCCAGCGAGGGCATGACCGTCGAACGCGTGCGTGCGGATTTCCTCTCGCTGCTCGGGCGGGCGGCGCTCTCGGTCTCGCAAGCGAGCTATAATACCGTCATGGATATTCTCAGTGCCGAGGTCCGCAGCGTGTTGGTGCCCTTCGCCGCCGGGCAAGAGACCGAGCAATCGGTGCGCGCCATGGCGCTTGCGCGCGAGGGGCGCGCCATCGTGGTGCCCGAGATCGAGCTCAACGCCGAACGCCTTATCGAAGCGATCACGCGCGCGCTTGGCCGGCCACGGCCAGGTTCGAGTCCCTACAGACTCGACGGCGCGCCCGAGACCGCACGTTTGATCGCCCACATGATTCGACCATGACGAATTTCGCCGCGCTTGATGCCGAACTTGCGATGTGGGCCAAGACCGGTCGGCGCGCGACGTTCTGGTGGCGCGATGACGGCGCCGGTATTGATTCGCCGGCCTTGGCGCGGCTTTTGGCGCTGGCCGCGACGCACAAAGCGTCGCTGGCGCTCGCGGTCATCCCGCTTAAGCTTGACCGGAGCGCCGCGGCGCGCATCGAAGCCGCGCAAGAGGTGGCGGTTCTGCAGCATGGTCTCCGTCACGAAAACCGCGCCGTGACGAACGAAAAGAAATGCGAGTTTCCGTCCCGCTTTCCGCTTGACGCGATGTTGGGCGAACTTGATCAAGGGCGCTCGCATTTGCAGGCGGCCCTGAATGGCCGGGCCTTGCCGGTTCTTGTGCCGCCGTGGAACCGGCTGGCCCCGGCGCTGATACCGGTGCTGGCATCGATCGGCCTCCACGGCCTCTCGACCTATGGCGCGCGGAGAGCGGTAACGGCGGCCCCGGGGCCCGTTCAAGTCAATTGCCATGTCGATGTGATCGATTGGAAGGTCACGCGCGGCTTCATTGGCGAACAAGCCGCGATCAAGCTTCTTTGCGCGTATCTAAGGGCGCGGCGGGAGGGCCGCGTCGATTCCGAGGAGCCGACCGGCGTTCTGACCCATCACGCCGCCCATGATGAGGCGACTTGGCGGTTTCTCGACACCTTGCTGGCGCGCGTGGTTGGCCACAAGGCGGCGCACTTGTTGCCGGCATCGGCCTTGTTTTTGTCACACTGACATGACCGAAGCTGCGCCCCATTCGCATCGTTATCCGCTCCGCACCCTGATCGGCGATTATGGTCGGGCCGGCGTGGGCCTGTTCTTCACGGTCGGGCCTTTTGCGGTCACTTCGCCGTTGCCGGTGGTCAGCGGAATTTTGGCGGCGTTCGCGGCGCTCTTCTTTGCCTATGGCGCGCGAACGGTCATTCGTCACTGTACGGTGATCCGCCTATCGGCTAAGGGTATGGAGGCGTCAGGACCGCTCGCGGCGCACCTTGGCTGGGACGAGATGCGCGGGTTGTCGCTACGCTATTTTTCCACGCGCCGCGACCGCGCGGGCGGGTGGATGCAGCTTAGGGTAAAGGGGGCGCGAGGTTCGATGCGTATCGATTCCACGATCGACGAATTCGACATCATACTTGAACGCGCGGCACGTGCGGCGCGCGCGTGCGGTGTTGCGCTCGATTCAAGCACGGTCGAAAATTTGCGGTTGCGAGGCGTTAGAATGAACCTTGAAGATGACAAGGTCGGCATGCCGTGACCGCGCTGTTAGAAGTCAAAAACCTCCGGGTTCAATTCAAACTCGCCGAAGGCATCATCAAGGCGGTCGATGGTGTGTCCTTCCGCGTGCCACAGCGCGGCACCGTGGCGTTGGTCGGGGAATCGGGCTCGGGCAAATCGGTGGTCTCGCAGAGCATCATTGTACGCCGTCAGCGCCTATGAGACAGAATTGGGGTATTGATTAGAGGAGGGTTTTGGTCTCATCGCAGTGACGAAGGAACGAAGATGAGAGCAAAACCCGTGAGTTCGAAAGCCCCGGCTGAACAGGTCCTGAAGGACATTTGCCG
>SHWC01000006.1 GCA_009691045.1 Alphaproteobacteria bacterium | reverse complement strand
CGATCTTTTTTCCGTTGACGAAATGCCCAACAGTTTTTGTCATCGAAGCCCTCCGTGCGCCGACATTTTCGGCGATTCACAACTGAGTATTGGCGATGGGTCGAGCGAAGTCATCCTCTTCGCCGCATTGTTCGTGCCCAAAGTGGGTTGGATTTCCTCTCCTTCGAGACGCGCCCTTCGTGGCGCTCCTCAGGATGAGGAAATCCACAAAGGTTCCTACCCCTGCCTCACCCTGAGGAGGCCGCCTTGCGGCCGTCTCGAAGGGCGAGGCAGGGGCCTTGAGCCCTACGCCGCAAGGGCCTCTTTGGCTGATACGTATTTATGGCCGAGCGCGCGCGCGACCGCCTCGAACGTTACCTTGCCGCGATGGACATTGAGTCCGTTCAACAAATGCGCATCATCGGCCAGCGCCTTTTTATAGCCTTTGTCGGCCAGCGCCAGCACGAAGGGTAGCGTCGCGTTCGAGAGCGCGAGCGTCGAGGTGCGTGCCACCGCACCCGGCATGTTGGCGACGCAATAATGGATGATGCCGTCGACCTCATAAGTGGGCTCGGCGTGCGTCGTAGCCTTCGAGGTTTCGAAACAACCGCCCTGATCGATCGCGACGTCGACCACCACAGCGCCGCGCCGCATGCGCTTCAGCATGTCGTGCGTCACAAGCTTCGGTGCCGCGGCGCCCGCGATCAACACGCCGCCAATCACGAGATCGGCATTGGTCACGTGCTCTTCGATCGATTGCTTGGTCGAGAAAATCGTCGTCACGCGCCCGCCGAACACATCGTCGAGATAACGCATGCGTGGGATCGAGCGCTCGATGATCACGACATTCGCGCCCATGCCCGAGGCCATGCGCGCGGCCTGCATGCCAACGACACCGCCGCCCAAGATCACCACATCGGCTGGCGCAACGCCCGGCACGCCGCCGATCAACACGCCGCGCCCGCCTTTGGCTTTTTCCAAACAAGTGGCGCCGGCATGGATCGACATGCGCCCCGCCACCTCGCTCATCGGCGCGAGCAGCGGCAGGCCGCCTTGCGCATCGGTCACGGTTTCATAGGCAATCGCGATCGCGCCTGAGCCGATCAAGCCCTTGGTCTGTTCGGGGTCGGGCGCCAGATGCAAATAGGTGAACAGCACTTGATTCTCGCGCAGCATCTTCCATTCAACCGCTTGCGGCTCCTTCACCTTCACGATCATGTCGGCCCTGGCGAAAATCTCCGCCGCGCTGTCAACCAGCGTCGCGCCCACGGCCTGATAGTGCGCGTCATCGAAACCAATCGACGTGCCGGCGCCTTTTTGCACGATCACCTTGTGACCGTGATGGATGAGCTCGCCCACGCCGGCCGGCGGCAGTCCGACCCGGTATTCATGAACCTTCATTTCCTTCGGAACACCGACAAGCATGACTCGCTCCTTAGACTCGTCCGTTCATGGGTCATTGAATCGCGAAAATGTCTCGGGTGATGCGGCATCGGGGCCGGTCCATTTTTTGGACCGGCCCCGGAAAACAATTCGCCCTAAGCGGCTTCCTTGAGCGATTCGTTGATCGTCTCGACAATGCGGTCAATGTGCGACTTCTCGATGATCAAGGGCGGCGACAGCGCGATGATATCGCCGGTCGTACGAATGAGCACGCCCTTCTCATAACAGCGCAGGAACACATCGAACGCCCGCGCGGTCGGCTTGCCGGCAAGCGGTTCCAACTCGATCGCACCGATGATGCCGAGATTGCGCGTGTCGATCACGTTACGCGCGCCCTTGAGCGAATGCATCGCCTTTTCCCAATAGGGTGCCAGATCGCGCGCGCGCTCGAACAAACCATCCTTCTGATAGATGTCGAGCGCCGCATGGCCGGCGGCGCACGCCACCGGATGGCCCGAATAGGTATAGCCATGGAACAGCTCGATGGCGTTCTCCGGCCCCTGCATGAAGGCGTCGTAGATTTTCTTGCGCGCGAACACCGCGCCCATCGGAATCGCGGCATTGGTCAAGCCCTTCGCCACGGTGATCAGATCGGGCACGATGCCGAAATATTCGCTCGCGAAGCTTGAACCGAGCCGCCCGAAGCCGGTGATCACCTCGTCAAAAATCAACAAAATGCCGTGCTTGTCGCAAATCGCGCGGAGCTTTTCGAGATAACCCTTGGGCGGCACCAACACGCCGGTGGAGCACGCCACCGGCTCAACGATCACGGCCGCGATGTTCGAGGCATCGTGCAGCGCGACGACGCGCTCTAGGTCATCGGCCAAATGCGCGCCCCATTCGGGCTGGCCGTGGGAATACGCCTGCTTCTCGTGGTTATAAGTGTGCTGAATGTGATCGACGCCGGGCAGCATGGCGCCGAAGAATTTGCGGTTGGCGACCATGCCGCCGACCGAGATGCCGCCGAAACCGACGCCATGATAGCCGCGCTCGCGCCCGATCAGCCGCGTGCGCGTGCCTTCGCCGCGCACGCGATGATAGGCCAGCGCGATCTTGAGCGCGGTGTCGACCGATTCAGAGCCCGAATTGGTGAAAAACGCATGGTCGAGATCGCCCGGCAGCATCTGCACGAGGCGGGCCGCCAGCTCAAACGCCGCCGGATGGCCCATTTGGAAGGCCGGCGCATATTCCATGCGGCCAACCTGGGCTGACACCGCCTCGGTGATTTCCTTCCGCCCATGGCCGGCATTGACGCACCAGAGCCCGGCCGTGCCGTCGATGATCTGGCGGCCATCGACGGTGGTGTAATACATGCCTTCGGCCGCGACCAAGAGGCGCGGCTTTTTCTTGAATTGGCGGTTCGGCGTGAAGCCCATCCAATAGGGCTCGAGATCGTTCGGCATGCTCTCATAGCGGGCGGCGTCGGAACGCTCGGACATGACAGGCCTCCGGTTCGGCGTGGATCTGTGATCACACTATCATCTGACAAAAAAATAGACAACCGGTTCCAAATAATGCCAGAAAACTGCTGGTTCATTGACGTTTAAATCACATACGTTTAATATAATAGACGTTGTAAACGCTGTGCGAGGCTGTGGGGCCGCTTCCCCAATTCGTCATGCCCGGCCTTAAGCCGGGCATCCAGGCCTCTTCCGAAAACTGGATTGCCGGGTCAAGCCCGGCAATGACGACAAAAGGAGGAGCAACGGCCGCGATCGATGTCCGTCCTCGCACCCACCGTCATGGAGGCACGATCATGGATTTCGATTTGGGCGCAAGGCTGCGCGCGGTGCGTGAGATGCACGCGTTGTCGCAACGCGAGCTCGCCAAGCGCGCCGGCGTGACCAATGGCACGATCTCCCTGATCGAGCAGAACCGGGTCAGCCCCTCGCTCTCCTCGCTCAAGAAGGTGCTCGACGGCATTCCGATGTCGCTCGCCGATTTCTTCGCGCTGCCGGCGACACCCCGGCAGAAGATATTTTTCGGTCATCACGAATTGCTGGAGATCGGCGGCGGCGGCGCCATTTCCTATCGCCAAGTCGGGCGCGATCTGGCCGGCCGCGCGCTCCAAATCCTTCATGAGCACTACGCGCCCGGCGCCGATACCGGCAAGGCCATGCTGCGCCACGACGCCGAGGAAGGCGGCGTCATCATCGTCGGCCAGCTTGAGGTCACGGTCGGCGATCAGCGCCGCGTGCTAGGGCCCGGCGAGGCCTATTATTTCGATTCCCGCGTGCCGCACCGCTTTCGCAATGTCGGGCCCGAGCCGTGCGAAGTTGTCAGTGCTTGCACGCCACCAAGTTTTTGATGTTCACCGGGTCTTTCACGCGCCACGGACGGCGCCGTACCATCGCCCATAAAGCTCGGAAACCTGCCCCTTAGCGCCGATCTTTGAGCCCGGTTCATCGGCGAAATAGTCGCCGGCGCGCGCCAAGCCAAAAATCGATCAGCGTCAACGGTCTCTTAACGATGTTGGGGGATTAATGATCAAGCCGAAATGCCCTTCATCGCGGGGCTGATCGGGATTTTGCAGTGGGAAGCAAGCGCAGAGATATGCAAGGCCTGGCCCAATCCACGTGGTCCAACACACCTAAAACCCGGAGAGTACGCTCGCGTCAATCGAGCGCGGTGGCGGCGGCCTCCGAAGAGGCCTCGACCAACGTGCAAACGGTCGCGAGCGCGGGCGAGGAGCTCCTTGATTGCCGAAATTGCGCGTCAGGTCGAGCAGTCGACCAAGACGGCCGGTCGCGCGGTGGAAGAAGCCAAGAAGACCAATGATCAGGTCGAAGGCCTGGCCGCCGCGGCGAGCCAGATCGGCGAAGTGGTCAAGTTGATCAGCGACATCGCGGAGCGAACCAATCTCCTCGCGCTGAATGCCACCATCGAGGCGGCGCGCGCGGGCGAGGCGGGCAAGGGCTTCGCGGTCGTGGCGGCCGAGGTGAAGAGCCTGGCCAACCAAACCGCCAAGGCGACCGAGGAAATTTCGGCCAAGATCGGCGAGATGCAGGCAGCGACCGGCGGCTCGGTCGAAGCGATCAAGGCGATCGCCACCACGATCGGTCAGATCAGCGAGATCTCGACCGCGATCGCGGCGGCGGTTGAGCAGCAGAGCGCGGCGACGCAAGAGATTTCGCGCAATGTTCAACAGGCTGCCAAAGGCACGCAAGAGGTCAATGCCAATATCACGGGCGTGACCGAGGGCGCCGGCCAAACCAGTGTCGCGGCGGGCCAAGTGCTGGAAGCCGCGGAGGAACTCTCCAAGGAAGCGGCGACGCTGCGCATGGAAATCGACAAATTCCTCGGCAAGGACAAGGCCGCCGCCTAAACCCGGCAGCCCTCCGATCAAATCAAACGCCGCGCGGGGCACACCCGCGCGGCGTTTTCGTTTGGCCGGGGGCGAAAACGGCGGGCCAGGCGAGGCCGCCGCCGCCAATTCAAAATGCTGTTTAGGGAATTGTTATCAAACGGCGACTAGCATTCGCTCCCCGCCCCACTGTTTTTCGAAGCTTTTTATTTCCGCGATCTCGAATGCTACCGCACGACCGAAATCACCCGGCCTCGCCGCCCGATTGGACCGCTTCGGTACTAAGCTCGCCGGGCTATTGCTGCTATTCGGGTTGCTGCCGGCGTTGGTGATCTTTGCAGTTTTCGAGAGCACCAAGGGCACGTTCGAGGAGCGCTTCGCCGCGCCCTTCGAGGGCACCGCGCTCGCGATCAATGATGTGATCGACCGGAATTTGTTCGAACGCTATGGCGATGTGCAGGCGTTCGGCTTGAATGTGGCGGCCCATGACCCGGCGAATTGGCGCAGGCCCGACGCGGGCAACCCGCTAATCGCGGCGTTGAACGGCTACATGGTCAATTACGGCCTCTACAAATTATCCATGCTGGTCGATCTCGAGGGCAAGCCGCTCGATACGGTGGCGTTGTACGAGCAATCCTTCGCCGATGCCGCCTGGTTCAAAAAAGCGCACGCCGGCAAGTTCCTCGAGGGCAAGGGCGGTTTGACCGGCACGGCAGTCGAGCAGCCCTATCGCGACGCCATGATCGCCTCGGTGGCGGGCGAGGCGCAAGACTTGGTCATTCCGTTCTCGGCGCAAGTCAAGAACGGCGCCGGCGAGCTGATCGGCGTCTGGGTCAATTTCGCGGGCTTCGACCTGGTCGAGGATATCGTCGCGACCTTCCATGCCGACCAAAAGGCTCAGGGCTTTAGCGGGGCCGAGATCACCGTCCTCGATCCCGAGGGCCGCGTGCTGGTCGACTATGACCCCACGGGTGAGGGTTGGACGACCTATTCGCGCAATTACGAGGTCATTGGCAAGCTCAATTTGGCCGAGAGGGGCGTCTCGGCGGCGGTCGCGGCTGTCAAGGGCGAGCGTGGCGCCCTGGTCGCAAATCACGCCAGCAAGGGGATCGAGCAGGGGGCCGGCTTTTCCCATAGCGGCGGCGCCTACACGTATCCGGTCCTCCGCTGGTCGACCCTCGTGCGCGTGCCGACCGACCAGGCGTTTTCCGCGATCAAGACGGCCGAGATGATCATGGTGATCGCGATTCTGGTCGCCGCCGGCATCATCGCCGCGCTCGGTCTGTTCATCGGCAATCGCTTCGCGCGCCCGATCATCGCGGTCACGGCGGTGGTCAAACGCCTCGCCGCGGGCGACGACAAGGTCGAGATCGTGGCTCGCCCGAGCCGCGACGAGATTGGCGAGATGACGCGCGCGACCGGCGAGCTCAAGAAGACGGTGAGCGAAGCGTTCAAGCTCAAGCAGATGGTCGAGGAAATGCCGAGCAATGTGATGCTCGCCGACCCCAACACGATGACGTTCTCCTATTTGAACAAGACCTGCCTCAACACCCTCCGCTCGATCGAAAAGCACATCGGCGTGAGCACGGACGACATGATCGGTCAGTCGATCGAGACCTTTCACACGGATCGCGGCGCGCAACGGCGCACCCTCGCCGATCCGAAGAGCTTGCCATACCACGCGCGACTGGCGCTTGGACCAGAGACGGTCGAGCTCAATGTCTCGGCGATCATGGATAAGGATGGCGCCTATATCGGCCCGATGCTGTCATGGTCGGTGATCACCGAGCAGGTGCAGCTCGCCGAGCGAGTCTCGACGGTGGTCGAAGCGGTGGCTGGCGCCGCGACCGAGTTGCGCGCGACCGCGCAGACCATGGCGGCAACCGCCGAGCAGACCGCCCGTCAATCGACCGCGGTGGCGGCGGCCTCCGAGGAGGCTTCGACCAACGTGCAGACGGTCGCGAGCGCGGGCGAGGAGCTGACGGCCTCGATCGCGGAGATCGGGCGCCAGGTCGAGCAATCGAGCAAGACCGCGGCGCGCGCGGTCGATGAGGCCAAGCGCACCAATGATCAAGTTGCCGGGCTCGCCTCCGCGGCGGCCCAGATCGGCGAGGTGGTCAAGTTGATCAGCGACATCGCCGAGCAAACCAATCTCCTCGCGCTCAATGCCACCATCGAGGCGGCGCGCGCGGGCGAAGCGGGCAAGGGCTTCGCGGTCGTGGCCGCCGAGGTCAAGAGCCTGGCCAATCAAACCGCCAAGGCGACCGAGGAGATCTCGGCCAAGATCGGCGAAATGCAGTCGGCGACCGGTGGCTCGGTCGAAGCGATCAAATTGATCGCCAAGACGATCGAGGAATTCAGCCTGATCTCGACCACCATCGCCTCCGCGGTCGAGCAGCAGAGCGCGGCGACGCAAGAAATCTCGCGCAACGTGCAAGAGTCGGCCAAGGGCACCAAGGAAGTCAACAGTAACATCACGGCCGTGACCGACGGCGCCGGGCAGACCAAGACCGACGCAGGCCAGGTACTCGCGGCGTCCGAGGAGCTCTCCAAGGAAGCCGAAACATTGCGCTTGGAAATCGACAAATTCCTGGGCAAGGACAAGGCCGCCGCCTAAACCCGGCAGCCCTCCGATCAAATCAAGCGCCGCGCGGGGCTTAACCCGCGCGGCGTTTTCGTTTGGCTGGGGTCGCGTCCGGCCGGGGCCTATGCTATATCGAGCCTCTATGAGCTAAGGCTCGCCGTCGAGGAGGTCCGACAATGGCACAGTCAAAAGGCAAGAGGCGCGCCTCATCCGCTTTGCGCGCAACCGGCACCAGCCGCACGGCCAAGCGTGCCGTCGCGGCCCGCGCCAAATCAGTTGCGCCGAAGCGTCGCAACATCAAGCGGATTGATGCCTCGCCTGCCTTCATGGAGAAGGAGCGGGTAGCGCGCTACAAGAATTTGCTGTCGTCGTCCAAGGCGTTCATCGACACCAAATTCCCGAACGGCGCGCGTGAGATTTTGAACGTGATCGGCCGCGGCGTGGTGGAAGACGCCGAGCTTCTGCCCCCGATCACCGACAACCGCGATTTCAACGTCGCCTACATTCGTGCCCGTCATGGCAAGGGCGCGACGCTCCATATCCACGAGACGCTCGAAGTCTTCATCCCGATCAAGGGCGAGTGGGGCATTTATTGGCAGAACAAGGACGGCACGACGCACGAGGTCGTGCTCAACCCGTGCGATACGGTCTCGGTGCCGATCGGTCTGTCGCGCGGCTTTCGCTATGTCGGCAAGGGCGAGGGCGTGATGCTCGCAATCATCGGCGGGACCGATCCTGGCCGCGTGCATTGGCCGAAAGAGACCATCGAGATGGCCAAGAAACTAGGTTATGGGTTGAGGGATGGCGATTTGGTGGAACTATCCGCCGCCGCCGAATAACTGAACAACCACGATAAAATAAGAACGGCCCGGAATTGACCCCGGGCCGTTTTTGTTTGCGCCTTCAACCATAACGCCTGAGCGCGAGGCCGTTTTCATTGAGCCAGCGGCGCGGCGGCTCGGGATCGCCATAAAGCTTCTCCACGAGCGCCCAAAACGAGCGACCGTGATTCATCGCCTTCAAATGCGCGACCTCATGCGCCACCACATATTCGGTGACGAAGCGCGGCGCCATCATCAACCGCCATGAGAACGACAAATTGGTGGCGGTTGAACAGCTCCCCCAGCGTGTTTCGGGATCGCGAATCGTGACACGCCGAATCGTGCGGCCGATTCCGGCGGCGATTTTCTTCGCGCGCAGGCTGAGCTCGCGCCGCGCCTCGGCGACATACCAGGCCTTGACCGCGCGCGCGAAGCGCTCGGGCGCCGCCGGCACGTCAAGCCGATCACCAATACGCCGCGCTGCGCCGGCCCTACGATCGGGGATGCGATGCAGCGTCAGCGGCGCGCCGGCATAGAGCACAACCGCGCCATCATCGAACGGCACACGCGGCGGAAGTGCTAAGAGACACGCATCGATCCAAAGCGCCTTCTCTTTGGCGAAGCGCCAACCCTCGGCCGTCGATACGCGATGGGGCAGCACAAGTTCCGCGCGGCCCTCGACCTCGAGTATGCGGATCAACATGTTGCGCGCGCGCGCGCTGCGCCGCAGTCCGAGTTCGAGCGAACGGCCATCGGCCAGTGCAAGGGAACGTGTTGGTTGGGAGTGTGACGTTGTCATTGTTCGCTAGTGTGACCGAGTCGGCGGCAAACGCCTAGTTGCATTGTCGCGCCTCACGGTTTGATCTCGATCGGCGTGCCGTCATCGACCGCGCGCCAAATTTCTTCGATCTCGTGATTCAACACCGCGATGCAGCCATTGGTCCAATCGCCTTCATAGCGCCCGCCTTTGCCCGGCGTGCCATGAATAAAAATCGCGCCGCCTGGTGTTGAACCATATTGCTGGGCGCGCGCTGTGTCGTCGTCGCTCGGATAATTGATATGCAACGACAAATGAAAACTGCTTTTGGCATTGCGCCCGTCGATCAAATAATGACCCTCCGGTGTGCGGCCATCATTCTCGAAAATTTTTGGACCGACCGGTTTGTCGCCAAGGCGAATGGCATAAGAGCGCACGATCCAACCATTGTGCAGCAAGTGCATAATGCGCTTTGATTTGTAGACGATCACTTGATTGGCTTTGGCCGCTTCGGCGGCATCGGCGCTGGTCGGCCCGAGCATCAAGGCGAGCCCAAGCCCGATCATGACCACCATCGCCGCACTCACGCGTATCATGTCAGCTTGTCATCCGTCCGAAAGATAGCCCCTCATCGCCAAGCGAATGGCGCATCCAATGGTAGAGGAGATTTTATGAAGAAATTCGATCCAAAGACCTCGGCGCTCCTGATCATCGATATGCAGAACGATGTGGTTCACCCCAAGGGCGGCTGGGCCGAAGCCGGCTCGCCCGCCCACGCCAAGAAGCAAAATGCCGTCGCCCATATCAAGGCCATTACTCTCCGGGCGCGCCGCCGGCATATGCCGGTCATCCATGTGCTCCATGCGGTTTCCGCCAATGGCCGCGATGCCCGGCAGAACGCGCCGTTATTCCGCAATCTGGTCAAAACGGGGCACAACCGCGCCGGCTCGTGGGGCGCCGAGCCGTTTGCCGCGCTTAAGCCCAAAGCAGGCGATTTTATTGTTTATAAACAACGAGTCAGCGGCTTTCAAGGGACCGATCTGGAGAACAAATTGAAGGGCCTCGGGGTGACCCGTCTCTTGGTCACCGGCGCCTGGACCAATTTTGCGGTCGAGGGAACCTGCCGCGATGGCGCCGATTTGGGCTACGCGGTCACGTTGGTTTCTGATGCCACCTGCACGATGAACGAGGAGTGGCAAAGAATTAGCGTCAACTACGCCCTCACCATGCTGGGTGATGTCGTCAACACGGCCGAGGTCTTGAAGGCGCTATGAGCCCAAGATTGAATTTAGGGGCGTCAATATCTGGTAATTACTCGTAACGTTCCGCTTGCCTATGGTGATCTACGCTGTATCTTGTGTGGCGAGCGGCTGCTTATACGAAGTGTTGCGTATACAGTGGGCCGCGCTGACCAAGGAGATCAGCCAATGACCTGGACCGTGGAACGCATTGCCGAGGTGACCAAACTTTGGAATTTGGGCCTTACGACCGCCGAAATCGGCCGGCTGGTCGGGGTATCGAAGAACGCGATCGTGGGCAAGGCGCACCGCCTGGGCCTGCCGCCGCGTCCCTCGCCAATCAAGCGTGAGGCCCGCACGCCCCGGCCGACGGTTCGCCACGAGCATCGCCATGTTGAGCGGACGAGCCCGCCAGCGGTGCATCTGGTGATCAGCACCAATGGCGCGACCTGCAAATGGCCCAGCGGGCATCCGGGCGAGCCGGAATTCGACTTTTGCGGGCAGCCGGCTGTCGAAGGCAAGCCTTATTGTGCCGAGCATTATGGCCGGGCCTACATCCAGCCCAAACCGAAATCCAACGCCGCCTAATAGCGCGCGCGTTATCTAGAGCTAAGGACGGCGGCCTCCGGGGCCGCCGTTCGCGCGCGCCAATTCGGCATCGAGCCGACCGAGCCAGATCAGCGCGCACATATGAAAATCGCCGGTCAGGCTCCAGAGCGGGTAGCGAAACGTCGCTGGCCGATTGCGCTCAATCGCCAGATGCGAGATCCACGCCAGGCCATAACCCGAAATCAGCGCGCCCAGCAGCAGCCAGGGATCGCCGAACACCGCCGCCAGCGCCACAAGGACCACGGCGACCGAGGTGCCGACAAAATGCATGGCCCGGGGGGTGGCGGGCCGGCTATGTTCCCGCAGGTAGAACGGCCAGAACGCGCGATAGGAGGTAAACTTCTGCTCTGCCATGGCAGCCATCGTAATAGAATTCACGCGCGATTCCACTGGCCGACTGATATAAAACGCCTCGACAATTCAGCCCCATTACCGAGGCCGACGTGACTGATTTCTTTCGTGAGGTCCAAGAGGATCTCCAGCGTGACCGTTATCTCAAGCTTTGGCGCCGTTTTCGCTATCCGCTGCTTGGTCTCGTGGTGGGCATCATTGCGGCCGTCGCGCTCTTCGTTGTGCTCGACGACGCAAAGAAGTCGCGTCGCGAGGCCGAGGCCGCACGCTTTGTGGCCGCGATGGCGGAGCTTGAGGCCGGCAAGAGCGCCGAGGCTTTGGCGGCATTCTCCGCGCTCGCCAAGGAATCCGAAGGTGGCTATGTCGCGCTCGCCCAATTGCGCATGGCCGATGCGCTGATCCGCACGGGCGACGATGCCGGCGCGGTCGCGGCGCTCGATGCCCTCGCCAAGGATGCCCGGGTCGAGAAACCCTATAAGGATTTAGCCAATTTGCTCGCCGCCGAGCGCTTGATCGATACCGCATCGCCCGAAGAAATCGATAGCCGGGTCGCGACGCTCATGGTGGCCGATAGCCCGTGGCGCGCTTTGGCGCGCGAACTCAAGGCCGCGTCCGAGCTGAAGGCCGGTCGCACCGATGCGGCGCGGGCCACGTTGAGCGGCCTGGTCGACGATCCGGCCGCGACCACAGGGGTGCGCTTTCGCGCGCGCGAATTGCTGGATGGTCTCGGTGGTCCGCTACCAAGCCCAGAACCTGCGCCGGCGCCCGACGCCCCCAAGAGCGAGGCGCCCCCGCCTGAATCAACGGCGCCTGCATCAGCAGCGCCCGAAGCGCCCGCGCCCGAAACACCTGCCGAGGCGACCGGTCAATGAGCCTTTCACGTGGTTTCGGCTCGGCGCTCATCGGCCTGGCCTTCCTTTCGCTCGCCGGCTGCGAAGCCGTGGGCGACATATTCAGCAAGAACGAAGATCCGCCGCTGCCCGGCGAGCGCGTTTCAATTCTATCGGCCGAAACGCAAATTGCGCCCGATCCCGAGGTTCAAGACGTTTCGGTCATCCTGCCGAAACCCTATGCCAATGCCGATTGGCCCCAGCCCGGCGGCTCGCCCAATCGTGTGATGCATCACCTCGAAGCGCCGGAAAATCTTCAGGTCGCGTGGTCGACCAACATCGGCGATGGCTCGGATGATGATTGGCGTATTGTCTCCTCGCCGATCGTGGCGGGCGGGCGCGTCTTTGCCGCCGATGCCGGCGGCGTGATCAGCGCGCTCGACGCCGGCACGGGCAAAGTGATTTGGCGCTTCGATCCGCGCCCCGAGGAAGATGAGGGCGGTTTTGGCGGCGGGCTCGCTTTCAGCGGCAATCGCCTGTTCGCGGTGACCGGCTATGGCGATGTCTTCGGTCTTGAGCCCGAGACCGGTGCAGTCGTTTGGCGTCAGCCGCTCGCGGTTCCTATTCGTGCCGCGCCGGTGATAAGCGCTGGTCGTCTTTTCGTCATCTCTTATGACAATCAAACCTGGGCGCTCGATGGCCAAGATGGCACGATCCTTTGGACCCATGCGGGGCTGGCGGAATCCGCGCGCCTCCTCGGCGCGGCGAGCCCGGCCGTGGAACGCGATGTCGTGGTGGTGCCGTATTCGTCAGGCGAGCTCTATGCGCTACGCGCTGATAATGGCCGCGTCGTGTGGTCGGAATCCCTGAGCGGGACGCAATTGGGTGGCGAGGGCCTCGCCAGCCTGAACACCATCAATGGCAGCCCTGTGATTGATAACGGCATGGTGTTCGCCATTAGCCATGGCGGACGTTTCTCCGCGCTCGATTTGCGTACCGGCAATCGGGTGTGGGAGCAGCCGGTCTCCAGCACCAACACGCCGTGGTTGGCGGGTGATTTCTTGTTCGTGGTGACCGCCGAGGGCGAAGTGGTTTGTGTCTCCCGCGACCGCGGCCGCGGCCGCATTCGCTGGGTGCAGGCGCTTCCTGGGTTCGAAGATCCCGAGGAGCGACGCAAGCCAATCATCTGGAGCGGCCCCATTCTTGTGAGCGATCGCCTGGTGCTGGTGTCGTCCACCGGCGAAGCGGTCTCGCTCTCGCCCTATGACGGCCATATTCTCGGCCGGCTCGACCTGCCTGCGGGTGTGCGGGTGTCGCCGATCGTGGCGGGCGGCACCGTCTATATGTTGACCGAGAACGCCGACATCGTCGCGCTGCATTAGTATAAAGGCGGCCATGTCATTCACTGTTGCGATCGTGGGCCGACCGAATGTCGGCAAATCGACGCTGTTCAACCGGCTGGTTGGGCGACGCGAAGCCTTGACCCATGACGAACCCGGCGTCACGCGCGACCGCCGCGAGGGCGAAGGGCGCATCGGCCCCTTGACCTTCCGCGTGATCGATACCGCCGGGCTCGATGAGGGCGATCCCGAAAGCCTGGCCGGGCGCATGATGCGTCAAACCGAACGCGCCATCGCCGATTCCGATGTCTCGTTGTTTGTGATCGATGGTCGCGCCGGCATCACGGCAGGCGATCGACATTTCGCCGATCTCTTGCGCCGCTCGGGCGCGCGCGTCGTGGTGGTCGCCAATAAATGCGAAGGCGGCGCGGGCGAGTCGGGCCGGCTCGAGGCCTTCGAACTTGCGCTTGGTGAACCCATCGCCGTGTCAGCCGCCCATGGCGAAGGCCTCGGCGAGCTTTATGACGCGCTGGCGCCATTCGCGCCTGTAACCGAAACGCTTGATGACGAGGCCGAGCCCGGCGAAGGGGCCGACCGTCCGCTCCGGCTCGCCATCATCGGACGCCCGAATGTCGGCAAATCATCGCTTCTAAACCGGTTGATCGGCGAAGAACGCGTCATCACCGGGCCGGAGCCCGGCCTCACGCGCGATGCCATCGCGGTCGATTGGCACTACAAAAATCGCGCGGTCCGGCTGATCGATACCGCGGGCCTGCGGCGCAAGGCACGCGTGGTCGCCGCGCTCGAAAAATTGTCGGTCAGCGATTCGCTCCGCACCATTCGCGCGGTCGAGGTCGTCGTCATCGTGCTCGATGCGACCGAGCCGCCATCAAAACAAGATTTCACCGTGGCCGCGCTCGCGGTTGAAGAGGGCCGCGCGCCGGTGATCGCGCTCAACAAATGGGACGCGGTTGAAAACCGCAAAAATGTCCTGACCGAATTTCGCCGCATACTCGATGAAACGCTGGCGCAGGCGAAAGGTATTCGCCTTGTGCCGTGTTCGGCGCTCACCGGCGAGGGCGTGCCAAAACTAATGCCCGCCGTGTTGGAAACCTATGAGGCGTGGAACACGCGCGTGAAGACGTCAGAATTGAATCGCTGGCTTGAGGTCACGCTCGATCGCCATCCCCCGCCGCTCGTTGGCGGGCGGCGCGTCAAGCTGCGCTATATGACGCAATTATCGACGCGCCCGCCGAATTTCGTCGCCTTCATCAGCCAACCGCTCGATCTGCCCGATGCCTATACGCGCTATATGGTGAACGGCCTGCGTGAAACCTTCGGCCTTGATGGCATACCGATCCGCCTGAGTTACCGCAAAGGCGAAAACCCCTACGAGCCGAAGAAGATCAGAGGGTCGAAGGGAAAGCCCTCAGAGAGCGCCAAACGATCAGGCGGCGCCAAACGCCTCGGCGGCTCTAAAGGAAAAACTGGCACGAAGCGACCGAGCGGCGCCAAGCGACCAACCGGCAAGCTCAAGCGTCGCACACGCTAAATCGTTCCCCGCTGGCGGCGAAGCTCGCCTCGGCCAGGCGCACGAAGAGCTCGGTGATCTCGTCCGGCTGTTTCAGCGTTTTCGGGTCTTCGCCCGGATAAGCCTCGGCCCGCATGCGGGTGGCCACCGCCACCGGATCGAGCAGATTGACCTTGAGATTGGTTTGCTTCAGCTCATTGGCATAAATGCGTGCCATGGCTTCGAGCGCGGCCTTGCTCGCGGCATAGGCGCCCCAATAGGCGCGCAAGGATTGCGTGATGCGCGAGGTGACGAGGATCACGCGCCCCGCCTCCGCGCGCCGCAAGAGGGGGTCGAGCGCGCGCAAGAGCCGCCAATTGGCGTGCACATTGATGGCGAAGGCGTCGGCCCATAAATCGGGCGTGTAATGCGTGAGCGGGCGCAGCTCGCCCAACACACCGGCATTGCCGACGAAGATGTCGAGTTTTCCGAAGCGTTCGGCCAAAGCCGGCCCGAGCCGGTCGATCGCCTCGCTGTCTTTCAGATCGAGCGGCACCAACACCGCCTGGCCGCCTAGGCTGCGCACCTGATCGTCGACCTCCTCAAGGCCGCCGACCGTACGCGCGAGCAGCACGAGCATGGCGCCCTCGGCGGCATAACGGCGCGCGACCGCGGCGCCGATGCCGCGCGATGCGCCCGTGATCAGGGCGACGCGGCCCTTCAGGCGAGGCTCAGCCATTCTTGGTCAGGCGAATTCGGCGAGCAGCGAAAGCTGCGTCGGTGTCGAGCTGTCATTATGGTCGGTCAGCGCGATCGGATAATCGCCGGAGAAACACGCATCGCAATAACGCGGCGCACTGGGGTCGCGACCTTTTTCGCCCATCGCGTGGTAGAGCCCATCGAGCGACAAAAACGCCAGGCTATCGACACCGATAAAACGCGCCATGCTGGCGACATCATGCTTCGAGGCGAGCAATTTATCGCGGCTCGGCGTATCAACGCCATAGAAGCATGAATGCGTGGTTGGCGGGCTCGCGATGCGCATATGCACTTCGGTCGCGCCGGCGTTCCGCACTAGATCGACGATCTTGGTCGAGGTCGTGCCGCGTACGATCGAATCATCGACCAGCACGACGCGTTTGCCTGTGAGCGTGTTGCGATTAGCGTTGTGCTTCAACTTCACGCCGAAATGGCGAATCTGGTCGGTCGGCTCGATGAACGTGCGCCCGACATAATGATTGCGAATGATCCCGAGCTCGAAGGGCAGGCCCGCTTCGGCGGCAAAGCCAATCGCCGCGGGCACGCCTGAATCGGGCACTGGCACCACGATGTCGACCGGGGCCGGCGCTTCGCGCGCAAGCTCGCGGCCGATGCGCTTGCGCGCTTCATAGACGCTGATGCCTTCGACCGTCGAATCGGGCCGCGCGAAATAAACATATTCGAACACGCAAAAGCGCCGCCGTGCCGGCGGGAAGGGCTGATAGCTTTTCAGGCCTTCCGCGTCGATCACCACGAGCTCGCCCGGCGCCACGTCGCGCACCAGCTCGGCGTTCAAAATATCGAGCGCGACCGATTCGGACGCGAGGATAAAGGCGCCATCGAGCCGGCCGATCAACAAAGGCCGCACCCCTAAAGGATCGCGCACGCCGATCAGCGCATCCTTGGTCAGCGCGACCAACGAATACGCGCCCTCGCACTGCTTGAGCGCATCGATGATGCGATCGATCACCGACTTGCCGAGCGCCCGCGCGATCAAATGATTGATCACCTCGGTGTCCATGGTCGATTGAAAGAGGCTGCCCTCATTCACCAACTCGCGGCGCAAGGTCACCGCGTTCGTCAGATTGCCGTTGTGTGCAAGCGCGAGCCCGCCGAAGGAGAAATCGGCGAAGATCGGCTGCACGTTGCGCAGGATCGATTCGCCTTGCGTCGAATAGCGCACATGGCCGACCGAGGCGTCGCCCTTCAAACTTTCGATCACTTTGACCGAGTTGAAATTGTCGCCGACATGACCGAGCGCACGGTGGCTATGAAACTGAATCCCGTCATTGGTCACGATGCCGACCGATTCCTGCCCGCGATGTTGCAGGGCATGGAGGCCGAGCGCGGTATGAGCCGCCGCCTCGGGGTGGCGAAAAATGCCGAACACGCCGCATTCCTCATGCAGCTTGTCGTCATCGAACGGGTGGCGGGGCAAAGCGGCGAAAGTCGGAGTCATTGGGTCTCCGGCGACGGCTTGGGCGGGGTGGCGGGCGGCTGGTTTAGCTCTTCGTATTGGCGGAGCGCCTTGAGGCTGTCAGAGGTGTTTCCCGATTGCTCGCGGACTGTTTCCTCCGCCTTCTTTTCAACGTCGTCGGGCACCACGGACCGTAAGGCGTCCGCACCCTGTACAATATAGGGCAAGGTCTTGGCCTTGGCGATCCAGGGCGGGCGATCTTCGGGGTTCATCGCCCAAACGAACAACAAATAGGCCACGCAAATGATCACCGCCCCGCGCACCAGGCCGAAAACAAAGCCGAGCGTGCGGTCGAGCGGGCCAAGCTTGCTGCCCTGAATCCGGCTCGAAATGACTTGGCTTATGACCACCAGCACGATCAGCGCGACGAGAAAAATCACCAGGGCCGCGCCGCCATCGGCGATCAGCTGGCTTTCGACCAGGCCACGCGCGAAGGGCTGAACATGGGGAAATGCAAAGATCGCCGCGAACGCCGCGCCAACCCAGGCGCCGATGCCCAGGGTCTCGCGCACGATGCCGCGGCTAAAGGCGAGGATCGCGGAGAGCAGTAGCACCACCGCAACGATGATATCGACCGGGTTGACCGGGAAATCATCCATGGCGCTCGACCGCCTTTCGCATCGGCCCGGCGGCGCGGCGCGCTTTAGGGGCGCCCGATCCGAGCCGCTCAACCAACGCCTCGACGCGCGCCACGGTTTCAACCACGAGGCCGCCGCCGGCCGCCGCCGCATCGCGCGGCGCCAGAGCGCGCTCAAAGCCGAGCTTGGCCGCCTCTTTGAGGCGGGCTGCCGCTTGCGCAACCGGCCTGACCTCGCCCGAGAGCCCGATTTCGCCAAAAATCACCGCGCTGATATCGAGCGGTGTTTCCAGGCGCGCCGACACCAGCGCGGCCGCCACCGCCAAATCGGCCGCCGGCTCCTCAATCCGAAGGCCGCCCGCCACATTGAGGAACACGTCATAGCCGCCAAAGGCGAGCCCCGCGCGCGCTTCCAAGACCGCGAGCACCATGGCGAGCCGGCCTGAATCCCAGCCCACCACGGTGCGTCGCGGGCTGCCCGGGGGCGCGCTTACGACCAGGGCCTGAATCTCGATCAAAAGCGGCCTTGTGCCCTCGATCCCGGCGAAGATAGCGGTTCCGCTCACCGGCGAGCGATCGGCCGGCAAGAACAACGCCGAGGGGTTGCTGACTTCCTTGAGGCCGCCGCCGGTCATCTCGAACACGCCAATTTCGTCGGTCGGGCCGAAGCGGTTTTTGATCGCGCGCACGATGCGGAATTGGTGCCCGCGCTCGCCTTCGAAATAGATCACCGTGTCGACCATGTGCTCGAGCACTTTGGGCCCGGCGATCGCGCCGTCCTTGGTCACGTGGCCAACGATCAAGAGCGCGGCGCCGGAGCGCTTGGCGAAGCGGATCAGCTCATGCGCCGCCGCGCGCACCTGAGCGACCGTGCCCGGCGCCGAATCGAGCGAGTCGAGAAATAGCGTCTGGATCGAATCGACGATCACCACGCATGGCGCGGGGTCGAGGCCCTCAAGCCCGGTTAAAATATCGCGCAGCGACGTGGCGGCAGCGAGCGCCACCGGCGCGCCACTCGCGCCCAAACGGGCCGCCCGCAGGCGAATCTGCTCAATCCCTTCCTCGCCCGAAACATAGGCCGTCGGCAGGCCCTTGGCGGCAAGGCCGGCAGCGGCCTGTAGAAGAAGGGTCGATTTGCCGATCCCCGGATCGCCGGCGACCAGGGCCGCGGAGCCCGGAATCAACCCGCCACCGAACACGCGGTCGAACTCGGCAATGCCGGTTTCAAGGCGCACCAATGGCTCGCCCGGACCATCGAGCGGCACGAATTCAATCCGCCGGCCGGGCTTGGTGCCGAGCCCCTTAGGCGCCGCCTCGCGGGCGGGCGCTTCCTCGACAATGGTATTCCAACCGCTACAGGCCTCGCAGCGCCCGACCCACCGCGAGGTCACCGCACCGCAGGCTTGGCAAACGAAGTGCCGTTCAATGCGTGCCACTCTAAGAAACTCTTGGCACGCCGCGGATCCCGCGGGCGATGCTCACAACCGGCGAACCTGCATTTGAATCGGCCCCGCGGCGCGGCCGTGGATGAACTGCTCCACATAGGGATTGCCGCATCGGTCGATCTCCGCAATGGGGCCGGACCATATGATCTTACCATCATAGAGCATCGACACCTTGTCGGCGATCTTGCGGACACTGGCCATGTCGTGGGTGATCGAAAGCGCGGTCGCGCCGAGCTTGCGGGTGATCTCGACAATCAGATTATTGATCACGTCTGCCATGATGGGGTCGAGCCCGGTGGTCGGCTCGTCGAAAAAGATGATTTCGGGCTCGGTCGCGATCGCGCGCGCCAGCGCCACCCGCTTTTGCATGCCGCCCGAGAGTTCCGAGGGCGAGAGCTTGCCGACCTCCGGCCCAAGCCCAACCATGGCGAGCTTCTCCATCGCTAGGTCGCGCGCCTTGCGTCGCGGCACGTTCCGCGCGTGCAGCAATCCGAAGGCGACATTCTCCCAAACCGGCAGGCTGTCGAACAGCGCGCCGCCCTGGAACAACATGCCGAATTTCCGATCGATCGCCTCGCGCGCCCGCGCGCTCATGCGGCTCACTTCTTGACCGTCGATCTTGATGCTGCCGGCATCGTGGCGAATCAAACCCAGCACGCATTTGATGGTGACCGATTTGCCGGTGCCCGAGCCGCCGATGATCACCATCGATTCGCCGGCCTGAACGTCGAAATCGACGCCAGCCAGCACCGATTTAGCGCCGAACGACTTGGTCACGCCGCGGCACGAAATCTTGGGCGGCTTGTTGCCGACCGAGGCGTTTGTTTCGCTCATCGGGAGAAGAACGCTTCGGTGATGATGTAGTTGAAGACCAGCACGAGGATCGCGCCGCTGACCACCGCATTGGTGGTTGCGGCGCCCACGCCCTGCGCGCCGCCCTTTGAATTGAAGCCGTGATAGCAGCCCATCAACGCGATCAAGAAGCCGAACACCGCCGCCTTGACGAGCCCCGAAATCACGTCCATTGGCTCGAGGAAATCCCACGTGTTCTTGAGATAGGCGGCGGCGTTGAAATCGAGTTTGTGCACGCTGACGATATAGCCACCCATGATGCCGATGATGTCGGCAACCAACACCAGGATCGGCATGGTGATCAGGGCGGCCAAGAGGCGCGGCGCGATCAGATATTTGAACGGGTTGGTCGAGAGCGTTCTGAGCGCGTCGATCTGTTCGGTCACGCGCATCGTGCCAATCTCGGCCGCCATCGCGGCGCCGACGCGCCCCGCGACCATCAACCCCGCCAGCACCGGGCCGAGCTCGCGCGTGATTGAAAGCGCCACCACGTTCGGAATCGCGCTCTCGGCCGCGAACCGCGAGAAGCCGGTATAGCTTTGCAGCGCCAGCACCATGCCGGCGAAAATGCCGGTCAGCCCAACCACCGGGAGCGAGTAATAGCCGATCTCGATCATCTGATTGAGCAAGAGGCGCGGGAAGAAGGGCGGCCGCAGGCAATGCGAGATGGCTTCGAGCGTGAAGACAGCCAAACGACCGGTCGCGCCGAGCACCGCAAGGAGGCTCCGGCCGATCAGTGCAAGCAGGTTAAGGCGCGAGGCGAGGATCACGGTGATGTCCCGAGATAGCGCCGCTCATAGCGATGGCCGAGCGCGGTCAAGATTTCATAGGGGATCGTGCCGGCGTCGGTCGCCAAATGCTCAACATTATAGGTGCCGTCGAGTAGATCGACGAAGGCGCCAGGCCTAGCGATTGTTTCTGGTACGTCGGTCACGTCGAGGGTGATCAGGTCCATGGACACACGCCCGACTACTGGTACGCTAAGGCCGCCGAGCCGGGCACTGGCCCGATTGCTTGCGCTCCGCAAAAAACCGTCTGCGTAACCGGCTGCGACGACCGCGATGCGGCTCGGCCGCGGCAACAAGTGCGTCGCACCATAGCCAACGGTCTCCCCCCTGTCAACGCGACGGACTTGCAGGATTTTCGCTGCCAATCGAAGGACTTCCATCATAGGATTGGGCGCGTTTGGCGTCGGGTTGACGCCATAAAGCGCGACGCCCGGACGCACCATCGCATAGTGGAACGCGGGCCCAAGAAAAATCCCTGAGGAGTTGGCCAAGCTCGCCGGTTTTGTTCCCAGGCTTGCGCTCAGCGCGCTCAGTGACGCATCAAATCGCGCCCGCTGCGTCTCATTCAGCGGGTCGCTCGCGAGTTCGGAGCTGACCAAATGGCTCATCACCAGCCGTGTCTTGAGGCCGGCGAGGAGCGGCGCTTCACTGGCCACGCGCGCCACCTCATCGCGTGGCAGGCCGAGCCGGTTCATGCCCGTGTCGAGGTGTAGCACCGAAGGCAAAGTACTACCGGCGGCGGCGGCGGCCTTGCGCCAAGCCTCGATCTGACCGAGATGGTTGAGCACCGGGGTCAAGCGGTGCTCGGTCAGTGCCGCCGCGGTTGCGCTATCTACGCCCGCCAAAACATAGATCGCGCCATCGGGTAAAACGCGCCGCAGGCTAATGCCCTCATCGGGCGTCGCGACAAAAAAATCGCGGCAGCCTTCGGCATAGAGCCTGGCCGCGATACGCGTCGCGCCGAGGCCATAGCCATCGGCCTTCACCACCGCGGCACACAGCGTGCCGGCCTGAAGCCGGCTCTTGAGCGAGCGCCAATTCGCCGCGACCGCATCGAGATCGATGGTCAAGATTCCGCTCGACCGCTCGTTCGTCATGGCCGGGGAGCCTGATTCAGAACGGCGGCGCTTCGGGCGGCGGGTGCATATTGCTATCCCGCACGCGATTGCCGAAGGAGGTGAACGCGGCGTCGAAATCGAGCTCGACCGAATCGGTCGGGCCATGACGCTGTTTGGCGACGATCAAATCGGCGCGCCGATGAATGCGGTCCATGCGCTCGCGCCATTCGGCATGCTTCGCCGAATCCGACGGATCGGGCTCCTGGCGCTGCAAATAATACGACTCCCGATAGACGAACATCACGACGTCGGCATCCTGCTCGATCGAGCCCGATTCGCGCAAATCCGCCAATTGCGGGCGCTTATCGTCGCGACTTTCGACCGCGCGCGAGAGCTGCGAGAGCGCGATGACCGGAATGTTGAGCTCCTTGGCCAGCGCCTTGAGGCCCTGCGTGACCTCGGAGATTTCCTGCACGCGGTTATTCATGCGCGCGCTGTCGGTCGGCCGCATGAGCTGAAGATAATCGACGATGATGAGCGACAGATCATGTTGCCGCTTCAGCCGCCGCGCGCGGGCGCGAAGGCCCGGAATGGTCAATTGCGGCGTATCGTCGATAAAGAGCGGCAGGCGCTCGATCTCTTGGCTCGCGCGCACCACGCGATGAAAATCATCGCCGGAAATTTTGCCGCGCCGAAGATGGATCGAGGGTATGCGCGCTTCCTGCGCCAGAACCCGCGTGGCCAATTGTTCGGCCGACATTTCAAGCGAAAAGAAGCCCACTACCGCGCCATCGACTCGGCGCATGCGGCCCATCTCGTCCTTCTCGCCGCGATAGGCCTTCGCGGCGTTAAAGGCGATGGTCGTCGCCAGCGCGGTTTTGCCCATGCCAGGGCGCCCGGCGAGGATCAGCAGGTCCGAGGCGTGCAGGCCGCCCAACAACTCGTCGAGATCGGCCAATCCGCTGGTTACACCGACCAGCCGATGATCGTGCTTATAGGCCGCCTCGATATGGCTGATCGCGCTCGCCGCGGATTCGGTGAAGGTTTTGAAGCCGGATTCGGCGAGGCCTTCCTCGGCCAAATGGAACAGTTTCTGCTCAACCGATTCGATTTGGTTATTGGCATCGGCATCGAGCGTGGCCTCATAGGCGTTGAGCACCATCTCTTCGCCAATCCCGATCAGCGCGCGCCGCAGCGCGAGATCGTGGATCGTCCGGCCATAATGCTGCGCGTTGATGATGGTCACCGCCGAGCCCGCCAGGCGCGCCAGATATTGCGCGCCGCCGGCTTCGCTCAGCGCTTCATCGCCCTCGAACATATGCTTGAGCGTGACCGGGTTGGCGATCTGGCCCCGGTCGATCAATTTGCCGATCGTGGCATAGAGGCGGCCATGCACCGGCAAATAGAAATGCTCGGCCTTCAAAAAATCGGCGACCCTGTTGAACGCCTCGTTATTGAGGAGGAGGGCGCCGAGCAAAGCCTGTTCGGCCTCAAGATTGTTCGGCGCCTCGCGATAGGGCGCGAGCTTGGGCGCGGGGGGCTCAAAGGTTTCAAGAATGGGGCCTGTGACCATCGAACACCTATAGCCGGCATGACCGGCGCAATTCAGCATTCATGCGAGCGACCAGCCTGTGTACTTCGCCCACAAATTTTATGCACAGGCTGTGAATTCAGGCAATCCTACAGCATGCGCCCGAGTCGCGCCTAGATTTCGGGCTTCCGTGAAGCCGCGTTCATAGTTTCGTAATGCTGGGGATCGCGGGGATAAGTCCCCCACACGCCTCAAATCGGGTTGCGGCGTTCCCAATCGACCATGTAGTCGCGCGTGAGCGGCGCGGCATCTTGGCGGCGCGCGAGCTGGAATTGCGCGATCATGTGGTCCTGCCGGCGAAAGGCGATTTCGGCGCCGCCCAAATAGAATTCCCACATCCGGCAAAAGCGCTCGTCATAGATCGCCTTCACCTTGTCGCGATTGGCCTGGAAATTCCGCGACCAGTGTTTCAGCGTTTCGGCGTAATGGAGGCGCAGCACCTCCATATCCAGCGTCTTCAGGCCGCTACGCTCGATCGCGGCAAAAACCTCGGAGAGCGAGGGGCAATAGCCGCCCGGGAAAATATACTTCCTGAGCCAGGGGTTAGTCACGCTCGGGCCATCGAAGCGCGCGATCGTGTGGATCACCGCGACGCCGTCCTCGTTCAGCAAGGCCTTTAGCTTGCGAAAAAATTCGATGTGGTGCTTAACGCCCACATGCTCGAACATGCCGACCGAGACGACGCGGTCATAAACCCTGGTTTCCTCGCGATAATCGCGTAAATTGAAGCGCACGCGCTTATCGATGCCGAGCTGCGCCGCGCGTTTCTGGGAATACGCTTGTTGCTCGGTCGAGAGCGTCACGCCGGTTACGTCGGCGCCGGTCTTTTGGTGCAAATAAATGCCAAGCCCGCCCCAGCCCGAGCCGATGTCGAGCACTTTGAGCGCCGGCCCCGGTTGATCGAGCAATAGCTTCGACGCCAAATGCCGCTTCTTCGCGATTTGCGCCTGCTCGAGCGTGTGGTTCGGGCTGTCAAAATAGGCGCAGGAATATTGCCGGTCCGGGTCGAGGAACAGATCGAACAGCGTATCGGACAAATCATAATGGTGCGCGACGTTCTTCTGCGCCTTGCCGATCGGGTTGTATTGCTGGATCGGCCGCACGAAGCGCGCCAAGGCATTGCGCAGTTGGACGATGGGCTTGTCGTCGAGCTTGATCAGATTGCCGCCGACCAGGTCGATGAAATCATAGATCCGGCAGCCGTCCTCGATCGTCAGCGTGCCGTCCATATAGGCTTCACCGGCATAAAGCCGAGGGTTCCAGAACAATTTATTGTGCAGCGCCTTGTCGTGCAGCTTGATGGTGACGCTCGGGCCCGGCGTGCCCGTATAGGTGTGAAGTTTGCCGCCCGCATCGACAACGCGCAGCGTGCCCCATTGAACCAGATGCTTGAGCAGCAGTCCGACCAGCATCGGCTTTATCCGGTGTCGTGCGTGTGGGCCCGCGCGGCCTAGGCCGCGTCGCCGGCCGGGCCCGCATCCGCTTCCGCGGTAGCAGATGCAACTTCGGCCGCGAACTCCGCCGCCGCCGCGCGATCTTGGCCAACGGCTTGGATGACGCCGCCTTTGGCTTGGATCTCGGCCTCTTCGGCTGAGCGCGCCACGTTGACCTTGACGGTGATGATGACCTCGGGGTGCAACGCCACCCGCACATCGTGCACGCCAAGCGTCTTGATCGGCTTGTCGAGCCGAACCTGGGCGCGGCTGATTGCCGTGCCAGCGGTGCTCACCGCGTCGGCGATGTCGCGCGCGCTGACCGATCCATAAAGTTGCAGCGTTTCGCTCGCCTGCCTGAGCAGCACATAAGACGTGCCATCGAGTTTCGAAGCGCCGCCATGGGCCTGCGCCTTGCGCTCATCGTTGAGCTTGACGAGCGTTTCGCGCTCGCGCTCGAAGCGGGCTTTGTTTTCGGCCGTGGCGCGGAGCGCCTTACTCTGCGGCAGCAGGAAGTTACGGGCGAAGCCGTCCTTCACCTTTACCACCTCGCCCATATGGCCGAGCTTTTCAACGCGTTCGAGCAAAATAACTTCCATAGCCAATCCTCCTAAACGGGGCGCGGCCCGCCAATGCGGTCGCGCAGTTTAATCCACTGTTCGGCAATGCCAAGGGCAGCCACGGCCAAAATCGGCGCGGCGCCGTAGCCGCTGACGATCAGGATAATCATGAACAGATAGCAGCCGATCAGGGCCAGCGGCCCCGGGCCCCAATTACGGCACAATGCGTGCAAACACACCATGCCAACAAACATGAATGGCACGACAAAAATCAGGCCGAGGGTCCAGCCGATAAAACTGAGATCGCCATCGCCTACCAGGCCCAGGAGCGAGCACACGCCGAATAGCGCAACCAGCCAGCGTGGCAGGTACATCCGCCCTAAAGAAAGGGCGGGGCGCAGATTCCGGCCCCACTTGGCCAGGAGCCGCTCAGCGACCGACAAATTAAGGAGAACGATGACCAGCCACCAAGCCGCCGCCATGCCCGGAAAGAGTAAGGCCATTGTCTCCGCGCTCGTCGCGATATCGGCTGGCGACGCGTCGGGTCGCGACAAAGTGCCTAAAAAGGCGCTGAACTGCCCGCTCAGCGCGCCGAGCATGCCATTTTCACGCCCCATCAGCGCGACATAAAGCACCAGGAACAGCGCCGCCATATAAAAGGCTGCCGAAAGAATTAGCGGCCCAGCAACGGTGAAACGGGCGACGCCATCGGCCCCAACGCGCTTTCTCAGCGCCAGGCGCGAGAGGCCGAGCGCGGGAATGGCCTCGGCCGCGGCGTAGAGGGCCGCCACACTCAGGCTGCCCCCGACCAGACCAACGACCAAGATGGCGGAGACCGCGGCAAGCCCGCTGGTCAACGCCGTGCCGCTCAAGCCAATCAGAATCAGCGGCAGCATGGTGAAGGGGCTGATCATCAGGGCGAGCGTCGGGTCGAAGGTAAACCACGCGAACATGAGCGCGGATAACACGCCCGCGCCGATCGCGAGGGGGATAGTGCGGGGCATCATCGAACCCCGTATTGGGGTTTGTTGGCTTAGTGCATGACGTAGGGCAGGAGTGCCAAATGGCGCGCCCGCTTGATCGCCTGCGCCAGCTCCCGCTGCTTCTTGGCGGAAACCGCGGTGATCCGGCTCGGCACAATCTTGCCGCGCTCGGACAGAAACCGCTGCAACAGACGCACATCTTTATAGTCGATGGTTGGCGCGCCGGTGCCACTGAACGGGCATGATTTGCGCCGACGGAAAAATGGCCGCCGTGGGAATGCGCCTGCTGGTACGGGCTCGCCGCCGCCTTCACGCGGGCCGCGCGCGCCGAAGCCACCGCGCCCGCCGCCGCCGCCAAAACCGCCGCCGCCGCCGCCGCCAAAACCGCCGCCGCCGCCGCCGCCACGCCCGGCGCCGCGCGGACCATCGCCCGAAGGCGGACCTTGTCTCATATCACTCATGATGTGTTCTCCTTAGGGCCCCGGACACTTAAACGCCGGAGTCCATCAAGTCACCGTCGCGCGGCTCGTCATACCGGCGCGGCCGGTCATCGCCGAAGCCTCGATCGTCGCGCCCGCGTCCGCCACGCCCGCCGCTGCCGCCGCGGTCATCGCGCGCATTGCGCGCCTGCATCATGGCCGACGGGCCGGCCTCATGGCTCTCGACCTTGACAGTCAAATAGCGGATCACGTCTTCATTGATGCGCATGTTGCGCTCAAACTCGGCCACCGCGACCGGCGGCCCATCGATCTGCAAATAGGAGTAGTGGCCCTTGCGGTTCTTTTTCAACCGATAGGACAGGCTCTTGAGCCCCCAATATTCGGTCTTCGGCACGCTACCGCCCTGCGCCTTGATCAGGTCGGTAAATTGCTGAGTCAGGGCTTCGACCTGCTGCGCCGTGATGTCAGGGCGCATAATGAAGGTGCTCTCATAGAGCGGCATCGGCGCAAAACTCCGTCCAAAATCGATCGTCTGAGGTGAAACACCATCAGCGCCGCACGGCCAATTTATCCGGCGGCTACAAGGCCGCGCACTATACAGGATCGCAAAAGGGGTGCAAGGCCGGCCGTGGGGTCCGGTTGACCTTATCATGAAAGGGCCGCTCGATAGGTCGGCCGGTCAAACCGACCCACAACCCTAAGGCCGCTTGACAGGTCCCAGTCTCGTGCGGAGTGTGACGCCCCAATCAAGTCGCCCTCGCGCCACGGCGGAGTTAGTCAAACACCCATGCGGGCGTTCGTATTTCCAGGGCAAGGGTCCCAGGCCGTCGGCATGGGACGCGAGCTTGCCGCCGCTTTTCCGGCCGCGCGCCACCTCTTTCAAGAGGTTGATGACGCGCTGTCCGATCGCCTGTCGCGCCTCATTTTCGAGGGGCCAGAGGCCGACCTTGTTTTGACTGAAAACGCCCAACCGGCGCTGATGGCGGTCTCGCTCGCCGTGGTGCGCGTGCTCGAGGCCGAAGGCGGGCTCAAATTCGGCCAGCATGTCAGCTTCGTGGCCGGCCATTCCTTGGGCGAGTATTCGGCGCTCGCGGCCTCGGGCAGTATCGCGGTTGGCGATACCGCGCGCCTCTTGCGCCAACGCGGCCTGGCCATGCAACAGGCCGTGCCGGTCGGCGAAGGGGCCATGGCCGCGCTGTTGGGGGCCGAGCTCGACCAAGCACGTGAAATCGCCGCTGCCGCTGCCAAGGGTGAAGGGGGCGCCGCAGGCGAGGTGTGCGATGTCGCCAATGACAACGCGCCCGGCCAAATCGTGCTCTCCGGCCACAAGGCCGCGATCGAACGCGCAGTGAAATTGGCCGTCGATCGGGGCATCCGCCGGGCCATTTTGCTGCCGGTCTCGGCGCCCTTCCACTGTGCGCTCATGAAACCGGCCGCGGAGGTCATGGCCAAGGCGCTTGAAAAAACGGAGTTCGCCCCAGCCCTCGTCCCGCACTACGCCAATCTGACGGCCCAGCCGGTCCATGAGCCGACCCGGACCCGCGAATTATTGGTCGAGCAGGTCACCGCCATGGTGCGCTGGCGCGAAAGCGTCATGGCGATGAAGGAAGCGGGCATCGACACCATGGTCGAAATCGGCGCTGGCAAGGTACTCGCCGGCCTGATCAAGCGCATTGACCGCGATATTGCGACTCAATCCGTGCTCTTGCCGGCCGAAATCGAGGCATTCCTTAAAACGCTGTAGGTCTCATGTTCGATCTTTCTGGCAAGGGCGCATTGGTCACGGGGGCGTCGGGCGGCATTGGCGGCGATATCGCGCGCGCATTGCACGCCCAAGGCGCGACCATTGCGCTCTCCGGCACGCGCGCCGAGGCGCTCGAGGCTGTTCGGGCCGAGCTCAAGGAGCGCGCCTTTTGCGTGCCGTGCGATCTGGCGCAGCCTGCCGAGGTTGACGCGCTGCCCGGTCGTGCCGCCCAAGCGATTGGTACGGTTGATCTTTTGGTCCATTGCGCCGGCTTGACCCGCGATGGCCTCGCGCTTCGTATGAAGGACGAGGACTGGCAGCGGGTCATCGATGTCAATCTGAGCGCCGGGTTCCGCCTGGCGCGGGCGGCGCTGCGCGAGATGATGAAGCGCCGCTATGGCCGGATCATTTTCATCACCTCGATCGTGGGCGCGACCGGCAATCCCGGCCAGGCGAACTATGCCGCGGCCAAGGCTGGGTTGACCGGGCTCGCCAAGGCACTGGCGGCCGAGGTCGCCTCGCGCAATATCACGGTCAATTGCGTCGCGCCCGGTTTCATCACCACGGCGATGACCGACGCCCTGAACGAAACCCAGCGCGAGCGCCTGATGCAGGCCATTCCATCCGGTCGATTCGGCGCCGGCGCGGATGTCGCGGCGGCCTGCGTCTATCTGGCCAGCGCCGAGGCGGGCTATGTGACAGGTCAAACCCTGCATATAAATGGCGGCATGGCGATGTTTTGACCCGGCCGGGCCTGGATGGCCGACTTGTAAGCGCCGGGAGTCATGCTAAAAGATGGCCCAGCGTGCGCCCTTGCCGCGGTGTGGGGGCGCATAGTAACGAATGAGGCGACGCAATAGCGTGGCCCGGCCATAGCGGTAAGGGCTGTGGGCCGTTAGCGAGTCTTCGAAATCGTGATGTCCAGAAGGTGGATCGATGGCTGAGAATGATATTGGCGCGCGCGTGAAAAAGATCGTCGTCCAGCATTTGGGCGTGGATGAGGCCAAGGTCACCGAGAACGCCAGCTTTATCGACGACCTCGGCGCTGACAGCCTCGACACGGTCGAGCTGGTGATGGCGTTCGAGGAGGAGTTCGGTTGCGAAATTCCGGACGACGCGGCGGAGAAGATCCTGACCGTGAAAGACGCCATCAACTATATCGAGCAAATTACCTGAGGGCCGGGGGAACGCCGAAGGTGATGCTTCGGATTTCAATGGCCAGCAGGTTTGTATCGGTATGGCAAGTGGGCCAGCCATGAGGCGGGTCGTTGTCACCGGGCTTGGCTTGGTCACGCCGCTCGCCTGCGGCGTGAAGCCGACCTGGGAGCGGCTGCTCAATGCCGAATCCGGCGTTCGGCGCATCGATATCTTTAGGATCGATGATCTGCCGGCGAAGATCGCCGGGCAGATTCCGCGCGGACCTGGCGCCCACGAATTCCGCCCCGATGAATGGGTCCCGCCGAAAGACCAACGCCGGATGGATGATTTCATCATCTATGGGCTGGCCGCAGCGGTGCAGGCGGTTGAGGATTCGGGTTGGAAGCCGGAGGACGACGAGGGCCGCGAGCGCACCGGCGTCATGATCGGCTCCGGCATTGGCGGCCTCCGCACCATGGAGGAAAACGCCATCCTGGTGCATGAGAAGGGCCCGCGAAAACTCTCGCCCTTTTTCATTCCGGCCTGCCTGATCAATCTCGCCTCGGGCCATGTCTCGATCCGCTATGGCTTCAAGGGCCCCAATCACGCGGTGGTCACCGCCTGCTCGACCGGCGCGCATGCGATCGGCGATGCGACCCGGTTGATCAAGCTCGGCGATGCCGATGTCATGGTGGCGGGCGGCGCGGAAGCCGGCGTTTGCCGCTTGGGCGTTGCCGGGTTCTCCGCGGCACGGGCGCTGTCGACCAAATTCAACGACGAGCCGACGCGTGCGTCCCGCCCCTGGGACCAAGACCGCGATGGCTTCGTCATGGGCGAAGGCGCGGGCATTGTCGTGCTCGAAGAGCTTGAGCACGCCAAGCAGCGCGGCGCTCATATTTACGCCGAAGTTCTTGGCTATGGCTTGTCGGGCGATGCCTATCACGTCACGGCGCCGTCGCCCGATGGCGATGGCGGGTTTCGCGCGATGCGCGCGGCGCTCAAGAGCGCTGGGCTCAGCCCCTCCGATATCGACTATGTCAACGCGCACGGCACCTCGACGCCGCTGGGCGATGAAATCGAGCTCGCTGCGGTCAAACGCCTGTTCGGCAACGCCGCTTACAACATGTCGATGTCGTCGACCAAATCGTCGATCGGTCACCTCCTCGGTGCGGCCGGCAGTGTCGAAATCATTTTTTCGATTCTGGCGATCAATCATGGGGTCGTGCCGCCGACACTCAACCTCGACAAGCCCTCCGAGGGCTGCGACCTCGATCTTGTGCCGCACCAGGCTAAAGAGCGGCCAGTACGCATTGCGCTGTCCAATTCCTTCGGGTTTGGCGGCACCAACGCGTCGGTAATCGTCGGCGCGTTGAACTGAGCCGATCGAGACCGGATCGCGGTGCGCCGCCTCCTATCCCTCCGGCCGCTAACCCTCCTTCTGATTGCGATCATTTTGGTTGCCGCGGCCTTTGCGTTTGTCATGGGCAGCTATGAGGGCGCGGGGCCACTGACCAGACCGCGCACCGTCACGCTGGAGCCCGGCAGCAGTGCGCGTGCGATCGCCGCAAAGCTCGCCCAAGAAGGCGTGATTGCGAGCGAGCGGATGTTCTTGATCGGCATTTGGCTTTCCGGCAAATCCGATGCGCTCAAGCCCGGCGAATATGAATTACCCGCCCACATCAGCGAAGAAGGCGTTGCGAAAAAGCTGGCCAAGGGCGAGACGGTCGTTCGGAAGATGACATTCGCCGAGGGCATGACATCGACCGAAATCATCGAGCAGCTCAAGATTTCAAGTAGCTTCTCGGGCGAGATCACGGTGGCGGCCGAGGAAGGCTCGCTCTTGCCCGAGACCTATCACTATGGCTATGGCGATCCGCGCGATACGATTCTCAAGCGCATGCGCGATGGCATGGCGAAAGTGCTCAAGGAGCTTTGGCCCAAACGCGCGCCGGGCCTGCCGCTCGAAAACCCTGAGCAGGCCCTTGTGCTGGCCTCGATTATCGAGCGCGAGACGCCGCTCGCAGCAGAACGGCCGTTGGTCGCGCGCGTATTTTTCAATCGAATGAAAATCGGCATGCCGTTGCAATCCGACCCGACCGTGATTTATGCGCTGACCGAAGGCAAGGAGCCGCTCGATCGCGCCTTGACGCGCGATGATCTCAAGGGCGACAGCCCCTACAACACCTATGTGACAAAGGGCCTGCCGCCGACCCCAATCGCCAATCCGGGTCGCGCCTCGATCGAGGCGGCGCTCAACCCCGGCAAGACCGATGCGCTCTATTTCGTTGCCGACGGCAAAGGCGGCCACGTCTTTGCCAAGACTCTCGATGAGCACAACAAGAACGTAAGGCGCTGGCGCAAGATCAACCGCGCATCGGATTAACCCGCTAATCCTTCGGCACGGCGAGGCCGAGCAAAGGTTGACGCAGCGCGGCCGGCAGTGCGCCGATCATCCATGTCACAAGATGGAGTGGCCAGGGGAAGGCGATGATCGCGGGGTCGCGTGCCAGGCGCCGTGCAATCAGGTTCGCCGCTGCATCGGCTTCGAGAACGAACGGCATTATTTTGGGACCATTGGCGGTCAGCCGTGAGCGCACATAGCCCGGGCAGATCACCGTGACCCCGACGCCATGGGGTCGGAGTTCGGCGCGCAAACCCTCGCCAAAACTCTTCACCGCGGCCTTGGTCGCGGCATAACCCGCGATGCCCGGCAGCGGCGTATAGGCCGCAAGTGAACTCATCAGCGCGATCTGGCCGCGCCGGCGCGCCTTCATCAACGCGGCAACCGGTAAGACGGTGTTAAGGACACCATCCAGATTGACCGCGAAGACCCGTCTGATCACGGCGTCGTCATCGGCCCGCCCACCGCCCTCCGTCGTGCTTGGCCCGATTCCCGCATTGGCGTAGACGAGATCGAAGGGCCGCGCGGCATCCAAATTTCCAATTAACGTACCCATCGCGTGGCGATCCGCGACATCGACAATTCGATCGACCACCTCGGCCCCTTGCTCCCGGCTTTGCGCGGCGACCGCATTGAGCCGCGCCCCGTCGCGCCCGGTCAGAACCAGGCGAATACCGGGCCCAGCGTGGGCCAAGGCAAGGGCCGCGCCGATGCCGCTTGAGGCCCCGGTGATCAGAATGCTTTGAGGCGACAATCGGGCCATGGGACGATCGGTTGGAGGGCGGTTGGCACACGTATATAGTCCCGCTCGACCGCACGCGCCACATGACCTGGAAGGGATCACCATTTCGTATGTCGATTGCCAGCATGACCGGTTTCGCCCGCGCCAGCGGCCAGGACGCGCGCGCTGCCTGGACCATCGAATTGAAATGCGTCAATGGCCGCGCCTTGGATGTGCGCTGTCGTCTACCGACCGGTCTCGATGCGCTTGAGCCGGGCCTGCGCGCCGCGGCGGCCGAGGTCATCAATCGCGGCAATTTGAGCGTGCTCGTGCAAATGACGCCAACGAGCGGCGTCGCGCCGATCCGCCTCAATCGCCAGGCGCTCGATGCGGTGCTGGCACTTGTGCGCGAACTCGGACCGATCGAAGGCGTGGCGCCCGCCAGGCTCGATGGCTTGCTCGCGCTCAAGGGCATAATCGAAAGCATCGAGCCTGAGGATGACGAGGTTGCGCGGGAAGCGCGCCATGCCGCCATGCGCGCCTCGTTCGGCGAGGCATTGAAGGCGCTTGTCGCCGCCCGCCGGGCGGAGGGGGCCGCGCTGGCCAAAATACTCGGGACCGCGCTCGGCACCATCGCCGATCTGGTCGCGCGCGCCGAAGCGAGCGCCGTGCAACGCACCGAGGCCGTGCGCGAGCGGCTCAGGGCTCAAGTCAGTGCCTTGCTCGAGGCCGGCGCGCCTCTGCCTGAAGAGCGGCTCGCGCAAGAGCTTGCTCTTCTGGTCGTCAAGCTCGACGTGCGGGAGGAGATCGATCGCCTGAAGGTACATATTGATGCCGCGCGGAAGTTGATCGAGACCGGCGGGCCGGTCGGCCGGCGGCTCGATTTTCTGGCGCAGGAGTTCAATCGCGAGGCCAACACGCTCTGTTCGAAGGCTGGCGATCCGGCGCTCACGGCTCATGGGCTTGAGCTCAAGGCGATGATCGATCAGTTCCGCGAACAGGTGCAGAATATCGAATAGGATTTGGGCTCAATATGAATACGACGCGACGCGGCCTTCTCTTCGTGCTGTCCTCGCCATCGGGCGCGGGCAAAACAACCATCACGCGTCGCTTGCTGGCCGATGATCCAAGCCTCTCGATGTCGGTGTCGGTAACGACGCGCCCGCCGCGCGATGGCGAGGTCGATGGGCGCGACTATCATTTCATCGACAAGCGCGCGTTCGACGACTTGATCGCGACGCACGCTTTGCTCGAATACGCCCAAGTGTTCGAGCATTGGTATGGCACGCCCTTGGCGCCGGTCGAGCAAGCGCTTGAAGACGGCCGCGACATGGTGTTCGACATCGATTGGCAAGGCGCCAAACAAGTGCGCGGCCGCTTGCCCAATCACATTGTGAGCGTCTTCATTCTGCCGCCCTCGATGACCGAGCTGCACGATCGTCTGCGCCGGCGCGCCAAGGATAGCGAGAAAGTCGTCATCACCCGCATGGCCAAGGCGGTCGATGAGGTGAGCCATTACGACGAATATGATTATGTGCTGGTGAACAACGATCTCGAGCAAGCGTTGGTCGAGGTCAAAAGCATTCTCTCGGCCGAGCGTCTGAAACGCACGCGCCAGCTTTGGCTGGTATCTTTTGTGGCGAAGCTTTTGGGACCCAATTGATGGCGCGCAAGCGCGTTTTGGTCACCGGCGGGGCCGGCTTTATCGGCCCGCACCGGATCTCACACGTTCTGCTGCGATCTGAGCTTTCTAACTGCCGACTCTCTGAGGATAGTTGTTACGGCCACAAGAAGAATGCAAAACACACCGGACAAAATTAGCGGCGAACCTATGAGTATTAAAAATAAAAAGAATAGAGAAAATGCTTCTACCGTAACAACCAATTGAAGATACATCGACGCGGATTTCCAAACGGGGGTGTTTGAGCGGCGCCTCAACGGTGATTGATTTATTCAAAATCTATGTAATTCGTCAGATAATTCTAATATAACTAAAAACATAAGACCGAGAAAGCCAGCGGAAATACTGTTTACAGGGAGGCCCGTTCCAGAAACGAGGAAATTATCAGTACGTATTGAATTGGCGCCAACAGCAGTGACTGCAAATATTGCCGTTCCCCAAGCGGAAACTTGCCATATTAGTTTGTCAAAATGACGATATTCTTCAGTATATACGTTTATTTTCTTTAATGACACTGGTAAAGTATTTTCATTATTGTAATTATAGATATTTATTTCAGAAACGCGGGTAATAATCTTATCAAAATCACGTGTTTTATCGTCCTCAACTCGATCATTGTCGTCACCCGTCCCGTGTTTTACGGTATGTATTACTGCATCCTTCGGCATGTATATATTGTGTATTAATCCCGGCTGGGTCGTAAATATCTTCCCCCCTTGAAATATCGTAATTCTTGCGCTTCCATTCTCGAAAATGGCATAGGCGATCCATCCGTGCTGGACAATAAATGTTTCCCGCAGGCGCTTATGATAATGGCTATTCTGCCAAGCCCCTGTTGATGAGGCCTCAGTTCGGAGGTAGGCAGTTCCATCGTTCTTCAGCAACCGAAAACGAAACTCTCCATTCTCCATGATCTGATGACGGGTTGTTATACCGTGCCGCCTTGCTGCCTCTTCACTGGTGATATCGCTGGTCATGTAGCGTGAGCCCATAAGAGTCAATCGCTTAACTACGAATACCCTAACGACGGCCCTTCAAGTAAGGCACGGCGCCGAAAATCGATAGATCTCGGGCCGCCGCATCTTGTGACGCCGACAAGCCGTCAAAAAAATGGGAGGACTCGAAATCTGCGCTCGCTCAAGGCCTCGAGCGCACGATCAGCTATTTTCGATCGGTTGGGGCGGGCTCATAGATGCTGGCCGAATCGAGACGCGGCAGCGGCGCATCCAACCGGCCGGCTTGCTCATAGGCCTCCTTGAACCGCGTCATGCGGTGCGCGTGCAGGCCATCCTTCGGATTGAGCTGATAAAACACCGTCACGGCGCGGCTCTCGCCCCATTTGTAGCGGCGCAGCGCGCTGAACACATTGCGATCCGCCGACATGCCCTTGCGATCCTTTGGGAGCGGCAAGGCCCAGCGCCGAATGACCCGCTCGCAAGCCAATTTATCGATCATCAGGCAGTTCGGGTCGACCCAGCCGCCCAACGGCTTGGCATAGCCGCCTCGGCCCGGGGCCAACCGATTCCCAATCGTCGATCGCAACGGGCCGTTGCGTCTCGGGATGGGTGAAGCAGCGAAACCCGAAAGCCCAGGCCTTGCCCTCGATCGCCGCGCGCATGCGCCTCAAATGATCGGGCGCCCGCCAATTATCGTCGTCGAGATAGGCCACATAGCGGGCATTGGCGAGATAGGTCAGCATGCAACGCAGAGCGCCGCCATCTTGAGCCAAATGTAGGCCGCCATGGCGGACCGAGGTCGAATAGCCAGGATCGAACAGGCTGATGACGTGGCGCGGCGGCAAATGGGTAAGCGCGGTCGTCACCGGTTCGAGCGACGTCTCTCGCTTGTCGATGCCGATCAGGGTTTGCACGCGGCCGTCAAAATCTTGATCGATGATCGAACGAACCGCGCGCATCAGCGAGGGGCGGAGCACCGTCGGCATGACCACCGCCAAGTCGAAGGGCTGTTGAAGCGCGTCGGTGTCGCCAAAATGCTGGAACAATCCGGTCACGGCCTGGTCTACCCCACGCGGCGCTTTGGCCGCTTATCCGACGCCCCGCGCGCGGATCGTATTACACCGGCGGCGCCGCTGAGCGCGCCAGCGGCGAGTTCCGTCACCAAAAAGCGCTCGTCATCGACCGGAACCGGGAAGACGAAGCCAAGCGGGCTCGCCGGTTTGAAGCCGAAGCGGCCGAGATAGGCCTTGGCGCCCACCGCGATGACAAGGCGAAAGCCGGCCGCCTTTGCCGCGTCGAGGCCGGCACTGACCAAACGACTACCAATGCCATGCCCTTCATGATCGGGATGGACCGCGATGGGGCCGAGCAACAGCGCCGGATTATCGCCAATCAGAATCGGCCAGAAACGCACCCCACCCACGAGCTTGCTATCGACCTCGGCGACCAAACTAAGATCATCACGCTTGGCCACGCCCTCGCGCAAACGGTAGGACGGCCGGCCATGCCGGCTGGGCTCGAAGGCGATATCGAGGAGTTGTTCAATGGCCTGGGCATCGGCCGCTTGTTCATTTCTGATGGTAACCATCACGCGAATCCCGTCATTATGCGCTTTGGTGAAAGGGAAGAAAAACGACGCAAAGCGCTCGCGCGGGGCACGGGGCACGGGGCACTTAGCGTAGCGGCGCGTCGGCCGCCAGTCCTCGTCGTGACTCTTTCGGTACCATCATAATGGCGTGCTGATTACTCCGGTTGGGGCGTCGTCGCAATAGGATTTCCCGCCGCCCGAAGCGCCGCCAAGGCCCGCGCCAGGGCGCAAAACGCCTCGATTTTCAGAGTCTCGGCCCGGGCGGTGGGCTCGACGCCTGCGCTCGAGAGCAGCAAAGCCGCATCGACGCCGAGTGTCTTCAGCGCGCCGCGCAACATTTTTCGCCGCTGTCCGAACGCCGCCGCCAATACCGCCTCGAAGGCAGCCGGCTCAGCCTCGCAAAGCGGCTTCGGCCGTGGCTCAAGCCTGATCACGCTCGATGTCACCTTGGGCGGCGGTGTGAACGCGCGGGGCGAAACATCGAATAAAAGATACGCCTCACTCACCCAGCCGACACGCGCGCTGAGCCGGCCATAGGCATCATCGCCGGGCTGCGCGGCAATGCGTGCCGCCACTTCCTTCTGCACCATGAGCGTCAGGCGTTGATAATTGGCGATCCGGTCAAGCCACTTGATCAGGAGTGGCGTTGCGATGTTGTAGGGCAAATTGGCCACGATCTGGCGCGGTGATGCGGTGAGGGTCGTTTCATCGACGTCAAGCGCATCGGCCTCGATCACTGTAAGACGACCGGCGGCGGCCTCGACCAAGGGCTGCAATGCCGCAACGCATCGTCGGTCGCGCTCGATCGCGATCACCCGCATTGCACCCTCGATCAGAAGGGCGCGCGTCAGCCCGCCTGGTCCGGGGCCAATTTCGATCACCGTCGTGTCGTTGAACGGCTGGGCCGCGCGGGCAATTCGTCGGGTCAAATTAAGATCGAGTAAAAAATGTTGGCCGAGCGATTTACGCGCGGCTAAATCGTGCGCGGCGATCGTCTCGCTTATAGTTGGCAGGCGATCAAGATTAATGGTCGGCGCCGTGGCGCTCGGCACTTTGATTCAGATCCGAATATCGATAAAGGCGGCCCGGCGCAAATCGCGCAAATAGCGCCGTGCGGCGAGATCAAGTTTTCTGTTGCCGAGATCGCGCTGCACCGCCTCGCGATCAACGCGCTGCGGAACGGTCTCAGCCTCATTCCGCTCGCACACCATGATGATTCGCGTGCCGCCCTCATAGGGTAGGGACGCCGTGGTCTGACCCGCCCGCAATGACTGGATCGCGGCGCGCAACTCAGCCGGCAAATCGGCGAAAACGATCATGCCCAAATCGCCAGAGAGCGCCGAGGCCCGTCCTTTGGCCGCAGCCTGGAAGCGCGCGCAATCGCGCGTCGCTTTGACATCGCTCACCAATTTTCGTGCCGCCGCATCATCGACCGTTCCCGGCTCGATGACGACCTGTGAGAGCTTGAACGTCGGATCGCCCGTCGCGCCGGTCAAGGCAAGCCGCCGCGCGATCACCGTAACGATATAATAGCCATCGAAGGTTCGTATCGGATCGGAGATTTGCCCCGGTTCGAGAGCGATGACGCCGTTTTCGATCTCGGGACTGAGTTGGCCGGCGACCACCCAACCGATCTCACCACCCTGATTGGCGCTGGCACCCTTTGAAAATTGTCGGGCGACCGCCGGAAACGCGCCGCCAGTCCGAAGTTGCGCGACGAGATCCTCGGCAGTGCGTCGCACCGCGTTCTCTTGATTGGGGCCGTCCAGCGGCAAAAAGATTTCGGCGACGCGGTTTTCCGGCCGCCCGCGATTGGCTTCAATACGCGCGACCGCCGAATCAACCTCTTTATCGCTCACCGAAACCGTACCAGAAAATCGGCGGCGAACGATTTTCCCCCACGCGATCTCGGTTCGGATCTGCTCGATGATGACGTCGCGTTGCAGCCCGGCCTCTTTGATGTGGCCGTCGAAGCTGCCTTCTTCCCATTTGTTTTGCGCCTCGATCTGCGCGATGGCGTCGTTTATTTCCTTTTCAGAGGCAACAATCGTCAGGCGCTTGGCCTCTTGGCCTTGAAGACGTTCATCGATCATGGCGCGCAGGACTTGTGGCGCGAGCTGACGCCGAAGTTGCGGCGTATCGTCGAAGCCCGACGACCGAATGGACACCGCAAGCCGCACCGCCAAATCAAAAATCGAGATCACATCTTCATTGACGACCGCGGCAATGCGTAGCACGTCCTCTTGCGCGGCGGCTGGGCGAGGGGCCAGAAGCATCGAGAACGGCGTGCTGAACACAGCGAGAATTAGAATCACGCAACAAAGAGCGAAATCTCGACGCCTTGCCTTGCGCGCGGATCGCCGGCCCATGGCATCGGTCGTTTTCCGACATTTCATTCAGCTCACGCCCTTGAAAACGATTCTGAACATGAAGCTGGTGTCGGGTTCGACATCGCGCGTTTGCGTGTAGGACCGGGAGGCCAACAACGCCGCGATGAAGCACTCGTCTTCGTAGGTTACGGAGCCGTCCACGCTCAACGGATGCCCGCCGCCTCTTAGATCCCGGCGCGTTCCCGCCTGCAGGCGCCAATATTCGGCGAATTTCAACGTTGCGCCCGCCAACACTTCTTCGCGGCTTAGGAAGCTCGTGAGGTTATCCTCGCTGGTCTGTTCGGCCACCTGCAAATAACTCACGCTGAATCTCAAAAAACCCGGACCAGCGGTAACGTCGAGCTCCGAGCGTTTCAGCGAATAATCCTCGCTGTCCAACCGGAAGCGGTAGCCGAGATCGAGATAGGACGCCGGCGTTACATGGACGCGGCCCACATAGTCCGAAAAATTGCGATCGAGACCACTTTGTCGGGTCAAGGCATCGTCAGTCTTGGCGCGTAGGGTCTGGCCGAGCAGGAACGTCGCGCTGGCACCACCGGCGTCATAAACGCCCAGTCGCGTACCGTAATTGACACGAGGGCCAATCTCGATGCGATCGAGGCCGGTGAAGCGGTTGCTGGAGAAGACGTTGGTGTCATCAAACTCTAGGTCTTGGCTGTCCTCATTCGGGATGCTTTCCGGATTGCCGCCATAGGGACTAGCGATGGCTTGAACAATTGGCTCGATGACGGTGCGAAGTTCGCCATGACGGGCGATCAGCGGGTAGCGCCAATCGAGCGATAGCTCTGGCACCAATCGGCCGGTTACGCCCTTTTCGACCACCCTCGCGTCATCGGGGTCGATAACATTGTCGACATGATAGAGATCGCCCCGCAACGAGGCCGCAAGTTCGAAGACGTGACCGCCATCGCTCACATAAGGCAAATGCCACCCGCCACTCAGCGAGAGGCGCCGACTGTCGACACCATTCACGCGATTCAAAACGAGGCCGTTGGCATCGAAGGTGAGGTAGTCGTCGCCCTGTTCGTGATCATCGACCAAGCTAAGGTTGATCAACGGCAGGATGAACGGCGTTCGCGATTGAGAATCGCCCTGATCGAGACCCTGAAAGAGATATCCAGTCGCCGCGAAATAATCGCGATCGGCGATACGCTCCGCAAAGGGGCGTGTGACCAATGTCCGCCGGCTGCCTAATTTGGGCACGTTATATCTATTCAAATAGGTTGAATCCGAGGCGCGCTCCAACTGGAGACCCGCGTGCCATTCGGGGTCGATCTGAAAATCCGCGGTGCCCGCTATGTGCCCGCGAATAACTTCGCCGCCGACTTCCATGCCAAACGCAGGATCTTGAGTGGTTGGTCGTGTGATGCTGCCGGAAAAATCGAGACTGCCATCGGCGGTAAGCTCGCGATATTGAAGGCCCAAAATGCCGCCTTCTTGGGTGGTCGCCGTCGGCTCGATGGTCAGGTCGCGCCAGGGTTCGAGAACAACATAATAAGGTGTCGTCAGCGTCGTACCCAGCGTCGAGGAAATGCCATAGATCGGCGACAAGAAACCGGTGCGTCGCTTAACGCTTGGATCGGCGTGTTCGAAATAGGGTGTGTAGAGCACGGGCACGCCAAACATCTCGAGCGTGGCATCGTAATACGCAATGTCGTGACCGACTTCGTCATGCACGATCCGTTTGGCTTTAACTTGCCAAAGTGGGGCACGCTCCCGATCGGTGGCGCAAAGCTCACACGGCGAATAGACCGCCTTGGTCATCTCCGTACGATTGCCGCCTGTTCGCCGCGCGCCATTTGCCGCCATGCGTGCACCGTCTGATAGACGAGCGCGGAATTGACTAATGACGCCTTCGCGCAAATCGTCCTTGAGTTCGGCATAATCGGCGAACACCACATTGCCCGAAGGTTCCAGCAACGTGACATTGCCGCTCGCGGCAACCACATTGTCTCGTTCGTTATAGGTGATGGTATCGGCAACAATAAGGCGCAGGCCTTGCGCAAGTTCAACATTGCCGCTCGCCCGCGTGAGGCCAAGCTCGTCGTCCCGCTC
Source organism: Alphaproteobacteria bacterium (assembly GCA_009691045.1). Taxonomy (GTDB): domain Bacteria; phylum Pseudomonadota; class Alphaproteobacteria; order UBA828; family UBA828; genus SHWC01. The sequence continues at coordinate 25,131 of SHWC01000006.1, read as the reverse complement.
AATATTGTCTGCGATCAGCACAACAGGCTCGTCCGCCTCGATCGTGAGACGGGTTTGATCGGGCTCGGCCGCGTTCACCGCCGCCGCCAGAGCGAGCAAGCCGATCGATGCCAATAGGGCGTGCCAACGAGTCAAAGGTCTAGCCGTCCTCAAGATGGAAAAGGCTCGCGACTCCAAGGAGGGAGAAGATACCGGCTGGCGCCCAAGCTGCAAGCCACGCCGGAATCTTACCCGATAGACCAAGTGCCAAAACGAGATCGGACAGAAAATAAAGCAGGAAGCCGGTCAGGATACCAGCGACGACGAGCAACCAAATGCCGCCACGCCGGGTCAATCGTAGCGAAAAGGTCGCGCCGATGAGTACCATGGCGCAGAGCAGCAGTGGCGTGGCAATTGTCGCATGCCAGTACAGTCGATGTCGTACCGACGAGAAGCCCGACTCATCTAAGACACGAATAAACCCCGGCAGTGCCCAGAACGAAAGGGTTTCAGGCGGCGCGAAGCTGTTTTCGATCTGTTCGAGCGTTAACTCAGTGGCGATTTGATAGTGCGCATAGGTTTCCGAGGGTCCATCCGGCGCCGTCACCAGCGCATTGGTGAGGTTCCAGCGATCTCGCTCAAGCGTTGCCTCGGAGGCATCGATGCGCTGGATAAAACGATCATCCCCCTCATAACGGAAAATCACGACATCGTGCAGCGTCAGTGTGTCTCGCGCCATACGTCTGGCGTGCACGACATCGGTCATCGTGCCATTGCTTTGGCGAAGCCAGATACCCGCGTCGGATACGGCAAGAAGGCTCGAGCGCCCCTGCAAATAGCGCCCTTCCATCTGCTCGAAGCGCGAAACCATGGCCGAAGCAAACGGATTGAACGCGGTGACCACAAAGCCGCCGATCAAAAGGGCGATGGTCAGCGCAGGCAAAAGAAATTGCCAGACTGAAACCCCCGCGGCGCGCGCCACTATAAGTTCTTGGGTGCGGGTCAGACGCGTCAGGCACAGAATCGCGCCGATCAACGCGGCGAAGGGCAATACTTTTTGCGCCATAAAGGGGATGCGCAGCACCGCCATCTCGATGAGGAGAGAAAAGGTGGCGGCCTCTTTGCCCGAGCCGCGTCGAAGCAACTCCACCGTATCGAATACGAAGACCGTCACCACGAACAACGCGAAAACGATACCCAACCCGATTACGAATTGTCGGCTGATATAGAGGGAGAGTGTGCCCGAGAGGCGCATGAATAGCCGGTTCTCTACTCAAACAGACGCGGTCTGAACGTCGTCGGGCGGCGGCCGGCGGTGGGAGCGAACGAGGCCGCGGCGGCTCAACAATACGATGGGAATGCCGATACCGAGCGCGACATTCACGTAAAGCAGGCCAGCGAGTGAGGAATTTTTTACGATCAGGTTCGACAAAGCGAGGCCGATCGCTTCGACGGCGAGGGCTGCACCGATCGCGATCAAGATTCGCCGCCATTGGCCACGCCGATTGTGTTCGCCGGTCAACAGGGCGGCAAGCCCGATGAGGGTCAACGCTAAGGCATAGAGCGGCGAGACAATCCGTTGATGTAGTTCGGCGCGGAATTTGCCCATGTTGCGCAGGTCATCCTCGGTCGTGCCTGGATTTAAGAGTTCATGGACGTAACGTTCCCGCGGTTCGCGCCAGCGTTGGCCTGGCTTTTCGGCCAGCTGCGCAAGGTCGAGCGTATAGCGGTCGAAATAGAGCAGCGAAAGCTGTTCATGTTCGCGATCGATTTCCTGTCGGTTGCCTTTGAGCAAAACGAAACGCGGGCCATCCTCGCTCGGCACCAGCTCGCCCTGTTCCGCCATCATGGTAATGGGGCGGTCGGGATTTTGCTCGTCATGGACCAGAATGCCGAGAAGCGTGCCGCCTTCGCCCCGCGCCCGAACATAGACGGTATGGCCGCTCCCAAGCGGCGTGAACACCCCTTCTTGCAACAACAGCGAGGAGAAGTCGCCGCGAATGACAAACTGTCGCTCCTTGAACTCCCGATAAGACGCCGGCGTGAAATAGAGATTGATCGCATAGACGAAGATGGTCACCACGGCGGCGAGCCCGAGGGCCGGCCCGGCAATGCCCCAGGGCCCGAGACCGGCCGCTCTGAGCGAGATCAATTCTGAATCGAACGTCAGTCGATTAAAGGCGAAGATTAGTGAACAAAAGAGGGCAATTGGCAGGATGACACCCAGAAACGACGGCATCAGCAGCACGCCGAGATAGAGAAAAGCCCCGATCGAAAGGCCTTTATTGACGATCAGGTCGATGAAACGCAGCGATTGCGACAGCCAAATGACCGCGGTCAGGCTGGCCGCAACCAGCAGAAAAGGCCCAAGAATCTGGCGGGCGAGGTAAAGTTGGTAGCGCTGCACCGCCCCAGTATAGCGGCTCATCCGAATCGGGCGCCAGCGCGTAGAGCCTCGCACGGTTCGCACCGTGCCGATCCTCCGTTCATTGTGGCTTCACGGCCGGGGTCGGCTTCGCTATAGCTTGTGGCTTGCAGGCGCCGCGCGCGTTCGCGCGGGGCGCCTTCTTTACGCGTCGTTTCGGAGGTCTGAATGAAGATCGATTTTGCCGGCATCGCGATACCCAATCAGGGCACAATCGTGGTCGTTGTGCTTGAGGAACGTGTGCTCGGGCCGACCGCTCAATTGCTTGATGGAAAGACCGGGGGCGCGCTATCGCGCGCGATTGCGACCGGGCGCTTCAAGGGCAAAAAGGGCCAACAATTGGCGGTCGTTGCGCCGGCCGGCGTCACCTTGGATCGTATTTTGTTGTGCGGCCTCGGCAAGGCGAGCGACGTCGATGTGCCGAAATGCGAAAGCCTCGGTGGTGGCATCATTGCCACGCTCAACAAAGTGGGCGAACGCGCCGCGGCGATCGTGATCGACCCGATCGAGGGGTGCCCGCTATCGGTCGCGCGAATGGCCGCTGCCGCCGCCTATGGCGCGAATCTCGGCGGCTATCGCTTCGACAAATACCACACGAAACAGAAGGAAGACGATAAGCCCACGCTCGCTGAAATCTCCGTGATGTGCACCGATCCGCAGGGCGCACGCGCCGCCTACAGCCCGCTCGAAAAGATCGCCGAAGGGGTGTTTTTCACGCGCGATCTAGTATCCGAACCGGGCAATGTGAAATATCCGGAAACCATCGCGGCCGATATTCGCACGCTCTCGGCGATCGGTATCGATGTCGAGATCATGGGCGAGGCGCGCATGCGCGAGCTGGGCATGGGCTCGCTGCTCGGCGTTGGCCAAGGTAGTGAGCGCGAATCTCAGCTCGGTATCATGCGCTGGAATGGCGCGCCCGAAGGCTTCGATCAGCAGCCGGTTTGTTTCGTCGGCAAGGGCGTGACCTTCGATACCGGCGGCATATCGATCAAGCCCGCCGCCGGCATGGAAGAGATGAAATACGATATGGCCGGCGCCGGCTGCGTGATCGGCCTGATGAAGGCGCTGGCCGGCCGCAAGGCAAAGGTCAACGCCATTGGTCTGGTCGGCTTGGTTGAAAACATGCCCGACGGCAACGCGCAGCGTCCGGGCGATGTGGTGATTTCGATGTCGGGTCAAACCATCGAGGTCATCAACACCGATGCCGAAGGCCGGCTCGTCCTGGCCGATGTGCTGTGGTACGCCCACACTAAGTTCAAGCCGAAATTCATGGTCGACCTCGCGACCCTCACCGGCGCGATCGTGGTCTCGCTCGGCACCTATCAGGCGGGCCTCTTTTGCAACAATGACGAACTCGCCAATCGATTGATCGCGGCGGGCAAAGCGGTTGACGAACCGGTCTGGCGCATGCCGCTCGGCGACAAATATGACAAAGACATCAACTCCGACATCGCCGACATGAAAAACGTCGGCAAGGGCCGCGAGGCCGGCAGCGTGACGGCCGCGCAATTCCTCCAGCGCTTCGTCAATGACGTGCCCTGGGCGCATCTCGATATTGCCGGCATGGCGTGGATGAAAAGCGGCGATAACGCGCTCGTGCCCAAGGGCGCCAGCGGCTATGGCGTGCGCCTCTTGGAGCGCCTGGTGCAGGATTTTTACGAGGCCAAGTGAGCGAGATCGGTTTCTATCATTTGCGCACCTCGCCGCTCGAAAAGGCGCTGCCCCGTCTGTTGGAAAAGGTGGTCGAGGGCGGTCGGCGCGCGGTCGTCATGGCTGGCTCGGCCGAGCGCATGGCGTGGCTCGATGTCACGCTCTGGACCTACGACCCAGCCTCGTTCCTGCCTCATGGCACAGCGCGCGATGGCCGGCCCGAGCGTCAGCCGATCTACCTCACCACCACAGCGGAAAATCCCAATGGCGCCGATGTCTTGGTCTTGATCGACGCGGTTGAAACCGCGCCTATCGCGAATTTCGCGCGCTGTGTCGATATGTTCGATGGCGGCGACCCGGAAGCGGTCGAGGCCGCGCGGCGGCGCTGGCAAGCGCGCAAGGCCGAGGGCCACAGCGTGACCTATTGGCAGCAGGAAGATGGCGGGCGCTGGGAAAAGAAAGCCTAAAGCGCCAGTTGCCCGGCACCGCCCGAGCCCTTATAAGACCGCTTCCACAACGAATTTGGGATTTGCCGCCATGGCGATCGAGCGCACGTTTTCCATCGTCAAGCCGGATGCGACCCGGCGCAACCTGACCGGCGACGTGATCGCCCGGCTCGAAAAGGGTGGCCTCCGCGTCATTGCCCAAAAACGCATGCGGCTCACGCTCGAGCAGGCACAAGCCTTCTATGGCGTGCACAAGGCCCGGCCGTTCTACGATGACCTTTGCAAGTTCATGACCTCGGGTCCTGTGATCGTCCAGGTGCTTGAGGGCGAGAACGCGGTTGCCCGTAACCGTGAAATCATGGGCGCGACCAACCCGGCCAATGCCGCACCCGGCACCATCCGGAAGGACTTCGCCGAATCGGTTGAAGCCAATTCGGTGCATGGCTCGGACTCGGCCGAGAACGCCGCCAGCGAAATCCACTTCTTCTTCGCCGATATCGAAATCGTCGGCTAGAGTCGGCCCACACGCCAAGCCCGCCGCCGGCGCGGCGCCAACGCCCTAGCACCCTAGGGCTGGCGCCAGGGCTCGCCGCACCCCATATTCTACCGGTCGGGGGCGCCCAGCCTTGCCCCATTCATGCCCGATTTGCCGGCCATGCTATAGTGATTCGCGTGTGGGCCATAGCCAGCGGTACGATTCTGAGTCGATGAGCGACGACAACAGAGACGGCGAGATACGGCGACAAACCGGCGTCGTGACGGCGGTCAAGCCCAAGACCAAGAAGCCGTCCATGTACAAGGTGCTGTTGTTGAATGACGACTATACGCCGATGGAATTCGTCATCATCGTTCTGATGCGGTTCTTCAGCAAAAGTCAGGACGAGGCGACTCAAATCATGCTCCACGTTCATCGACGTGGCGTCGGCGTCTGCGGCGTGTATCCTTATGAGATTGCCGAGGCCAAGGTGACCCAAGTATGCGACTTCGCGCGTCGGCACGAGCATCCGCTCCAGTGCACGATGGAAAAGGAGTAGGTCAGTCCCATGTTGTCGCCAAATTTAGAGAAGACACTCCATCGCGCCCTCAGTCTCGCCACCGAACGTCGGCACGAATTCGCGACGCTCGAGCATCTTCTGCTCGCGCTGACCGACGATCTCGATGCCGTGCCGGTCTTCAAGGCCTGCGGGGTTGATGTCGAGAAACTCAAAAACGATCTGATCGGCTTCATCAACACCGAATTGAAATCGCTCGTCCTGCCCCATTTGAGCGACGCGAAGCCGACCCAAGGCTTCCAGCGCGTCATTCAGCGCGCGGTGTTGCACGTGCAATCATCGGGACGCGGTGAAACCTCGGGCGCCAATGTGTTGGTCGCGTTGTTCTCAGAACGTGAGTCGCACGCGGTGTTCTTTCTCCAAGAACAAGACATGTCGCGCTTCGACGCGGTGAATTACATTTCCCACCGCATCGCCAAAGTGCCCGGCCGCAGCGCGAGCCAACCGGTGAGCGGCGCGGACGAAGGTGCGGCAGCCGAGAAGGTGGTCAAGCAGGGTCCCGATGCGCTGACCTCTTATTGCGTCAATTTGAACAAGAAGGCGCGTGACGGCCGTATCGACCCGTTGATCGGGCGCGAGGCCGAGGTCGAACGCACGATTCAAATTCTCTGCCGGCGCACCAAGAACAACCCGCTTTATGTTGGCGATCCGGGTGTTGGAAAAACCGCGATTTCCGAAGGCCTGGCGCGCCGCATCGTCGAGGGTGATGTGCCCGGCGTGTTGGCTGACGCCACGATCTACGCGCTCGATATGGGCGCGCTTTTGGCCGGCACGCGCTATCGCGGCGATTTCGAGGAGCGCATCAAGGCCGTGCTGTCCGAAATCGAATCGCACGACAAGGCGATTCTGTTCATCGACGAGATCCACACCGTGATCGGCGCGGGCGCCACCTCGGGCGGCGCGATGGATGCCTCAAACCTTCTGAAACCGGCACTCCAAGCGGGCTCGCTGCGGTGCATCGGCTCGACCACCTACAAGGAATATCGCAATTATTTTGAGAAGGATCGGGCGCTCGTGCGCCGGTTCCAGAAGATCGACATCAACGAGCCGACCGTCGAAGATTCCGTCAAAATTCTGCGTGGCCTCGCGCCCTATTACGAAAAGCATCACGGCGTGCGCTATACGCAAGAGGCGATCCGCGCCGCGGTCGAGCTCGCCGCGCAATACATCAATGACCGCAAACTGCCCGATAAGGCGATCGATGTGATCGATGAGGTCGGCGCCGCGCAAATGCTGAAAGTGGAGAGCAAGCGCAAGAAGGTGATCGGCGTCAAAGAGGTCGAGGAGATCGTGGCCAAGATCGCGCGTATCCCGCAAAAGAGCGTGAGTCGTGGCGATAAGGCCGCGCTCGAGCGCCTTGAGGAAGATTTGAAGCGCGTCGTGTTCGGTCAGGACGATGCCATCAAGGCGGTCGCAACCGCGGTCAAAATGGGGCGCGCAGGGCTTCGCGAGCCCGAAAAGCCGCTCGGCTGTTATTTGTTTTCAGGCCCGACGGGCGTTGGCAAAACCGAAGTGGCGCGCCAGCTCGCGAGCGTGCTCGGCGTCGAGCTGATCCGCTTCGACATGTCGGAATATATGGAGCGCCACTCCGTCTCGCGCCTGATCGGCGCGCCGCCCGGCTATGTGGGGTTCGATCAGGGCGGCATGTTGACCGATTCGATCGATCAACATCCCCACGCCGTCTTGCTGTTGGACGAAATCGAAAAGGCGCATCCCGATCTGTTCAATATCCTTCTGCAGGTCATGGATTACGGCAAGCTGACCGACCACAACGGCAAGAAGGTCGATTTCCGCAATGTGATTCTAATTATGACCACTAATGCCGGGGCCGCTGAATTGGCCAAGTCGGCGATGGGTTTTGGCCGCACCGAGCGCGAGGGCGAAGATCAAGAGGCGATCAAACGCATGTTCACGCCCGAATTCCGCAATCGGCTGGATGCCATCATCCCGTTCAAGGGGCTCGAGCCCGAAGTGGTCGAACGCGTGGTCGACAAATTCGTCATTCAACTCGAGCTTCAGCTCGCCGATCGCAATGTCGAAATCGAAGTCAGTCCCGAGGCCCGTCATTGGCTCGCGCAAAAGGGCTATGACAGGGCCAATGGCGCGCGGCCTCTGGCGCGCGCCATTCAGGAGCACATCAAAAAGGCGCTGGCCGATGAGCTTCTGTTCGGCAAGCTCGCAAAAGGCGGGCGCGTCGTGGTTGAGCTTGAGGATGGCGCGCTGCGCTTCAGCTTCCCGCCCTCCGAGCCTCGCGCGCCCAAGGGCGGCAAGCCCAAAGTGCCGGAATACGCACGGTAGATGTTTCAAATGAGAAGCCACCTCTCCCCTTGTGGGAGAGGTCGCCGCGAAGCGGCGGGTGAGGGGTCTAACAAAGACGTTCTCGGCCCGATTAGCGCCTTGATCCACTACAACCCCTCACCCTCCCGTCGCTTCGCGTCGTACGCTTCCGCGCACGCCGCACGCGCGACGGGTCCCTCCCTCTCCCGCGTCGCGCTCCGCGAGCGCGCGGCGCTCGACAGGAGAGGGAGAACCGTGTCGGCCGCGTCGTAACGCCATGCCCTTCCGTTTTCTTGAAGGAACCCGCGTCCTCGATCTGTCGCAATATGCACCAGGGCCCTATGCCTCGTTGATATTGGCCGATCTCGGCGCCGATGTGATTCGCATCGAACCACCGGGCGGCGAGCCGATGCGTAAAATCGGCCCGCTGGATCGAGATGGCGTCTCCGCCTGGTACAAGGTCATCAATCGCGGCAAATCCTATGTCGAGCTCGATTTGAAATCGGAACGCGGCAAGGCCGATCTCGATTCACTGATCGCGCGTGCCGATGTTTTTCTCGAATCCTATCGGCCGGGCGTGTTGGAGCGACTTGGCTTCGCCGATGAGCGCTTGGCCGCGCTCAACCCGCGCCTTGTCCGCTGCTCGCTATCGGGGTGGGGTGCCACCGGCCCCTATCGCCTGAAGGGCGGTCATGACATCAATTACATGGCGTTGTTCGGCGCGCTGGCCTTGAGCGGCAGTGCCGAGCGGCCCTACGCCGCCTATCCCATGGTCGGCGATTATTCGAGCGGCATGCACGCCGCGCTCGCCATTTTGGGCGCGCTCATTGGGCGCGATCGGCCGGGCGGCACGGGCAAAGGCTGCCAGATCGATTGTTCGATCGCCGAAAGCCCACTGCCCTGGAGCCAATGGGCGCTGACCGCTCTGACCCGGCTGGGTCATGAGGTCGAGCGCGGCAAGGCGTTTCTCACCGGGGGCGCCGCGTTCTATCAAATCTATCGCACCAGGGAGGGCCGCTTCGTTTCGCTCGGCGCGCTCGAAGAAAAATTCTGGCGAAATTTTTGCGAGGCGGTCGGCCGGCCCGATTGGACGCCGCGTCAATGGGAGACCATGCCGCAAACCGCCCTAATCGCCGAGGTCACGGCCTTGTTCGAAACAAAAACGCTCGGCGAGTGGGACGCCGCGCTCGGCACGGTCGATTGCTGTTTCGAACCGGTCCATGAATTGGCCGAGATGGTGAAGCATGAGCAAACGGCGGCGCGTGGTTTCGTTAAGCGTCACGAGGGCCGCGACCCGTTCATCGAGGTATTATTCCCCGCCCGCATCGACGGCGCGGTCGAACCCGCCCGCACCGTGATCACGCGGCGCAAGGCTGACGAGATCATCACGGCCTGGGATGGTGGCACGCGCGACTGAATACCTGCCTTGACCCAAATCAAGGCCGGCGAAACCCCAATCGAGTCTGATAAGCCTGCGTTCGGCAACCGCGCATCGAGCGCTTCCGAAGAGGACCGTCATGCTCAGCAGCCAAAGAAAATCGACACGGCATTTTATGTTTGCCTTGGCGACCGTCGCGGCCACCGCCGCCGCCGGGAACAGTTACGCCGCCGGCGATGCCGAAGCCGGTAAGAAGGTGTTTCAAAAATGCCAAGCCTGCCATTCGGTCGAGCCGGGAAAGAAAAAGGTCGGCCCCAACCTCGCGGGCGTCGTTGGCCGTGCCGCCGGCAGCCAGCCGGATTTCAAGTTTTCCAAGGCGACGAAAGAGTCCGGCATTGTTTGGGATGACAAAACGCTCGGGGCCTATTTAGCCGATCCCAAAGGCAATATTCCCGGCAACAAAATGACCTTCAACGGGCTGCGCGATGCCGGCGATCGCGCCAATGTTATTGCCTATCTCAAGGCAGCCGCCGGCGCAGCGGTTAAGGCACCCGAAGCCGCGAAGACCGCCGCCGCGCTCCCGGCCGAAGAACACGCGGCGGTTAACCTAAGTGCCTGATGTCGCCTTTGCGCTGCGGACCGCAACGAGCGAAGGCCGCGTCGCCTTCATCGGCGTTGGCGGTGCGATCGACGGCCAGGCTAATCCGGCGCTCAACGCCAAGGTCGGCGATGTTATTCAAGTGACGCTGATCAATGGCGAAGGTGGCGAGCACAATCTCGCCTTTCCCGATCAAAACGTGACCTCTGAAAGCGTCACCAAGGCGGGTGCCGGAACGACGATCTCATTTCGTGCCACCAAGGCGGGAAGCTTCGCTTACTTCTCGGCTCTGCCTGGTCAGCGCGAATCCGGCATGCAAGGCAAGCTCGTGGTCGCCGAGGCAGCGCCCAGCGCCGCCGAGCAGGTCGATATCGTCATGGACCCGACCAAATTGCCCCCGCCAATCAATCGAAGCGGGCCCGAAACCGTGCGTATCGATCTCGAATCGGTCGAGCTCGACGGCCGCTTGGCCGATGGCACGACCTATCGTTATTGGACCTTCAACCGGACTGTGCCCGGGCCGTTCCTGCGCGTGCGTGTCGGCGATACGATCTACATCCATATGAAAAACGACGTCGACAGCGCGATGATCCATTCGGTCGATTTTCATGCCACGACCGGTCCCAGTGGCGGCGCGGTGGCATTGCAGGTGCCGCCCGGCGAAGAAAAATCGATCAAGTGGAAAGCCCTGATACCGGGTCTCTATGTCTATCACTGCGCAACGCCGATGGTCGCGCATCACATCGCAAACGGCATGTATGGGCTGATTTTAGTAGAGCCCGAAGGTGGCCTGCCGAAGGTGTCGCGCGAGTTCTATGTCATGCAGGGCGAGATGTACACCGAGGCGCCGTTCGGCGAGCAGGGCAGCCAGGAATTCAGCGTCGACAAGATGCTGGCCGAGCAGCCTAAGTATTTCGTGTTCAACGGTGCGGTCGGCGCCCTGACCAAAGCACACGCCATGAAGGCCAAGGTTGGCGAAACCGTGCGCATCTATTTCGGTGTCGGCGGACCGAACTTCACCTCGGCCTTCCACGTCATCGGCGAAATCTTCGATGACGCCTACAATCTCGCGAGCATCATGAGCCCGCCACTCAAAGGCGTGCAAACGATTGTCGTGCCGCCGGGCGGTGCTGGCATCGTCGATTTCAAGATCGAGGTGCCGGGCCGTTATATTCTCGTCGATCATGCGCTAGGCCGGCTTGAGCGCGGTTTGGTCGGCTTCATCATCGCCGAAGGGCCTGAGAACCGTGAGATCTTTGATATGGGCGAGCAAAAGCCGGGCGATTCAGGCGGACACTAAAACCCTGCTAGCCGAGAAAGGCGCCGTGGCTCCCAGCCACGGCGCCGAAGGCGGCGATGAGCGACGCGATCAGCAGCACCCAATGAGCGCGACTTACCAATAAATGAGCGCGCGCGGGGTCACGCCTCGCCCGTTCCCGCAGGGCGCGGTCAAGCCCGAGCGGCTCGATGACGAACAGCATGAGCGCGAAGAGAACCCACACCACGACCATGGCATGCATCCACCAATAGGCGATCATGGTAAAGCGGTCCCACGCGTCCATCGCGACAATCAGGTAAAAGCCGCTGCCGCCGGCGACGAGCAGGGCAGCACGGGCAATCCAGGCAAAGCGCCGCTCGATTGCCGTGAAGCGAACAAACCAGTCATCGCTGGCGCGGCTCCGGCCAAGCACGGGCAGGAGCGTGAGCGTCACAAAGGCGACGCCGCCGATCCAGATGACGACCGCCACCACATGCAGCGCGCGGCTCAGCTCAAGCCCGTCCATGAAATCCTCCTCGACCGCCGACCATCGCCGCTTTTTCCGTGGTCGCCTCAGTCTAAACACTACGCCTAATCCCGTGGCTCCGTCTCAAACCGCTCTTGAAACCGCGCCGCTCTTGCCGCAGCCTTGGGCAATGAAACTTTCGGTTCACCCCTTCGAGGCGCCGCTTGGCGCAAGGGTCGAGGGCGTCGATCTATCGGCGCCCATGACGCCCGCGCTTGGCCAGGCGCTGCGCCAGGCCATGGCTGAGCACCTTGTGCTGGTGTTTCCCGGCCAGCGCCTGAACGCGCTCGCTTATGCCAAGGCCATCAGCGCCGCCTTCGGCGCGCTCGTGCCCCATATTCTTGATCAATATCACCACCAGGATACCCACGACGTCTCGGTCATTTCGAATGTGGTCGAAAGCGGCAAGGGCCGCACCACCAAGGCGCCCGCTGGAGCCTATTGGCATTCCGACCTCTCCTACATGGCGGGCCCGTCGGACTCGACCTTCCTTTACGCGCTCGAAGTGCCGCCCAAAGGCGGCGATACCGTTTTTGCCAACATGGCCCTCGCCTATGAAACCCTGCCGGCCGATCTCAAGCGTAAAGTAGAGGGTCGCTCCGCTGTCCATCACATGTTCGGTGGCAAGCGCGGCTATGAGGCGAAGGTGACATTGACGCCCGAGCAGGCGGCCAAGATTCCCGATGTCGTGCACCCGATCGTACGGATCCATCCGGTCGATGGCCGGCGCGCGCTGTTCGTCAATCCAGGCTTCACGCGTTGCGTGGTCGGCCTGGAGCCGGCGGAAAGCGATGAATTATTGAACGCGCTCTATGTGCACGCCACACGACCTGAATTTCAATACGCCCACAAATGGCGCATCGGCGATGTCGTTGGCGGCGATAACCGCGCCACCATTCACACCGCGACCGGCGGCTATAGCGAGCCGCGCACGCTTTATCGGACCATCGTCGGCTGCGGCGCGCCGGTGGTGGGCGCGCAAGCGGCGTGACCACGCCCGACTATAAAGACAGCTATTTGCCGACTTCGTTGTTTCGCGAGACCGCGCAAATTTGCCTGGTCACGCGCGATCTCGACGCGTTAGTACGAAATTACGCCGACAAACTCGGCATCGGCCCCTGGTGGGTGCAGCAATATGAGGCGCCGCTGCTATCGGGCCGTACCTACAAAGGCAAGCCCGCCAATTACACCATGCGCCTCGCGCTCGCTTGGACCGGCCAGCTCAATTGGGAAATCATTCAGCCCTTCGAGGGGCCGAGCATCTATCACGATTTTCTTGAGGCCCATGGCGAAGGCATCCACCATGTCGGCGTCATGGTGAAAGACATGGATATGACCTGGCCTGAAATCTATCGGCGATTCACCGCGCGCGGTTTTGAGCCCGTGCAGGAAGGCAATTGGGCCGGCGTGCAATTCGCCTATTTCGAAACCGAGACCTTGTGCAAGACGACGGTCGAGGTGATCGACCGGCCGAAAACTTGGGCGCGGCCAGAGCCGCTCTATTGGTATCCGCCGAAACCCTGATTATTCGCTCTCAACCGGCATGATCGCGCAGTCATTCGCCCGCCACCAAAAGGCGGTCGCGGTGCTGATCTCCATACTGCGATCCCAGACGCGCGCTTTAACCGGGCCGATTTCGGTCCCCAGCATCTGATCGACATATTTGCCCTTATAGATCGTCACACCCGGCCGGCAGGGCAAGTGATTGATCGACTGGGCGTCGTGGCTCGGCGCCGGCCCCAGCTGAATCCGTTCCGCGCGCACCGCGACGCACGCTTTGGTCCCCGGCATAGCCGCGCCCCGCCCGGTCCACGGCCCGCGCAATAAATGGGAACCGATACGCACCGTGGCCTCAGCACCGCTCGCGCGCTCGATCGTCCCGTCGAGTAGATTTTCCACGTTCATGAACTCGGCGACGAAACGTGCGACGGGCCGCTCGAACAAATCGGTCGGCGGGCCCTCTTGCACCACGCGGCCATGGCGCATCAGCAGAATGCGATCGCTCATGGTGAGCGCTTCTTCCTGGCTGTGCGTGACATAAATAAATGTGAGCCCGAGCCGCTCATGCAGCTCCTTGAGCTCGACCTGCATGTCGATCCGGAGTTTCTCATCGAGCGCGCCCAAAGGCTCATCGAGCAAAAGAATGGCGGGCTCGGTGACGAGCGCGCGCGCAAGCGCGATGCGCTGCTTCTGGCCGCCTGAAAGCTGGTGCACGCGCCGCTCATAAAGGCCGGGTAGGCGGATCAGCTCCAGCACTTTTTCGGCGCGCTGACGGCGCTCCGGCTTGGGCATGCCGCGCACGCGCAGGCCATATTCGATGTTCTCGCCGACCGACATATGGGGAAACAGCGCGTAATGCTGAAACACGGTTGTCGTGTTGCGCTTGTTCGCCGGCAGCAAGGTGGCGTCGGTGCCGTCGATCGTGATGCGATTGATCGCGCTCGGCCGCTCAAGCCCCGCGATGATGCGAAGGAGCGTCGTCTTGCCCGAGCCGCTCTCGCCCAACAGCGTCAAAAACTCACCGCGCCGTGCGGTGATCGACACATGGTCGAGCGCGGTGACCTCGCCATAACGATGCGTGGCGTTGACGACCTCAAGAATTTGCTCGCCACCGGCCACGCGCACAGCGTCGCTGACACTCGCCGAGCCACTCGCGTTTATGACCGCCATTTCGCCCGCCCCATTCTCTCTACGTCTTTTTTACGTCGGTCGCGCGCACGGTCCTTTCACCGAACGCAACCTTGATCGCGATGAAGGTCAAGATGATGCTCGCAATGGTGATAAGCGTACTAAGCGCGAAGATCAACGGCACCGAGGAATTGTGCGCCCCCGATTGGATCCACAAATAGATCGGCAGCGTGATGTCGCCCGCCCGCATGAAGATGCTGAACGGCAGCTCGTTGAATGAGAGCAGGAAGCCGAAAAAGCCGGCGGCGAAAATGCCGGGTTTCAAAATCGGCACCTGAATTTGCCAAAAACGCCGCCACGGGCTCGCGCCAAGATCGGCCGCCGCCTCCAACAGCCTGGCATCGAAGCGCGATGCCACCACCAGCATGGCCAGAAGCGCGAACGGAAAGGCCCACACGAAATGGGCGAGGCCGAGCGACCATTCGCCCATCTTCCAGTGCAGCCCCAGCCGATAGAAGAGGAACAACGACACGCTCGCCACAATGCCTGGCACCATCAGCGGCATGAGATAGCCGAGCAAGAGCGGCCCACGAAACCGCACACGCGGCAAAATCGGCCCGATCAAGAGTGAGGCCACCATGCAGAGCGCCGCCGTGATGAAGGCGAGCTTCAAGCTCAGAAAAAGCGGATCGAACACGCGGGAATTCACGGCATAGGCCTCGCCCTCGCGCTGGCCTGTGCCATAGAGCATGTCGTCATACCAGCGGAGCGTCCAATCGCCCGCGAAGCCCGTCAGCGGCTCGCTGCTGATTGAAAGGATCATCAGCCAGAGGATCGGGAAATAAATGATCAGCAGCACGAAATAGCCGATGAAGATCGAGCCCCAGGCCGGCCACCGCTCCGATATTTTTTGCGCGAGCGGCAGCTTGCGTGGCGCCGCGTCGTCCAATTTGGGCGGTTCCGCCAAAGCCGTCATCGACGCAGACTCGCGAATACGTTGTTGAGCCCGCCGACCGGTCTCAGCGCCGCCCAGAGCAGCACTTGGAAGGCGAGCATGATCGCCAGGATGATGGCGGAAAGGGCCGCCGCCATCACGAAGTTCGAGGCGCCGATCATGGTATAGACATTGTGACTGATCATCATCACATTGCCGCCGCCCATTTGCTGCGGCACCACCGTGTCGCCCAACATCGGCACGAAGGTGAAGATAATGCCCGCCACGATGCCGGGCAAAGCGAGCGGGAAGATCACATGGACGAGCGTGCGCAGCCGGCTCGCGCCCAAATCCTTGCTCGCTTCGAGATATTCATCGTCGATCAACGCGACCGACAGAAAGATCGGCCAGACCATGGCCGGAAAATACTGACCGAGATAGCCAAGATGAACGGCGAATTCTGAAAAGATCAGCCATTCGACCGGCTCGCTCACAAGGCCGATATCGAGGAGTGCGGTATTGACCAGGCCATGCACGCTCATCACCGAGCGCCACACGATCACGCGCGCGACCGGGCTCAGAAAAAACGGCACGGTCAACAGCGTGAAGGTGATCAGCTTCAGGTTTTGATTCTTGGCGCCTTTGGCGAGCCACAACGCGAACGGGAAAGCCAGCAGAAGTTCGATCACGGTCATGGTCGCCGCGATGCGAATGGTGCGCCCGATCAGCGGCCCGCCGCCATAGAAGAACAGTTTCTCATAGGCCTTGATCGTGAGGTCCCATTGGACCTTGATGCCCTTGGTCTGCAGAAACGAGAACAGCAGAATGCCGAGCAACGGCACGACAATGCCGATGACCCAGAGGAACGTGAAGCCGGAGAGCGACCAAATACCGACCGACAGGCGCGGCAGGAACTGGCGCAACTTCATTCCGGCGGCGTGTTCTGCCAAGGCCATCGGCTCAATTGATGAACATTTGGAGGAAAATGCCCACCCCGACCGCGCGCGTGCGGGCGGCCGGGGTGGGTGGGTCGATTAGCGCAAATCAGGCGTTCACAAAGCGGTCGGCTGCCGCCTGGATCTCGGCCAGGTGGTCCGGCGCGCCGGTAAACCAGAACAGGTCCTTGGCGAACTTCTTTCCGAGTTTGGCTTGGGCTTCGTCAATCGCCGCCGCCGCCGCCGCGTCCAAACCCTTCTCCTTGGCGTATTGAGCGCCGAGGTCGGGCCGGCCCGAAACATAACCGCGTAGCGGGCTGATCGCCGCGGCATAGGAGCCCGAGAGGATCCAGTTCAGCGCCTTGTAGACCTCTTCGATATTGCCGCGATCCGCGACTTGCGCCGGGATGTAGCAGCCGTGCATCCACTTCATGTAGCCTTCCTTGGCGTTGGAATACACGAAGTCTTTCATGCCGGCCTTTTGCGCTTCCTTCACCGCCGGTTCCCAACAACGGATGGCGAGCACTTCGCCATTCTTGATGAGCTGAACCTGATCGTCGAACGTGGTGTGAAGCGAGCGGAACTGCCCGGCCTTTTTGCGCTCGATCATATAATCGGCCACTTTGTTGGCCTCTTCCGGCGTCATATTGGCGGGATCGCCAATCTGCAGCTTCCCCGAGCCCTTGAGGTACATCGCGCACTCTTCAAGGTAGTAGAACATCGTGCCGGTTGCGCTCTTGCCCATGGTCTTCGGGTCGTCGAACACGAGCGACCATGACACTTCTTCCGGCGGATAGGGCAGGCCGAGCTTGTCGGGGAAATAGCCGAATGAATCGGCGTTCATGGCGAGCGGTGTTCCCCACACCGAGCCGCCTTCGGGCTTCAATTCGCGCGTCAGATACGGCACCGCCTTGATGCTGTCGGGCATGCCGGCCCAGTTCGGGATGTTCTTGTGCTCGATCGGAATGATGTTGCCACCCTCGATCAACGGCCGTTCGACGCCGGCGAGCGTCGAGATGATGTCGAAACGATCGCCCGCGTCATTGACCTGAACTTCGGTCAGGAACAGGCCGGTGTCGTCCTTCATCACCGTTTCTTGCATCTTCAAGCCGGTCTCGGCTTCGAACGTCTTCCAATCGCCGGGGATCATCGTCGGCGCGGTCATCAGCATGCGAACGGTGCCTTTCTCGGCACCCTTGGCCGTGCGCGTCAGGCCCTTCAGGATTGCAGGCGCGCCCACAATCATGGCGCCCGCCGCCGCGCCCTTGATGAAGTGGCGACGTGAGAGATGGAAATAAAGATTCTTGCTAGTGCGCTTTGTCGTCATGACGTGCTCCCGAGTTGTTTGATCGTCGCTCCCGTCGGCCCACTTATCTATTGCGACGCCGTTGCATCGCGTGGCCGGCGAAACTCGAATCGCCGACCCTTGCCCGAGGCAACCAGGACCGATTCTTTTGCGCACCGGGTCTCTGTGATCACAGTAAAGAGTCATGCTAGGCCCCCGGCTTAGGGTGGTCAACAAGTATTGGCCATTTCGTCCGGGGCAGGCGTGCTGGCACTGACTGGGGTTCAGCCGTCGTTCGATGTTGCCGCCGAGGCACCGTGGCGGAACGGGCCATGATCGGCGAGGAGTTCGATTTCCTGGGCGACCGCTGGCGTTTCGCGCGCCAAGAATCCCCGAACCGCTTGGCGCAAGCCCTCATGGGCGATCCAGTGACTGCTATGGGTCGCCACCGGCAAATAACCGCGGGCCAGTTTATGCTCGCCCTGGGCACCCGCTTCGACGCGGGCTAGGCCGTGCGCGATCGCATAGTCAATCGCCTGGTAATAGCAGACCTCGAAATGGAGGAAGGGGTGGTGCTCAAGCGCCCCCCAATTGCGCCCATAGAGTGCATCGCTGCCCCGCAAATTGAGCGCGCCTGCGATCGGGCGACCGACGCGCTCAACCAGGATCAAAACAATCGCATCGGCCATGCGCTCGCTGAGCAAGCTAAAGAACGCGCGCGTCAAATAGGGCGCGCCCCATTTGCGGCTTCCCGTGTCTTCATAGAAAGCGAAGAACGCATCCCAATGACGCTCTTCGATGTCGCGGCTGCTGAGCACGCGCACATTGAGCCCCGCCTGTAGCGCCTCGCGCCGTTCGCGTTTGATCTGCTTGCGCTTCCGCGCGGCGAGCGTCGAGAGAAAGTCATCGAAAGTCGCATAGCCCTGATTCATCCAATGAAATTGGAGCCCGGTGCGATGGAGCAGATCGCGCGCCTTCAAGGCCGTGGCATCGGCCTCGGGCAAGAATGTCAGGTGCAGTGACGACAAGGCCGCTTCATCGGCGAGCGCAAGCGCGGAGTCGATCAAGGCATCGAACACGGCGACTGTATTGCAGTCCGCTCGCGCCATCAGGCGCGGGCCGGGCACCGGCGTGAACGGCACCGCCACTTGAAGCTTCGGGTAATAGCGCCCACCGGCGCGCTCAAACGCCTCGGCCCAGCCATGATCGAAGACATATTCGCCATAAGAATGGCTCTTGGCATACATCGGCATGACGCCGACCACGCCTCGCGTCTCATCCTCGACCACGACATGGCGCGCCAACCAACCGGTCGCCGCGACCGCCGAGCCGCTATCTTCGAGCGCACTCAAAAACGCATGCCGCACGAACGGATGGTCCGTGCCCGCGCAGGCATCCCATTCGGCCGCGTTGATCTCTTTCAGGCTTGCCAAAAAGCGCCCCGTCAATTTGCTTGGGGCCGAGGCGGTGCGCTTGGGCATGATGTGAGCCTCAGGCGGAGAGCTTGAGCCCCGAGGCGGCGAGATCGCGCAAATCGGTCTTGAGGTGAATGAGCGCCGGCCCCTTATGCGCGAGCGCCGCGTCGAGCGCGGGCGCGAACCCGGCGGTATCGTCAACCGTATAGGCGGCGGCACCCCAGGCCCGCGCGGCGGCGGCGAAATCCGGGCTCTTCATGGCGACCGCATGATTATGCCCGGGGCCGAATCGGCGTTGTTGGTGCATCACGATGGTGCCGTAGGCCGCGTTGTCGCACAGCAAAATTTTGATCGGCAAATCATGTTCGACCGCGGTGATGAGCTCTTGGCCGGTCATCAAAAATCCGCCATCGCCCACCATCGCGAGCACGGTCTTGCCGGGGCGCGCGATTTGCGCGCCGATCGCGCCCGCCACCGCATAGCCCATCGCGCCACAACAGGGCGCCGCCTGGCTTGAAGGCTGGCGAAACGGCATATAGCGATGCAACCAGGTCGAAAAATTTCCGGCGTCATTGGTGATCGTTGCGTCATGCGGCAGGCGTGCGCCGAGCGTTTTCATCACGGCGATCTGGTCAACCCGCCCGAGCGCGTCTTGGCCCTCCGGCCGCATGAAAGCCACCGCCTTGTCGCGCCAGCGCGCGCGCCATTCTTGCCGCTGATTGGGCGGTGGTTCGCTCAGTCGTGCGCTTAGGCCAGCGAGCGTTGGCGCCACATCACCGAGCACCGGCACCGCCGCGCGCGTTCGCCCAAGCACCTTGGCGTCGGGAAAAATTTGAATCAGCGTTTGATGAGATTCAACCAAGGAAAAATCAATGCTGGTCGCCCCATCGAACCGACTGCCGAGCGCGATGATGAGGTCGACCTCCTTCATCATCTCCTTCTGATAGGGCGTGAGCGCGAGCCCGATATGACCGAGATAGGCGGCGTGGTCGCTCGGCATCACGCCTTGACGGCGAAAGGCGGCAACGACGCCGGCGCCGGTTTTTTCCGCGAACGCGATGAGCGCCGCTTGCGCGCCTTCGAAACCGATTTGCTCGCCGGCGATGATGAGCGGCGCTCGCGCGTTGCGAATCAAGTCGGCGACCTGATTGAGGCGCGCGGCGTCGGGCTCGACGATCTGACGCGGGCTCGGCCGTGGGATGGCAACATCCCCCGCGTCGTTCTCGGTCACATCCTCGGGCAAGGACACGATGACCGGCCCCGGCCGGCCCGCGCACGCGATGGTCAAGGCCTGCGCGGTCATGGCTGCAACCTCGGTGGGCTTCCGCGGCTCGAACACGGCCTTCGCGAGGCCGCCGAACATGCGCGCATAATCGATTTCCTGAAACGCCTCGCGACCAAGCTCGGTCGTCGGTACTTGCCCGATGAACAGAACCATCGGCACCGAATCCTGCGTCGCGGTATGCACGCCGATTGAGGCATTGGTCGCGCCGGGGCCGCGCGTCACGAACGCAATGCCGGGCCGCCCCGTGATGCGCCCATAGGCCGCCGCCGCGAAGGAGGCCCCTGATTCATGGCGGGTGTTGATCAGGCGAAGGCGGTCTTTGGCGAGCCTGAGCGCCTCGATGACCTCAAGATAGCTTTCGCCCGGCAGGCAAAACGCGGCCTCGACGCCGTGGCTTAGCAGTGTTGCGACGAGTGCCTGCCCACCATTCATGATCCGCTCCCGCGTTCCAATACCCAGGCGGGGACGGGCGGCGATGCACCGTCGCCCGCGGGCAACGGCCTATCATGAAACGAGGGGGCAGATCGCCGCAAGCGGCGCGATTGATCGATCAGCCCCGCATAGCGGGGCGTCGTCCGAATGTGTCGGACGATTTGCGGGAGGTTTAGCCGCGTGCCGCCTTGCGTTTGCGCTTATTCGCATACATCGCGTTGTCGACGCGCTGCAGCAAGTGTTCGAAATCGTCCAAGCCGTCGAATTTCACGGTCCCAATACTACACGCGACCGGAATCCGATGCGAGGTATAGGGAACAATGAGGCCGTCGAGCGACTGCTCGATTTGTGCAATCCGGGCCATCGCACCGGTCACGTCGGTCCGCGCCAACACCAGCGCGAATTCATCACCGCCCAAGCGCGCCACCAGATCGGTCTGCCGCACCATCGCGGCCAAAGCGCGCCCGAACGAAGCAAGCACCGCATCGCCCGCCGCGTGGCCATAAACGTCGTTGATCGACTTGAAATCGTCGAGGTCGATGACCGCCATGACGCCGCGTTCGTCATAGCGCTTGGCATTGGCGAGGAGCCGGCGCATCTCGCGCTCGAAGCCGCGCCGGTTCATCAGCGTGGTCAATTCATCGGTTAGGCTCAAGGTTTCGAGCAAAGCGATGCGGCGCGCTTGCGCGGTCAATAGCCCCTCGGCATCGGCCGCCGCCGCGAGAAGGTGGCTCAGCGTATCACGATCGTCATCGCTCACCATCAGCCCTTTATGGCGGGCGGCTTGCAGAAAGCGATCGACCAGAAGGCCGATATTGACGCCAAGGTCAGGCTGGCGGCCGGTTCCCTTGGCATAATTGACGTGCGCCATTGCGCGTTTCCCCTTCGCCTCATTCCCCTCGGTCTGGTGTCATGGCTGGCCGAGGCCCAATCCTGCCTGGAATGACGCAAGCATCGTGCCAGGAGGAAAGCCCGGCTTTCGGAGGAAATTCTTGGATATTTAGGACGAATAGGGCGGTAATTTTTGCCGCTCACGCGACCAGATTTGGCGGGCTTAGCCCAGAGAAAAAAGCGTCGATATTGTCGAGCGCATTCATGCCCATGCCGGTGCGGGTTCCCAGCGTCGCGCTGCCGAGATGGGGCAACAGGAACGTGTTGGGCAGTTTTGAATATTCCGGATTGATGTTGCCCGGCTCGCCCTTATAGACATCGAGCCCGGCCGCCGCGAGCTTGCCCGATTTGAGCGCGGCGATCAGCGCCTCGTCGTCGACCACATCGCCGCGCGCGGTATTGACCACGATCGCGCCATCGGGCAACAGCGCGATGCGCTCGGCATTCAGCAAATCGCGTGTTTCAGCGGTCAGCGGGCAATTGAGCGACAGAAAGTCAGATACCTTCAAGAGGCTCTCGACCGTCGAATGGAACGTTGCTCCCGCTTCATGTTCGGCCGAAAGTTGCGAGCGATTGTGGTAATGAACGGTCATGTCGAAGGCGCGCGCGCGCTTCGCCACCGCCCGCCCGATCCGCCCCATGCCGACAATGCCGAGCCGTTTGCCGTGAACATCATGACCGGCCATATAGAGCGTGTGCCAGCCGCTCCAGCCGCCTTTGGCGCGCATCAGGGCCTCGCCTTCGCCCGCGCGTCGGGCGGCACCGAGCATGAGCAAAAGCGCGATATCGGCGGTCGAATCGGTCAGCCGATTGGGGGCGTTGGTCAGTGTGAGGCCGCGCCGACGCACCGCCTGAACATTGACGTGATCATAGCCGGCGGTGAAGCAGGCGATGATTTTCAGGCTGTCAGGTAATTGGTCGACCAGTTCGGGGGTAATTTTGTCACTCGGGCAAATCAGCATCGCATCGGCGCCCGCGGCGGCCTTTACCAGGCCGGCGAAATCGTACAAGCTATCGTCCTCATTAAGACGGGCGTCATAATCCCGCTGCGCCCGTTCGTGAACCAAGGGCGGCATTCTCCGCGTGATCAATAAAACCGGCTTTCGTTTCATCATCGTCCTCGTCAAATGGCGCGGGCCGCATCGCTGCGCGCACTCTAGCTAATGCGCCGCTTGGTACAAGCCGGCGCTGCGCTGGCGCTTCATGGCCTGGTCGTGTTCGCCCTTTTGAGTGCGACGCCAAGCGCCGGTCGCGCGGAAGGCGATGCGGGTACGTTGGCCGACATCACGTCCCACCGCGCTGTCTACACGCTCGAGCTTCTGCAGGCGCGTTCATCAAGCGGCATCATCGGTACGCGTGGCACAGCCTACTTTGAGTGGGCAAAAACCTGCGATGGCTATTTGGTCAATCAGCATGTGCGCATGCAGCTTGCGCTCGGCGAGGGCCAATCGAGCATTGCGGTACTGATTTTTTCGTCGCATGAGACCGCCGACGGCACGGGCATGGGCTTCAAGCTCCGACAAATGGCCGATGGCGCGGTCACGCAGGAACTCGAAGGTGTCGCAACTTTAGGGCCCGAGGGTGGCGCCGTCCATTTCTCCGTGCCGGAGCGTAAAGACGTGCAATTGCCAGCCGGCACGATGTTTCCAAGCACCTATACGCGCCGCGCGCTCGCCGCCATGGTCGCCGGCCAAACGCGCCACACCGGCGTTCTTTTCGATGGTTCGACCATGGATGGCGCCTATCAAGTCGCGACCTTTTTCGGTTCGGTCGAGAATCGCCCGATACCGGGTGGCAAGACCGGCGAGATCGAGGCCTTTTGGGCCACGCGGGCCGGCTACTTTCAAATGAGTGGTGGCGATGCCGAACCGGTGTTCGAAGTTGGCTCGATGGTCAATGCGGGTGGCATGGCCGAGTGGTTTGACCTCGATTACGGCACCTTTGCCGTACGGGCCAACCTAAAGGAAATCGAGCGACTGCCCGAACCCAAATGTTAGGCCGGCCAGAGCCAGGCCGCGCCGCGCACACCGCTCGAATCGCCAAAGCGCGCCGGCACAATCCGCGTCACGATCGGCTCCTTTGAAAAAACATAATCCGCCAGACGCGCCGGCAATGGCGCGTAAAGCGCCGCGATATTCGACACACCGCCGCCGAGCACGATGACGTCGGGGTCGATCAAATTGATCACCGTCGCGAGCGAGCGCGCCAAACGATCAGTGTAACGCGCGAGTGCCGCGAGGGCCTCGGGTTCGCCAACGCCAAGACGTTGCGCCACTTCGGCGGCGGGTACCCGTGTGCCCGTTGCCGCCGCATAGTCGCGGGCCAGGCCCGGCCCCGACAGGAAGGTTTCGATACAGCCCGATTTGCCGCAATAGCAGGGCGGCCCAGGTCGTTCCCCATCATGCGGCCAGGGCAAGGGATTGTGGCCCCATTCGCCCGCGATCGCGTTTGGTCCGCCAAGCAACCGACCATTTGTCACGATGCCCCCGCCAACGCCGGTGCCCAAAATCGCACCGAACACGATGCCGGCATCCGCGCCCGCGCCATCGGTCGCCTCGGAGAGCGCAAAGCAATCGGCATCATTGGCGAGCCGCACCGGCCGGCCGAGCCGCTTCGCCATATCGCGTTCGAACGGCTGACCGGTCATCCAGGTCGAGTTGGCGTGTTTGATCAGTCCGCTATGCGGCGAGATTGCGCCCGGAATACCGATGCCGATTGAACCCTTGGTGCCAAGCGCCTGCTCAACCAACGCGACCAGGCCGGCCACCGCGTCCACGGTCGCCCGATAATCGCCCTGCGGCGCCTGAATGCGATGGCGATAGACCTCGTGGCCATCAAGATCGAGCGCGAGCGCCTCGATCTTGGTGCCACCGAGGTCGATCCCAATCCGCATGATCAGTGGCCGGCACGGCCGAGATCGTGCTCGATCACCGCGCGTGCCGAGGCCCAATCATCGGTGCGGTGATGGCTGTCGGGTGCCTTATCGAGCAGTTTGGCCAGACGAGGGTCGCCCACAAAATGAAGACGGGTCACCGAGGGCGCATGAAGGGCGACCGATTTATGATGGCGCGGGCTATCGTCAATAAAGAACGCCGGGGCCTCGACGCGCTCCCTAAGCCAGGCTACCGCCGGTCCCTTGAGCCCGGCATTGGCGATTGTTGGATAGGCCATGCCGTGGCGTTGTAGCGAGCGCTCGCGGGCGCGCTGGTGCTCGAACGGCACGTTGGTCAGAATGAGAATCTGTGCCCGGGTCGAAAGCGCGGCGAGCGTGTCCGCCGCGCCGGGAATGGGCGTCATATCTTCGGCATGGGCATTCCAGAAGCGTTCGAGAAGTGCGGTGATCCCCGCATCGTCGATCACGCCCCCACCCTGGCGTCGGCGCACGTTTCCCGATAGCTGATAGCTTCGCCACACGTAAAGGTGGTCTGTCGCGTGCAGAAACCGCTCGAACCGCTCCATGAACGCGAAGAGCACCTCGTCCGCATCGCAGATAACGAGCGGGCGCTGCTTGTTGAGCTTGACCGCCTCGAGTTGCACGGCGACGCTTGGGTCTAGCCAATCATTCATGTCCGGTTAAAACTTCCGCCTTAAGTTGCTTCAGGGCCCAAATCATCGCCCTATGCGTCGTCTGTTCACATTGAGACTATTCGGAGCCAATCGGTGTCGGCACGTGTCCTAGTCGTCGATGACGTTCCCGTCAATGTTCGCCTGCTCGAGGCGAAAAGAGGTGGGTC
>SHWC01000042.1 GCA_009691045.1 Alphaproteobacteria bacterium | reverse complement strand
CGCTCCATCGAATGCACTTTGGTCGCCGATTGCGTGGTGATTTGCACCGCCGCGCCCGCGCCCACGCTCACTTCGAGGCTCAGCCGATCGCCCTGGAACAGACCGCCCGAGGCCGATTGCAACAGGAGCGTCGGCAGCTCGGGCCAGCCGGCATCGAAATAAAGCGGGCGGGTGACGTGATACGGATAGGCGGCGTAATTCCGCGCCATATGCGTGCGTTCGCTTTCGCGCCGCTCGAAGCGAAACTTCGCGCAGCCCTGGCGCGGCGACAGAG
This sequence comes from Alphaproteobacteria bacterium, assembly GCA_009691045.1. GTDB lineage: Bacteria > Pseudomonadota > Alphaproteobacteria > UBA828 > UBA828 > SHWC01. The sequence goes on along the minus strand of SHWC01000042.1, from coordinate 18,026 downwards.
CGGCATCAACACCCGCGTTCATGCGTCGAGCCGCCCAAAACATATAGTTTTTTTCGTCATGCCCCGCGACGGCGGGGCATCCAGGGGCGGCGGCACTGATGGATTTCTTATGGGTCTGGGTCCCCCGGCCAAGCCGTGGGACGACGATTTGAGCGGGGGCAAACTTCGTTGCCAGCCAAGGTGGGCAGCCGTCGACTTGATCGGGGCATCCAGGCTTATCTTCTGATGGCCGAAGCACTGGATGGCCCGGTCGAGCCGGGCCATGACGATTTTTGTTTTTGCGGGCGCCATCGCGTCACGCATCCAAGAGCACGCTGCGGCGAAGCTCGGCGATCACCTCATCGATGCCATCGCCGGTCAGACAATTGGTGAAGAGCGCCGGCTTTTTCCCGCGCGCTAAGGCAACATCGCGCCGAACTTCGTCCATATTGACCCGCACATGGGGCGCGAGATCGGTTTTGTTGACGACGAGCAGATCACATTGCAGCACGCCGGGCCCGCGTTTGCGGGGGATATCGCCGCCACCCGCGATGTCGATCACGAACAACCAATAATCGACCAGATCGAGCGAGAAGGTTGAGGCCAAATTATCGCCGCCCGATTCGACGATCACCAGATCGAGCTTGGGGAAGCGCCGATCCAGCAGATCGACGGCTTCGAGATTGAGCGTCGGGTCTTCGCGAATGACCGTGTGCGGGCAGGCCCCGGTCTCGACGCCGACCACGCGTTCGGGCGCGATCAGGCCTGAGCGTTGCAGGCGCTCGGCGTCTTCCCGCGTCGCGATATCGTTGGTCACAACCGCGATGTCATAGCCTTGTTTGATCAAGCGCGGCACCAGCGCCTCGATCAACGCGGTCTTGCCCGAGCCGACCGGCCCGCCAATACCAACCCGCGCGGGGCCGATGCGTTTCGCCGCCAGGGGCGCCATCTTGGTGATGATTTCGGTTCTCATCGCAGCATGTACCTTTGGGTCAGCGGTAGTGTTTTGGCCGGCGCGCAGGTGGCGAGCACGCCATCGACAAACACCTCGAAGGTCTCCGGGTTGACCGTGATTTTCGGGCACGCGTCGTTATGCAGCATGTGCTTCTTCTTGAGCTTACGGGTTCCCTTGACCGCGGCCAAGGGCTTGGTGAGGCCAAGCTTGCGCGCGAGGCCCTTGTCGATCGCGGCTTGGGTGACGAACGACAGGCTCAGATGTTTCTTGGCTTCGCCGAAGGCGCCCCATTGCGGGCGCATAATGAGCGGCTCGCAGGTCATAAGCGAGGCCGCCGAATCGCCCATCGCCGACCACACAATGAAGCCGCCCTTAATGATGAGTTCTGGCTTGATGCCAAAAAAGGCCGGGCGCCAGAGCACGATATCGGCGAGCTTGCCGGGTTCGAGCGAGCCGATATGGCGGTCCATGCCGAAGGTACGCGCCGGGTTGATGGTGTATTTCGCGATATAGCGCTTGATGCGCTCATTGTCGCCGCGCTTGGTGGTTTCGCTCGGCAGACGGCCGCGCTGCGTTTTCATTTTCGAGGCGAGCTGCCAGGTGCGGCAGATCACTTCATTGATGCGGCCCATGCCCTGAGAGTCCGAGCCCAGCATGGAGATCGCGCCGATATCGTGCAGCACGTCTTCAGCCGCGATGGTCTCGGCACGGATGCGGCTTTCGGCGAACGCGACATCCTCCGGCACGGCCGGGTTGAGGTGATGACACACCATGATCATGTCGAGATGTTCGTCGAACGTGTTGATCGTGTAAGGGTTGGTCGGGTTGGTCGAGGACGGCAGGCAATAGGCCTCGCCACAAACACGAATGACATCGGGCGCGTGGCCGCCGCCGGCGCCTTCGGCGTGATACATGTGGATCGTGCGGCCCTTCACGGCGGCAAGCGTATCTTCCAGGAAGCCCGATTCATTCAACGTGTCGGTATGGAGCTGGACCTGAAAATCCATCTCATCGGCGACCTTGAGACAGGAATCGATCGCCGCCGGCATCGAGCCCCAGTCCTCATGCAGCTTCATGCCGCACACGCCGGTCTCGGCCTGCTCGACGATCGAGGCGGGCTTCGACGAATTGCCGCGGCCGAGAAAGCCGAAATTGATCGGCCAAGCCTCCGCGGCCTGCAGCATTTTGCCGACATTGAACGGCCCGCCCGAATCGATGCCGACCGTGATCGGGCCTAAGGACCCACCGAGCATGGTCGTTAGGCCCGAGCTCAACGCGTGCTCGCAAAGTTGCGCCGAATCGAAATGGACGTGGCAGTCAATGCCGCCGGCGGTCGCGATCAAGCCTTCGGCATCGCGCACCGTGGTCGCCCCGCTGAGCAAGAGGTTCGGGTGCACGCCATCCATGATTTGCGGATTGCCGGCCTTGCCGATCGCGACGATTTTGCCGTCCTTGATGCCGATATCGCCCTTCACAATACCGGCGACCGCATCGATCACGACGACGTTCGACACCAACATGTCGAGCGCGCCTTGTTTGGAGGTGAGCCCGGCAACCAGGCCCGAGCCATCGCGCAAGGTTTTACCACCACCATGCAGGCATTCATCGCCCGGCACGGCATAATCATGCTCGATCTCGGCCAGGAGCTCGGTATCGCCGAGCCGGACCGCGTCGCCCTTGGTCGGGCCGTAGAGCGCGGCGTAATGCTGGCGTGTGATTTTGACCATCTCAGACTCCCTTGAAGCCAGCTTTGCGCGCGCGCTTGAGCGCAGCGGTCTTGGCGACTTTAGTTTTTGTCGTGCCCTCGGTCAGGCTATGCAGGCCATAGATTTCGGCCGTGCCGCCGAAGGCGACCAGCGCGACTTCCTTGAGATCGCCCGGCTCGAAGCGCACCGCGGTGCCGGCAGGTACGTCGAGGTGCATGCCGAACGCGGCGGCGCGGTCGAAATCGAGCTGCTTATTGACCTCGAAAAAATGATAGTGGCTGCCGATTTGCACCGGCCGATCGCCGGTATTGGTGACCTTGATGCGCGCTTGCCTGCGCCCGGCGTTCAATTCGATCTCGCCATCCTCGGTGAAGATCTCGCCCGGGATCGGCGTGCCATCATCGACGCGCTTTTGTTGGCCCGGGCGGATCGGGTTATGGACCGTGACGAGCTTGGTGCCATCGGGAAACGTTGCCTCGACCTGGATCATCGGCGTCATGGCGTCGACACCTTGCATGACATCGTCGGTGCTAAGAATGGTGGCCCCCGCCGCGATCAGTTCAGCGACCGAGCGGCCATCGCGCGCGCCTTCCAAAATTTCATCGCTGATCAGCGCGACCGCCTCGGGGTGGTTGAGCTTCTTGCCGCGCGCACGGCGTTTGCGCGCCAGCTCCGCCGCGCTGAAGATGATGAGCCGCTCAAGCTCGGTCGGCGTCAACAACATCTGGAATCCCCCGAGTTTTTAATTCGCGAACAAACGTCCGCTCAAGGTTTCGTGCCGCATCACCGCGATTTCGGTGAGCGGGGTGAAGGTGTGCGCCTCTTCCGGCGCGGGCAATGGCGTATTCAGCGCAGCCTCGATCACCGCGTGGAGCCGGTGGAGCGCGGCCTGCGCCTTGACGTGCCCGATCAACCCCAAACGGAGCGCGGCCGCGAGCAGCCCGACCGTGAAGGTATGCGCGGCGATGCCGAGCGCTTCATCGCGCCCAAGCCCAACACCCGATAGAACAAGCCCCTGCACGATCGGCAGATGGCCGGGCGCCGCATCGCTACGCACCATTGCACGATAATCGGTCGCGCGCGGCGTGCCGAGCTCGGCATGAACGCGGAGAAGCGCTCCGCCATTGCGCCTTGAACCCTCGCGCAATTCACGCGGCAAGGTCATGGCATCGAGCCGATGATCGAGCGCTATCACCCGATCGAGATCAGGGGCGCCATAGGCGGCCGCAATGAACGCGCGGTCGCAGCTTGCCCAGCGATCGGTAATCTGCGCTGCGATCATGCGCTCGACGCCGGCCGCGTCGTTCACGCGGCCATCATCGCGCAAGGCTTCGAGCCCGAGCGAAAACGCGACACCGCCTGAGGGGAAGAAGCTATCGCCGTGCTGAAGCGCGGCGAGTAATTTTAATGCGTCAGTGCTCATCGATAATCCGTGCCAAGCGCCTTTCGATCATCGGCGCCAAACGCTCGCGATAGAACGCCTCATCGTTCTCGATCGCCACTTTGATTTGGCTACCATCAAACTTGACGCGCCAGTGGAGATTGCCGACGAAATAGCCAAGCTCAAGCGCGGCCGCCAAGTCCGTTGGCTCGAGCAACAGCCAGCGCAATTCGTCAAGCCGAACCACGATCGCGCGCTGATCGTCGATCAAGAGGACCGAGCCATCTTCGAGCCGTTCATCGCGCGCCAATATGATCGCGCAATCGGTCCCGGCGTCGCTGATTACGCGCAGGCGCTTCCGTTGCGTGTCGGCCGGCGCGAGCAGGACATATTCGACCGCCCCGTGGTGGCGCAGATGATGGAGCTTCGCCGCAATCGCCGAATCATCGACGTGCCCCACGATTCCTTCCAATTTGAGCATGTGAGCCCCTTGCCGATCCCGACACTCTCCCCGACACTCGCCGGCCAGGACAGGAAACCACAGCCGAGGGCGTCCGCCCAAGCGGGTTTTTCAGGCGGAGAAAGAAACCATGAGCGACAAAACCTGCGATCTCGCCATCACCGGCGGTATGGTGATCGACGGCACGGGAAAGCCCCGTTTCAAGGCCGATCTGGCGGTGGCCGGCGATCGAATCGTCGCGCTCGGCGATATTTCGGCCTATCGCGCCAAGCGCACCGTCGATGCCACGGGGCGGATCGTGGCCCCCGGCTTCATCGATGCCCACACCCATGACGACAATCTTTTGCTCCGGCACCCCGACATGGCGCCGAAGACCAGCCAGGGCGTGACCACGGTCGTGATCGGCAATTGCGGGGTCAGTCTCGCGCCAATTGCGCTCGATCGCGCGCCGCCGCCGCCCATGGATTTGCTCGGCGGGCAGTCGGATTATCATTTCGGTTCGGTGGCGGACTACGCCGCGCACCTCAAGAGCAACCCGCCATCGACCAATTTTGCCATGCTGGTCGGCCATTCGACCCTACGCGTCGGCGCAATGGATGATTTGGCGCGCCCGGCCCGGCCGAATGAGATCGCGCGAATGGAAGCCCGGCTCGATGAGGGCATGAGGGCCGGCGCAATCGGTTTTTCGACCGGTCTCTTTTATCCGACCAACAGCGCCGCGCCGACCGAGGAAGTGATCGCGCTCGCCAAGATCGCCGCCAGCCATGGCGGGGTGTATACGACGCACATGCGGAACGAGCATGACGGGGTCGAGACCTCGCTCGATGAGACCTTCCGTATTGGGCGTGAAGCCAACATTCCGGTCGTGATCTCGCATCACAAAGTGGCGGGCGTGAAAAATTTCGGCCGTTCCAAGGCGACACTCGCCAAGATCGAGGCGGCACGCGCGACGCAAACAATCGGGCTCGATGTCTATCCCTATACGGCCGGCTCGACCGTGCTGCTCGACGCCTTTATCCCCAGTGCGGCGCGCGTGATCATCACCTGGTCGAAGGCGCACCCCGAGCTCACCGGGCGCGACCTAGCCGCCATCGCGAAAGATTGGGGGGTGGAGCTGCTTGAAGCGGCGAAAAGGCTGCAACCCGCCGGCGCGATCTATTTCATGATGGATGAGGCCGATGTGCAGCGCATCATGGCCTATCCACACAGCATGATCGGCTCGGATGGTCTACCGCATGACGAGCACCCGCACCCGCGCTTGTGGGGCACATTCCCGCGCGTGCTCGGCCATTATGCGCGCGACATTGGGCTCCTCACCTTGGAAGACGCGGTGCACCGTATGACCGGATTGACCGCGCAGACCTTCGGCTTCAAGGATCGCGGCGAAATTCGTCTGGGCGCTTATGCCGATCTCGTGGTGTTCGACGCCGCGACGATCGCGGCACGCGCGGATTTCGACCACCCGAAGGAACCCGCCGCCGGGATAGACCATGTCATCGTCAATGGCGAAACGGTGTGGCGGCAAGGGCGCGCCACCGAGGGGCGGCCCGGCACCGTGGTGCGACGGGTCGGAGGCTGATCATGGCCAAACGAAAAGCGAAGCCCGCGCTCAGCGTGCTCGGCCACAAAGCCAAGATCGCGGCCTCACCTGAGGCGGCGTTATTGGAGCGCGTGCCGAACGATCATACAGATGTCGATTATGTCGCGCGTTATACCTGCCCGGAATTCACGTCGATCTGCCCGATCACCGGGCAGCCCGATTTCGCGATTCTCGTGATCGATTATGTGCCAAACAAATGGTTGCTCGAATCGAAGGCGCTGAAGCTTTATCTCCACGCCTTTCGCAATCACGGCGCGTTCCACGAGGCCTGCACGGTCGATATCGCCAAGCGCATCAGTGCTTGCATCGAGCCGCATTGGCTGAGGATCGGTGGCTATTGGTATCCGCGCGGCGGCATTCCGATCGACGTGTTCTGGCAGACCGGCGCGCCGCCGAAAAATATTTGGCTGCCTGACCAAGGCGTCGCGCCCTATCGGGCAAGGGGGTAGGGTTCAGGCTGTTAGACCGCCGAGGAATGAATCGAGCGTTTCGCGAAATTTGTCGGGCTGCTGAAGATTGACCAAATGGCCCGACGGGCTGAGTTCGACGAAACGGGAACCCGCGACCTTTTCGCTCATCGCCTGCATCACGGCGGGTGGCGCCGCGATATCGTTCGCGCCGGCAACAAAGAGCGCCGGCAATTTGATTCGCCCGAGATGGGGCAGATAGGCGAGACCCGCCAACGCATTGGCGCAGCCGACATAGCCGTCGACCGAGGTGCTCTGAATCATCCCCGCCACGCCCTCCAGAAATTCCGGGCCTTGGGCCAACAAATCAGGCGTGAACCAGCGCACCAGGGTCGATTCGACCAAGGCGCCCATCCCTTTGGTCCGGGCGATGGAGATCCGTTCGTCCCACATTTTGCCGAAGCCTTCCGGCGCATCGGCCCGCGCCGCGCATACGGCGATCGCGCGGAGGCGTGCTGGATCCTTCAACGCCAAGCCCATGGCGGTCATGCCGCCCAGCGAAAGGCCGACAAAGACCGGTTTCCTGACCCCGAGCTCGGTCAACAGACCCTCGGCGTCGGCGACCAATTGGTCGAGCGAATAGGGCGCGGGCGACGACGCGCTGCCGCCATGGCCGCGCGTGTCATAGCGCAGCACGCGATAGTGCTCCGCAAAATGCGCGGCTTCCGCGTCCCACATGGTGAGATCGGTCGCGAGCGAGTTACTGAACACGAGCCAGGGGGCATCTTCGGGCCCATCGATTCGATAGTTCAGACTGATGCCGTTGATCTTCGCTTTCATGGACGACCTTCCATAACCGTCACAGCACTCTTATACCGACCCTGGCGCCAACCCCGGCTCCAATGCGATAAGAGCCGCGAATCGCAATTCCGTAAAGAGCCGTGGCAATCCCCTCTCGCTCCAAACCCTATTTCGAGCGCCCGCGGCGCCTGTCCGAATCAATCGTATGGGCGCTGCAGCGCCGATTCTATGATTCCTACGGTGTCAGCGCGTGGAAGGATTCCCACGTCCCTTTCGAAATTTCGAGCAACGCCTATTTGGCCCGGCGCTATGCCGAAATCCTCTTGGGATTCTTGCGCGATGTCCGTGCGGGCCGACTCGGCAAGGCTGGGCGCGACGAACCGCTGCTGATCGTCGAACTCGGTTCGGGCTCGGGCCGGCTCGCCTATCTCGTGGCGAATGAGCTTTTGCTGCTGACTGCGGCGCTTGGCATGCCCGCCCCGGCCTTTCGGCTGGTGATGACCGATTTTACCGAGAACAACCTAAAGACCTACGCGACCAACCCACGCCTCGCGGAGCTGGCCGAGGCGGGCGTGATCGATTTCGCGCGTTTCGATGCCGAGCAGCCGCACGCGTTTCGCCTGCGCCGTAGCGGACAATCGATCCGGCCGGGCGGCCGCGCCCAGCCGATCGTGCTGATCGCCAATTATCTGTTCGACACCGTGCGCCATGATGCGTTCAAAATCGCTCATGGTCTGCTCTATGAGACGCGCGTCGGGCTGGTGCCTAAAAAACGCCGCGCCATGCCACGCCGCAATGATGCGAACGCGCTCGATGCGCTTGAGATCGTCGAACGCCAAGTTCGGGCACCACTCCCCTATTACCGGCACAAGGAATTCGACGCCGTGCTGGCGGATTATGCCCAGGGGTTCGATGGCTGCGAGATGCTGTTTCCGATCGATGCACTGCGCGTGATGGATTGGTTCCGAGGTGTCGCCCGGGCGCCAACGCTGGTCCTCAGCGGCGACAAGGCGTATCGCACGGATGAAGAGCTCAAGGCTGGCATCGGCGCTCATCTGACGTTCCATGCCAAGAGCAGCTTTTCGACCATGGTGAATTTCAACGCGATCGAACGCGTGGTGGCGAAACAAGGCGGCTTTGCCTTGCATGCGCCGCAGGCCGATACGAGTTTCACCGTTTCGGCGTTCGTTACCGGCGCCAAGCCCGAGGCGGCGCTCGAAACGCGCTTTGCCTTCGATGGTGCCATGGCCGGCCTCGGGCCGCGCCACTTTCAAACCACATTCGATGAGTTGAAGCGCGGCTGGCGCAATCCAAGTGTGCCGGGCGCGTTGTCGCTGCTTCGGGTTTCCAATTACGACCAAGATGCGTTTCGGCGTTTCGCGCCGGTAATCATTCGTAAGGTCGGGCGCGTCTCGAACGAAGTGCGCGCGGATGTCGTACAGGCGATGGAAGCGGTCTGGGCGCGTTATTATCCACTCTCGAGCGATGAACCGGTCGCCTTCACCATCGGGCTCGTGTTCCACGCCATGCGCCGGTTCGAGGATGCGCTGCACTATTTCGAACGCGCTTTGCCGCTCGAAGGCGATGACGCCATCACGCGCTACAATATCGGGCTCTGCCATGCCGCGCGCGGCGATGGCGCCGCGGCGATCGAGGCTTATGATTTGGCGCTTGGGCGCGATCCGCGCTATCGGCCGGCTGCCATCGCCCGCGAAAAACTGCGGCGGGTCATGACCCGCGCGAAACCGTGAGCCTGACGCTCGGCGTGCTCGATCAATCGCCGATCCGCGAAAGCGGCACGGCGGCTCAGGCGATTGGCGAAAGTCTCGACCTGGCGACGCTGTGTGATCGCCTTGGCTATCGCCGCTATTGGGTCGCGGAGCATCACAATGCCGATGGCCTTGCCGGCAGCGCGCCTGAAATCCTGATCGGGCGCATTGCCGGTTTGACCAAGAATATCCGCGTGGGCGCCGGCGGCGTTATGCTGAGCCATTACAGTGCCTACAAGGTGGCCGAGAATTTTCGCGTGCTGGAGGCCTTGTTTCCGGGACGTATCGATCTCGGCCTCGGTCGCGCGCCCGGCTCCGATCAATTCACCGCGCACGCGCTGGCGTCGCCCGGCGGCACACCCAGCGCCGATCATTACCCGAACCAGATCGCCGATCTGATCGGCTATGTGACCAACCGCTTGGCGCCCGATCACCTCTTTGCCGGGATCAAGGCGCAACCTGTGGGACCGAGCGCGCCCGATCTTTGGCTGCTTGGCTCAAGCGACCAAAGTGCCGCGCTCGCGGCCCATTTCGGTTGCGCCTTCTCGTTCGCGCATTTTATTTCGGATCGCTTGGGCCCTGAGATCATGGACGCCTATCGCCAAGCCTTCCAACCCTCGCCCCTGGCGCCGAAGCCGCACGGCAGTATCGGTGTGTTCGTCATTTGCGCCGAGACCGAAGAAAAGGCCGAGCATTTGGCGCTCAGTCGCGATCTTTGGCGGCTCCGGCTCGACCGGGGCTATCTTGGCCCCTATCCCTCAATCGAGACGGCGCTGGCCCACCCCTATGACGATCAGGAGCGGGCCATCATTCGGGCCAATCGGCGACGCCAGGTGGTCGGATCCCCCGCACAATGCCGTGACCGGCTGTTCGCGCTGGCCGAGCGCTATGGCGTCGACGAAGTGGTGGTGGTGACCATCACTTACGACTTCCAGGCGCGCCTAAGGTCCTACGAACTTCTGGCCGAAGCGTTCGACCTGCACCGGCGCTAGAGACCTCTCGGGCCTGTTGGGAAACTGGTTCGCGGGCTCTATACTTTATTCCGTCCGATGGTTCAGAGCGCTCCCGCGAGGGTGCCAACGTCGCGGCCTGGAGGGCAGACATGCTCGACGAGAAAGGCGCCGCTAAAAAGACGGCCGCGTCGACCGGTGAAGACGCGGGCGAGGCTTCGGCGCGCAGGGAATCGCCGCAAGACGCTGTGTCGCTCGCCGATCGGCGCCACCACACGCTTGAAATGTCGCTTGGCCGTGAAATCCGGAGCCTGCGCAAGCAATATGGCATGACCGTGATCGCACTCGCCAATCAGGCGGGGTTGTCATCGGGCATGCTGTCCAAGATCGAGAACGGGCTGACCTCGCCTTCGCTCTCAACCATTCAGGCGCTGGCGGCCGCCCTTAATGTTTCGGTCACCGCCCTCTTCCGCCGCCATGAACAACGCCGCGACGCCACGCTGGTGAAGGCCGGCGAGGGCCTGATCATCCACCGGCGCGGCAGCCTGGCTGGTCACGAATATCGCCTGCTCGGCCATTCCATCGGCAAGAACGTGACGATGGAGCCCTATCTCATCACGCTGACCAACCAGTCCGAAGTTTTTCCCTCGTTCCAGCACAGCGGCACCGAGTTCCTCTATGTCCTGGAGGGTCGCATCGAATATCACCATAGCGGCGTGACCTATGAGCTTGGGCCGGGCGATTCGCTCTTCTTCGATGGCGAGGCGCCCCATGGCCCCGAGCGGCTGGTCCAAACCCCGATTCGCTTCATCTGCTGCATTACGCACGGCGAGGACGAGCACGAGGAGTAGCGGACCTGGGGCCGAAGGGGCCCCCAACCCCTCATTTCGTGCGTGACGGGAGCGTTCTTTTTGCGATGATAGGCGCTTAGCGGGCCGCCAGGGGACCGAGCGTGGTGCCGCGCCACAACACGAAGGAGAATGCATATGCCGCAGGGCTCAATTTCTTCGAGCGAAGACGCCGTTGGCGTCGCCGTCGTCAATTACCAGGTGCCGATCGTCGAGACCAAAAAAGAGGTCGAGAAGAATTGCAAGCGCATCGCCCAATTCGTCGATGGCATGAAGCGCGGCTATCCCGGCCTCGACCTGATCGTCTTCCCGGAATATTCGACGCAGGGCTTCCACCCGCAAAAATGGGCGGACCTCACGACGACCATTGGCGGTAATGAGACGCAGATTTTCGCCGAAGCCTGCAAGAAGAACAAAGTGTGGGGCGTGTTCTCGCTCACTGGCGAAGAGCATCCCGATGGCCTCAATCCCTACAACACGCTGATCATGATCGATGACAAGGGCAAGGTCGCGCTCGAATACCGCAAGATCTTCCCCTGGTGCCCGCAAGAGCCGTGGACGGCGGGGCATGAGACGGCGGTCGCCGAAGGGCCGAAGGGCCTGATGGTCGGCGCGACAATTTGCTATGACTGCAACATGCCCGAGATCGTGCGCGATACGGTCATGAAGGGGGCCGAGCTCGTCGTGCGCATTCAGGGCTATATGTATCCCTCGAAGGAACAGCAGCGCATGATCGCGCAGGTGCGCGCGTGGGAAAACCTTACCTATATCGCGGTCGCCAACATGGCCGGGCGTGATTTGGTCTATTCCTATTTCGGCCATTCCAACATCGTCGATTTCGACGGCAGCGTGTTGGCCGAATGCGGCACGGGTCCCGATGAGGCGACCTATGCGACGCTATCGCTGACCACGCTGCGCGACGCGCGGCGCAATTGGACGGCGGAGAATCATCTCTACAATCTGCTCCATCGCGGCTTTACGTCGGAGCCCGGCGGTCATGCCAAGAACCCGTTCAGCTTCTATCACTCGTGGATCAACGATCCCGAGGGCACGCGCGACCATGTTGAAAGCCTGACGCGCGACCATGACCGGCCGGAGAAGGCGAAGACGGCGAAGGCACCCTCGCCGCCCAAGCGCGCCAAGATCAAGCCGTTGAAGATGTAATTGGCCATCAAGGGGGCGGTGCCGCTGGGTACCGCCCCTGCCCGTTCCGCCATGTCAAAGCGCGCCACCAATTCGCGTCGCGATGAAGCCCCGCTCAGCGTCAAGGCGTCGTGCCGCTCAAGGAATGCCTATGACCTCAAGGTCGTCGCGCTGGCGGTCGAGCCGGGCGACAAGGTCGAGGCGGGTCAGCTCTTGGTGACGCTTGAATATTACAAGATCGCGACCGAAATCACCGCGCCCAGCGCCGGCCGGGTTGCCCGCCTTCACGTCAAACTCGACGACGAGGTTCAAGTCGGCGATCCGTTGATCGACCTAAATCCTCTTTAAGAGAGCCTCGCTGATGTACACACCTGGCGCCGATGCCCTCCGCAAATCGATCGATCGGATGTTGACCGAGGCGAACGCGCGCCTTTCGGTCGGCAAGACAACCGAGGCGTCGCGCTCCTACGAAAAGGCGTGGCAGTTCGCCGACCAGCTGATCGAAATGCTCGACGACCCCGAGGAGCGCCGCGCACTCTCCATCCGCGCTAATGAATTTCGGCAACGCTCGCGCGCGCTGCACCTCAAGGGCCTTATGGACATGGGTCGCGTCAAACCGACCGATGAGATCGAGGCGGATGACAAGGTCTATACCGACGAAGAAGCCGATGCGCAAGAACAGCAGATCCTGCTGCTGATCGACGACCGGCCGCGCTCGATCGATTGGCAATCGATCGGCGGTCTTGCGCCACTCAAGGAAGAGTTGAAGTTCCACTATGGCCTCGCCATGGCGAAGCTGCCCGAGGGGCTGCAGATCGAAGGCTGGCAGAACATCATGTTCTACGGCCCGCCCGGCACCGGCAAAACGCTGCTCGCCTGCGCCATCGCCAATAAATTGAACGCCACGTTCTTCAACGTGAAATCGAGCCAGATCGTCTCCAAATGGGTTGGCGAATCCGGCAAACTGATTTCAACGCTCTATCGCGTGGCACGCAAAATGACGCGCGATGGAAGGCCTTCGATCGTCTTCATCGACGAATTCGATGCGCTGTGCAAGAGCCGCAGCCAGGAGGGCCAGCTTTACCATCAGCAAATGCTTGCCGCGATTTTGGCCGAGATCGACGGCTTCGCCAGCAAGGGGCGGCGCAATCTCGTGATGACCATTGGCGCGACCAACCGGCCTTGGGATCTCGACGCCGCCGTGCTGTCGCGCTTCGAGCGGCGGATTTTGATTTCACTGCCCGATGAGGCGGCGCGCGCCGCGATCTTTCAAATCCATTTAGGCGGCAAGGGCATTCCGATCGATGAGCGCTCAATGCCCTATAAGCGGCTAGCCAAGGCCTCGGAGCGTCTCACGGGCCGCGAGATCGCGCGCCTATGCAAAGAGGTCACCTCACGCATGGTGGCCGAGATGAACCCGGAAATTCCGGAACTCGTCGATAAGAGTTTGAGCGCGATTCAGAATTATACGATCCGCGTGCGGCCCTTGAAGCGCACCGATTTCGATCCGGTGCTGGCCAAGCTCGTGGCAGATACCTCGCTCGAAGCCGAAGCGCATTATACCGCCTGGGGCCAGGCGCTCAGCGAAGGCCGCGTGCCGGTTGAGTAGAAGAGCACGCGTCAGCGCCCCTCCTCATACGTCATGCCCGGGCGAAGACCCGGGCATCCAGGCTTCTTCAAAAAGCTGGATTGCCGGGTCAAGCCCGGCAATGACGATTGAGACATTATTCAGCGCCTTTCGATACCCAACAATTCGCATGTCACACGCTGCAAAATCGCGGCGGCGGCCACCAATTCATCGATCGAGAGCCATTCATTGGCGGCGTGACCGGCGGCGCCATCGCCGGGGCCGAAATTGATGATCTCAATGCCATCGCGCGCGAAATAGCGCCCATCGCCAACGCCCATGGCATTCAGGAATTGCGCGGGTCCAGCGGTCTCGGCCTCGATCGCGGCCTGAAACGCCTTGAGGCCCGCGCCTTCCGCGCCCGCCTTGAAGCCCGGCGTCCCTGTCTGCAATTCAAATTCCACCATGGTCTCAGGCTCGCCTGCGCTAAGCGCCGCCGCACACAATTCCGTAAAGGCACCCTCAACCGTTTCCGCGGGCAGCAAGCGGCGATCAATTTCAATCGCGCAATGGTCGGGTACGACGTTGGTGTTATGACCGCCGGTAATTCGGCCGATATTGAGCGTCGCTTGCATCGCGCCATCGCGCCGCGCCGCGAGCCTTGGCCCAAGCGTGCGTTCGATTGCCGCGATTACACGGATCATGCGGCTGATCGCGCTATCGCCCGCGCTCGGGTCACCGGCGTGCGCGGTGCGGCCACGCGCCGTAATGCGCGCCCACATCACGCCGCGCTCGGCGATGACGAGCTGATTGGCGGTCGGGCCGCCGATGATCAATACTTCCGGCTTCACGACGCCGATCTCACGCAAATAAGCGAGCCCATCGGGACCGAGGCGCTCCTCATCGCCAACAAAGGCGAAGACCAATTCGCCGCGCCTCGGTCCACCCAACACCGCGATCTGCTCAGCCAACCAAAGCTGCGCCGCGATCGAACCTTTGGCGTTGGAGGCACCGAGGCCGAAGATTTTTCCGTCCGCCACACGCGCGGTAAAGGGGTCGCTGGTCCATGCCTCGGCGGTGCCGACGCCCACCGTATCGACATGGGTCGAGATCACGAGTTGCGGCGAGCCCTGACCGAGCCGCGCCACCACATTGTCGACGCCCGCCTGACGGCCTAGCGTATCAACCCGATAGCCTGTCTTGTGCAGTCGCTCGGCGATGTGCCGCGCCATGATACGGCAATCGCCCGGCGGATAGGTCGAGCCAATGCCGATCAGCGCGCCAAGCGTGGCAACCAGTTCGTCGGCATCGGGCCGCGCCATCAGGCCTTCGGCGTGAAGAACGGCGCGGGAATCAGGATCTTGTTTTCCTGATTCACGATCAGCGGCCGGATCTTGCCGATATAGGCCATCCATTCCGCATTGGCAAACAGCTCCTTACGCCGCCGCAGGCGATCCTCGAAGCTCTCATAGCCCCACAGGTGGATGATCTGATTGAGCGGGCCGGCCTCGGTCGTGTAATAGCCGAGCATCATGCCCAGAATGCGCTTCTGGACCGCCATGCCCTCTTTTTCATAGAGCGAGAGATATTCGCCCTGCTTGCCTATATGCAGCGTGTAGATGCGTTCTTCGACGATCATGGTCTCCCCCATTGATGCGTGTCTTGGCCTTGACGAAAAGACTAAGTGGCATTGCCATCAATGACACGCGGAATCAGCACGCCTTTCGACGTCATTGCCGGGCTTGACCCGGCAATTCAGGAGGTGGCACCGATATGTTGTTTGAAGGCCTGGATGCCCGGAGCCTGCCCCCGACCCCGATGGGGGTCGATGCCCGGGCATGACGAAAATTGAGATTGTTTGTCGGTGCTCCAGGTGCAGGAATGAGGTACGGGGCCAGCGATTGCGGGAGCGCGCGAAATGATCACCACGGGTTACAAGGCGCTGGTCGCCGCGGCCGAGGCCGAAATCGAGACGATTCCGATTGAGGCGGCCAAAAAACTGGTTGGTGCGCCCGGCGTGCAGTTCGTCGATATCCGGGACATTCGCGAGGTTTGGCGCGAGGGCGCGGTGCCGGGCGCGTTCCTCGCCTCGCGCGGCATGCTCGAATTCTGGGTCGACCCCGAAAGCCCCTATTACAAAGACCTGTTCGGCTCGGGCAAAAAGTTCGTGTTCTTTTGCGCGGGCGGCTGGCGCTCGGCGCTTGCGACCCAGACCGTGCAACGCATGGGGTTGAAGCCGGTCGCCCATGTCGAGGGCGGCTTCGGCGCTTGGGTCAAGGCGGGTGGGCCGGTCGAGCGGCGCGAGCCGAAGCCGGAGAAGCCGGCTCAAACCACCGGCGCGTCAAACTCATAGATCCCGTTGCGATCTTCGATCTCGATGATCCAGAGGTCGGGATCGCGCTTTGTCTCGCGGGCCAGATAGGTCTCAGCCTCCGCCTCGCCGGAAGGCGCCGGTAAGGGCACGCGCCGCCAGGCTCGCGCGCCATCCGCCCGCCTGGTTTGGGCATAGAGCGTGAGCGCCCCACTTTGCCCCAAATGCTTCAAGATCACCGCGCCCGCGTCCCGATCGCCGCGCCGGAGCACCATCATCGACAGGCCCTTGATATCGCAGAGCCGAAGCTGGGCCTGGAACCAGATCTCGGTCTTGAGCCGGGGTTCGGTCATGGCGCGACCGACATCGACAAAGCCATTGTTTTTCTCCAACGCGCGTCCGAGGATTGCCCTAACAACATGATCAAATCGGGAGGGATTGCGCCATGGATTTGGGTTTGAAGGGTACGAAAGCGATCGTCACGGGCGGCTCCAAGGGAATCGGCCGCGCCATTGCCATGATGTTGGCGGATGAAGGCGCGCATGTCTCCATCTGCGCGCGCACCAAAGCCGATGTCGACGCCACTGTGAAGGCGCTCAGGGCCAAAGGCGTCACCGCGCACGGCGCGGCGCTCGACGTTGCCAATGCCGATGCGGTTAAGGCCTGGGTCGATGCGGCGGCCAAGGCATTGGGCGGAATCGATATCGTGGTGCCGAATGTCAGCGCGCTTGCGATCGAGAATACGCCCGCCGGCTGGCGCAAGGCGTTCGACGTCGACATGATGCACACGGTCCACACGGTCGATGCCGCGCTGCCCTATTTGGAGGCCTCCCAATCAGGTTCGATCGTGATCATTTCAAGCATCTCGGGCGTTGAGATCGATTTCGCCGCCGGGCCCTATGGCGCGACCAAGGCTCAGCTCATCCACTACGCCAAGGGCCTTTCCTGCCAGCTTGCGCCGAAAGGCATACGCTGCAACGCGGTCTCGCCGGGCAATACCTATTTCGAGGGCGGCGTGTGGCCGATGATCGAGAAGAACATGCCCGATCTGTTCAAGCTCGCGCTGTCAAAGAACAAAACCGGGCGCATGGCGACCGCCGAGGAAGTGGCGAATGGCGCGGTGTTTTTGGCAAGCCCGCGCGCGACCTTCATTACGGGTACCAACCTCATCATCGATGGCGCGGTGACCAATCGGGTCGCATAGGTAAAGGCATCAGATACAAACAATCGCTGGAGCAATTCCTTTGCCGCGCGAATCATGGACCATAAATAGTGGACGGTGATGGCGATCAAAATCCCTTCAACAAAAAGAATGGCCGCCATCCAATCCGAAAAAGTTTCCATGGCAGAAGTGGCATCCGTTTCAGACAGGGCGCCATTCTCGAAAGCCGCCGGGAGCATCGTGTTACTGATGATGACGGAGAAGGCTATGACAAAAACGGACATGATCCCTAAAAGCCATGTGCCTCTTGCGAAATTTGTCTTTCGCCACTGGGCTTGGTGAAAACCCAATTTGGCACTCATGACGAGGCTGCCGTGAATTTCCGCGAAGCCAAACCAAGGCCGCACAAAACCTAAGAACGGAATAAAATAAGAGCCGACCGTCCAGCCCCAGCTCCATCTAAAATCGCCGAGATCTAAAGCGGAGGACGCGCTTCGCGCGGCGCCGACACAAAGCAGAAAAGCTACAAAGGCCGCCAACGACGCCAGAAGCAAAAAAATAAAATTGATAAACAAGGCTCCAGCCAGCTGAGGCGGAATTTCGGCGGAGGCCAAATCATAATCAATACGGTTGCTGAGAACGAACGCATAAATTTGCGCCGTCGTTTCAAGCTTAAGAAGAATGTCTAAGCCGAAACAAATCAAGATCGATATCACCAACAACCAAAAGCCGATTTCGCTTCGATTAACGGCGCGGCGCGCGGCCTCAGGGTCAGTGCCGGATCCGCCGCCATCGGCGTTTCAGCGCAGCCACTCTTCATAAGTCGTCATGATAGGAGAGAGGTGGTCCCGGTTTCTGAGACAGGGGGCTAAGGTGGATCCGACGACGAGAAGGATGATCCACCATGAAGACGCGCGGACGGTTCACGGCCGAGTTCAAGGCGAAGGTTGCGCTTGAGGCGATCCAGGGGCAGCGGACGATTGCGGA
>SHWC01000005.1 GCA_009691045.1 Alphaproteobacteria bacterium | reverse complement strand
GCCACACTCCTCGTTCGGCGCCAGGACGCCCGACGAGGTCTATGTAATCGAGCCTACGACGGAGACGACGGAGAAACTGGCGGCGTAAACACCCAACCGATCCACCTTAGCCAAGCCGCCAAACTGTCTCGCAAAACCGACCCACCTCTGAATGATCTACTCCGCCGCCACTTTCTTCGCCGCGCCTCAGGATTCAATTCCACCACCTGGTCAAGCGCCGCACGAACATCCGGCGGTGCGGGCGGATATTCGCGTTCCATGCTCTTATGTGGTGTCGCTTTCGCCTCTTTTACTTTCGTGTCGCCTTCACCCGCGTCTGCACTCTCTTTCTTGACCCACTCATTATCCCGGCCAATCCCTTCTGGCTTTTGCGTGCGGATAAAGGCGCACAGCACGTCGATCACAGTGTCACGATAGCGTGGATTGTCGCGTCCAAGATGGCCAAGGGCGTAAATGCCGCCGAGCCGAACATGCAGCGAGTCTCTATGGCCGAGTTGTTCGACCGCCTTTGAATAGCGGTCCGTAATGTGCCCACCCATTGCGGCGAGGCTCTGGCGCCTGGCGGCGCGAGTGCGTACAAGCGCAAACCAGAACCCAACGCCGCCGCCAATCACCACACCCGCGATGATGCCGATATTGCGAATGACTTCGGACGTGTTCGTAATGCCGCCCGAAGTCCAGAACTGCCAGTCAAATAGACAATCAAGCCACCCCTCGCACGCCAGTCCGTGCGCGGTCGCCACCGATGAAGTGGCGCTGAGGTCGGCGGCAGCCATAATCAACTCATGAGACCCAGTCATTGCTCAGTCTACCGCCCTCCGGCGCGACTGTCCTGACTGCACCGAAGATTCTTCGGCATCTCTTGGTTCCCCGGCCTGCGTGCGCGACGCTGGCGCACTTTCTCTTTTCGTCATGCCCAGGCCGCCGGTGCGCAAGCCCGGCGTGACCCGGGCATCCAGTCCTATGAAGGAAGCCTGGATTGCCGGGTCAAGCCCGGCAATGACGATAAAGAGAAATCTGGCGTTGAGTGACCGGGAACGTACGGCTGTCGCCTCAGCGATAGCTACTCCAATAACGCCGCCCTAAGCTTCGTGCGGAGCGTGTCGTCGACGCCGATAGCGTCGCGCAAATAGGCCTCGATCGAGCCCGAATAATCTACCATCGAGTTGAAGGCGTTTTCCAAATAGCCGCGCCGCGCGGAGGTGAGAATCGCCATGTCCCCCTCGCTCAGCGGCAGGTTCAACAGCCGCGTCACGTCGCGCCGGTGGTCGTTGGTCAGCAAATAATCCTCGAACACGGTTTCGCGCGGCACGCCAAGCGCGAGCAGCAGGAGCGCCACCGTAAAGCCCGTGCGGTCCTTGCCGCTGGTGCAATGAATCACGGCGGCGTGCGAGGCGGGCTCGGCCAAGCGGCGCAGGATCATGGCGAAGGTCGCATGATGGTCGCGCGGCATGTGCCAATAGTGCGTGGTGACCTCATCGATGATCGCCTCGCCATGGAGCGTGCCGGCGCGTAAGGCAGCCAGCATGTCGAGCGTGCCGCGCGGAATGAAGCCGGGCTCCAGGCGCTCGATATCGGCGTCATCGGGCAGCGCGTTCGGCGCGTGTTTGCGCTCGCCGGGCAGGCGCAGATCGCACACGAGGCGCACGCCGATCTCGCGCAGGGTCGCGTGATCGCTCGGCGTCAGCGCGCTCAAGGCATCCGAGCGAAACACCGTGCGCCAGCGCACGCGACGACCATCGGAGGTTTCATAGCCTCCGAGATCGCGAAAATTGACCGCGCCCTCAAGCGGCAGGCGCCGCTCAGGGCGTGTACGCTGTGTCATGACCCAACCGAGATTTTAGGGAAAAAGGCGGTCCAGATCATCGGCCTTCATGGCGCGGAGCGAGGCCAGCATGGCCGTGCCGAGTTGATCGATTTCCACCTCGCCCATGGGTGTGGAGAGACAACCAAGCCCGGTCGTCGACCAGAATACGCCATGATTGAGAAGGCGCTGCCACAATTCTTCCATCGCCTGCGCGCCGCCGGCAGCGTTCGCCAAATAAACATCGCGATAGGTCGCGGGTGGCTCCTTCGCAAAGGTGAGCACGATCAGCGAGCCCTCGCCCAAGACCTGCGCGGTGACGCCCGCCGTGCGGAACGCGTCCCGCACCGCGCGCCGGGCCTTGTCTCCGAGCGCGTTCAGGCGAGAGAGCGACTCTTCGGTCACGAGTTTCATCGAGGCAATGCCCGCCACCATGGTGAGCGGGTTCGCCGTGAACGTGCCCGATTGCGGTACCAGGGCCTTGCCCTGCGATTGATCGAACGCCGCCATCGCATCGACCGTGCCGGCGAGCGCGCCGACCGCGAGGCCGCCGCCGATGATCTTGCCGAGCGTCGTGATATCGGGCGCGATGCCATAGAGCGTCTGCGCGCCGCCGAGGCCGAGGCGAAACGTCACGACCTCATCCAAGATCATCAACGCGCCGTCTTTTTTCGTGTAGTCGCGCACGAGCGTGGCATAGGCCGGTGTCACCGGTGAGCCGCCGCAACGCGAGGGCACGGCATCAAGCACGAAGGCGGCGAGTTGGCCCTTGTGCTTTTCCAGCACGCGCCGCGTGGTCGCCACATCGTTGAACGGCACCATCACGACATCGCCCTGAATGCTTTCCGCCGCGCCCTTGGTGAAGCCGACCGATGACGGATCGTCGTGGCCCCAGGCCTGCGGGTCTGGGTCGAGGCTGATTTCGGCATAGTCATAGGCGCCATGATAGACGCCCTCGCACTTGGCGATTTTGGTGCGCCCGGTGAGCGCGCGCGCCGCCTTGATCGCGTGCATCACGGCTTCCGTGCCGGTATTGCAAAAACGAATGCGCTCGAAGGATTTGGCGCGCGGCTGGATCATCTCGGCCAGTTCGATCTCGGCTACGGTGGCGAAATTGAAGCCGGTGCCCTTGGCGGCCTGAGCCTGCAAGGCCGCGACGATTGAGGGGTGGCTATGGCCGTGCAATTGCGTCGTGAAATTATTGATGAAATCGAGGCGCTCGACGCCATCGACATCGGTGATCCGGCAGCCCCTCGCCTCACGGGCATAGATCATATAGGGCCGCATATAGGTTTGGCCGCGCGTGGAGCCGCTGGGGAACACGCGCTTCGCGCGCTCGAACAGCGCGGCCGAACGCGAATTGGGATCGGGGAAACGAATTGTCATCGAGCGTTAATCCTCATCGCGATGCATACCACTCTAATTCCGTCATGCCCGGGCAGAGACCCGGGCATCCAGTCATTTGAATGAGACGGCAATGCAACCGTCCCTGGATTGCCGGGTCAAGCCCGGCAATGACGAGAGAGATAAAGTCGACACGGGTCGCCCGTTTCGATGTGTCACAAGGCTATACGCAACTCAGCGCGGCGTTTAACAGTCGCGGCCTCGTCGATCACGAGCGTTTCGTCATCGGCCGCGCCGCTCAGCACCACGCCATAAATATCGCGCGCCGCCTTGAGCGATACATAACGCTCCAACACGTCATCGAGTACGCGCTTGGGCTCGCGCTCCAACGGGCTGCCATAACCACCGCCGCCATTATCGCCGCCGCGCACGAACTCGCCCGGCTGTAGTGTTTCGAGAAACAAATTACCCAATTTGGTTTCAAGCCCATTGGCGCTGACCCTGAACGTGTAGGCCGCGGCGCCATGCAGCCCGCCATGCACACCGCGCGGCGGGTTGATCTGGCCATCGCAAATCACCGCGACCGACATCGGATCGCGCTTCGGGCCATAGATGATCTCGCTCGCCGGCCCGCCGCGGAACCGCCCGCCGCCGCAAGAATCAGGCAGAAGGCGCATCGACTTGATCTCGATCGGCTGCTTGACCTCGTCGAGTTCGATGCTATCGCGATACATCAAGCCGCCAACCACCGGCAGGCCAAAGGTTACCCAACCATCGGCGACGGGCGAGGCCGGGCCGCCATTGGTGCACGCGATCATCTGATTGACGAAGGGCTCGCCGCCACGCCGAAAGTCCGGCCCAGCGACCACGGCGAAACCCGCGCCCATCGCCCCCCCGCCTTCCGACAGGCCCCAGCCATCGCCCAATTGCGCGAAAGCCATTTGCGTGATGTTGACCAGCCGATCGCCGACATTGGTGGTGGCGACCGAGCAGGAATGCGGGAATTGCGGCCGCCCGACCACGCAATTGTCGCGCAAGAGCACGTTGAGCCGGCGAAACGAGCCCGAATTATGCGGTACGTCGGGGTCGAGCGAATTGAACACGCCGGTGACCACATTGTTGATCGAGCAGGCCTCGGATTCATTCAACCCGCAATCGAGGCAATCGATGTTGTCACGCAAATCGATCTCGATCATGGCGCTGTCTGGGTCGACCGCGATCTTCACCTTGATCGGCACGCCGTTCGGCACCACGCCCTCGATCGGGTCGTGCGTGCCATGATTTTGAATCTTGACCTTGGGTAGTTTCTTGATGGCCTGGACCATGCGTTGCTCGGAATAATCGAGCCAGCGTGCGATGAACTGCTTGACCGTCGCCTTGCCATATTTCTCGCAGAACTCTTTCAGGCGGCGCTCGCCGATGCGCGCCGCGCCAAGCTCGGCCAGAAAATCGCCATACCATTGTTCGGGCACGCGGATGCGCTTCTCGCACATGCGGATCACGTCGTCGATCATGGTGTAATCGCGCTGCACACGGACGCAGGGAAAGATGACCGAGCCTTCCTCATACACGTCCTTCGCCGAGGCATGATAGGTGGTCGGGATCGAATTTCCGACATCGGCCTGATGCGCCTTGGCGCAGGCCGTGAACATGTGCTCGCCCTCGAAAAACACCGGCACCAAAATCATATGATCGGCCGGGTGGGTGTTGCCGAGATAGGGGTCGTTGTGCAGAAAGGCGTCGCCTGCCGCGAGGTCCTTGTGCAGATCGCACATCGAGGCGCTTTGTAGATGCGCGCCGAAAATATGTACCGGCAGGCCCTCGGCGGAGGAGAACAATTGGTTATCGCCGGTCGTGATCGCACAGGAGAAATCGCGCGCGATGGCGAGCACAGCCGAACGCGCGGCACGTAAGAGCGTGTTCGACATTTCGCGCACAATGCCATCGACGCGGTTGGCCATCACCGCCATCAGCACCGGATCGAGCGTCGTTTGGGTCGCTTCGGCCATGATTGCCTCCCTCACCCGACATCCAGAATGAAATTGCCGAGGCCGGTCACGTGGGCCGCGCTGCCGGGATAGACCACGATGGTCGTGGTCGGCTCCTCGATCACCGCCGGGCCCTTGATCAGCGCGCCGGGCCGTAAGTCGCCGCCAATGAAGATCGGCGCCTTGACCGCGCCGCCCTCATCGAAATAGGTCATGCGTGCGGCATGCGGCTTTGGCGCGAAGGGCGCGCCGGCCGACACCGCCTCGCCGTGCGCGACACCCGGCAGGCGCACCGCGACGCGGCCCTTCCAATTGAGACACTCGACGGGGTTGCGTTCATCGACCACCGCGAAGACGCGCTCGTGCACGGCGTTGAACGCCTTGCGAAGCGCGTCGATATCCGCCTTGCCCTTAAAGCGCGTCATTGGCAGCGGCACTTCGAGCTCCCAGACCTGATAGAGATAGCGCGCCTCGACGAAAAATTCCTTGGTCACCTCGCCGCCCGCCCGACCCTTCAAGCCATCGACGAAGCGATCGAGCTCCGCCTCGATCGATTGCAGCGCGTCGTTCACGCCATCGAAATCGAAATTGCTGGTGAGCGTCACGCGGCTCGCGCTGTGCTCGGTCACGATGTCCGAGAACTGCATGCCGCAGGCCGAGAGCGCGCCGGCCGTGCGCGGCACCAACACGCGCGTGCAGCCCAACTCTTTCGCGATCGGCACGATGTTGAGCCCGGCCGCACCACCGCCCGCCACCAACGCGCTTTCGCGCGGATTGACGCCTTCATTGATGGTGATTTCGCGGATCGCCTTGATCATATGCTCGCTCGCGAGCGTGATGATCGCATAGGCCGCGCGTTCGAGCGGCATCTTTAAGGGGGACGCGATCAAATTGACCGCGCGCTTGGCCGCATCGACATCGAGTTTCATGCGCCCGCCCAAAAAGAACGCCGGGTCGAGATAGCCGAGCACCAGCGCGGCATCGGTCACCGTCGGGGCCGTGCCGCCCGCGCCATAACAGGCCGGGCCCGGCACCGCGCCCGCGCTGTGCGGGCCCACGCGTAACAACCCCCCGGAATCGATCCAGGCGATCGAGCCGCCGCCCGCGCCGATCGAACGCACATCGACGGTCGACATGCTCATGATATGCCCGGTCCAGCGGGGCCCGAGCCAGGACTCGCGCGTAAACACAAGCTCGCCATCGCGCACCAGACCAACGTCGAAGGTCGTGCCGCCGGTATCGCAGACGATCGAATCCCGCCCCAATGATTCAACGCGCGCATAAGTGCGCCCCGCGACCGGCGCCATGGCGGGGCCTGACTTCACGGTATGGATCGGCCGCTCGACCAAGTCCTCAACATGCATGCAGCCGCCGATCGAGGTCGAGACCAGGATTTCGCCGCCAAAGCCGGCCGCGCGCAGATCGGCCTCCATCTCGCGCAAATGGCGCTGCATCAGGGGCTTCAAGGACGCATCGATCGCGGTTGCGGACGCACGGCGATATTCGCGCACGATCGGGATCAATTTATGCGAGAGCGTATAGGGCACGCCGGGCAGCCGTTCATCGATCAATTTGCCGAGCGCGAGTTCATGCGCCGCATTGGCGACCGACCAGATCAGGCACACCG
This sequence comes from Alphaproteobacteria bacterium, assembly GCA_009691045.1. GTDB lineage: Bacteria > Pseudomonadota > Alphaproteobacteria > UBA828 > UBA828 > SHWC01. Next base: position 62,513 of record SHWC01000005.1, on the reverse strand, counting down.
CGATCGCCTCGAAATTGCGCGTCTTCAACTGATCGAGCACCTGGATCGCTTGGGCGCGATCGAGCGGAACTGACACGTCGCCCTCGGAACTCACGCGCTCGGTGATCTCGAAGGTATGGCGGCGCGGGATATAGGGCGGCGGGTAGCTTTGCGTGAAATCATGCGGGTTGGTCTTGCCGCCCTCGCGCATGACCAGCACATCGGGAAAGCCCTCGGTCGTCAGAAACGCGGTCTTCGCGGTCTTACCCTGGATGATCGCGTTGACCGCGCGCGTGGTGCCATAGATCAGCGTGGTCGATTGCGCGAAGAGTTGCTTGAGATCGAGCTTGAGCTCGCCCGCCGCGTTCTCGATCGCGGCCCGCATGCCGAGGAAAATACGGTCGGGCGTGGTCGGCGCCTTGCCGAGCGCCCTGATGCCCGCCTCATCGGCGACCACGACATCGGTAAACGTGCCACCCGTATCAACCGAAATGCGATAGGCCATTAAACTCCCCGCAATGTCCTTTGTTCGTCTCTATCTACGATCCCGTCTCTAGCTACCATCGCGCCTGCCGATATCACCCTCACCCTACCCTCTCCCGCTTGTAGGAGAGGGGAACGCGTTATTGACCCGTGATGCGGGCCGCTTCCGCATCGCTTATCCCCGTGCCGGCAAATGCGTGCGATACCAGGCCACCGTCTCGGCCATCACCTGGCTGAAGGCGGGCTCGAAATAGACCTGGTAATGCCCAATGCCTTTCAGCGTGACGAGTTTTTTCGGCTCGCCGGCTTTGGCATAAAGCGCTTCGCTTTCCTCCGGCGGCACAAGCCGATCATCATCGGTCGTAATGAACAGGATCGGCCGCGGCGCGATCTTGTCGACCACCCATTCGGCATGGAAGCCGAGCGTCTCGTCGATATATTCGAGCGGCAGGGTATTGATCGCCGACGGATTCTTACGCCGCGCCTCGGCCGAGATCTCCGCCGATTGGCGATCGGGCAGCAGGATTTCATTGCGCTCGACCCATTCGGATTTGCCGGTCAGCGCGCGCTGCGTGCGATCGGCGGCCGAGCGCGCCAATAAATCGAACCACTCATCGGGATGGCGCACGCTCCGCATCCAGCGCCGGCCATGGCCGACCCCGACCACGCTCACCACGCAGGCGACCCGCTCATCGATCGCGGCGGTGAAGCTGACGGTTGCCCCGCCATAGGACGTGCCATAAAGCCCCAGGCGCTCGGGCGCGACCCCAGGCTGCGCGGCCAAGAATGACAAGGCCGCCTGGGCATCGGCGATCCGGCCGAAGGGCGCGAGCCGGCTACGCGGGCCTTCGCTCTCGCCCCAGCCTTTATAATCGAAGGTCAGCACGACATAGCCGACCTCGTTCAGGACGCGCGCATTGTCGGGCAAAAAGAGGTCTTTGACCCCCGTATAGCCATGACAGAGCACGATGCCGGCGCGTCTCTCGCCCGGCTTCAGCCCGTCGGGCGTATAGAGGTCGCCGACCAGTTTGACTCCCTCGCTGAAGAAGCTTACCGGTTTCTTCATTGGTTTCGATCCGGTCTTGTTGTGGCGCTTAGAGCCTTTTGGGGAATTCGTCATGGCCGCGACGCGAGCGATTTTGGCCGAGGGGCAGGAGCCGCGAGGACGCCGATCTGGACTGATCGGCGACGAAGCGGCGACGAAGCGGCGACGAACGCATTCGGCCAAAAGCGCCGCGTCCCTTCGGGTTGCGGCGGAAATCGCCGTCCACAGCGTCGAAGCCCTCGACCGTATCCCCTGATACGCTCGTCGGGCATCTCCTGGTGTACGACGATTTCCGACACGCAACGCGGCTCATGAGGAATTCCCCAAAAGGCTCTCAACCCAGGCCGGGTGGGCTGTTAGATCAACCCAGAACACGAGGCGGCGCAAGGGTCACGAACCTGGCTCCCCGCCCCTGACGCAAAGGACCACGCCATGACCAGCCGCAATTATTCCGCCGCCCAGCGCTATGTCGACAATGTCCTGCCCGGTTATGGCGACATCGCGGGGTTGGAGGCCACGCCGCCCGTGATCATGACGCGCGGCCAGGGCATTTTCGTCTATGACGAGGCGGGCAAGGAATATATCGAGGGCGCGGCCGGCATGTGGTGCGCGGCCTTCGGCTTCAACGAACAGGCGTTGATCGATGCCGCGGTCGAGCAGCTCCACAAACTGCCCTATTACATCAACCTCACGGACAAGGCGACGACGCCGACCGGCGAATTGGCCGAGCGGCTCAAAGCCATCGCCCCGGCGCCGATGGCGCGCGTGTTCTTCGCCAATTCGGGCTCCGAAGCGAACGACACGATGGTGAAGCTCGTGTGGTACTACAACAACGCGATCGGGCGGCCGAAGAAGAAGAAGATCATCGGCCGGCGCATGGGCTTTCATGGCCTCACCATAGGCGCTGGAAGTTTGACCGGCATCCCCGCCATGCACACGGCGTTCGATCTGCCGATCGCGAATGTACTGCACACCGACTTCCCGCACTATTATCGGGAAGCGCTGCCGGGCGAGAGCGAAGAGGCGTTCGCGACGCGGCTCGCCATTAATCTCGACGCGCTGATCGAACAGGAAGGGCCCGAAACGGTCGCGGCGTTTGTGGCCGAGCCGGTGATGGGCGCGGCCGGCGCGATCGTGCCGCCAGCGACCTATTTCGAAAAGATTCAGGCCGTGCTGAAAAAGCACGACGTGCTGTTCATGGCGGATGAAGTGATCACCGGCTATGGCCGCACCGGCAAGATGTTCGGCTGCGAGACCTTCGGCATCAAACCCGATCTGATGTCGCTCGCCAAGGGCATCACCTCAAGCTATCAGCCGCTCTCGGCGGTGCTGGTGGGCGAGAAACTATGGGAGCCGATCGCCGAGCAGGCGAAGAAGGTCGGCATTTTCGCGCATGCGTTCACCACAACCGGGCATCCGGTGGCGGTCGCGGTTGCGCTCAAGGTGCTCGATCTGTTTCAAGAGCGCGACATGCTGAACCATATCGGGCGGCTCACACCCATTTTGCAGAACGGGCTTCGCGCCTTCGCCGATCATCCGCTGGTCGGCCAGGTGCGCGGCGTCGGCCTCTGCGGCGCGGTTGAATTGGTGGCCGACAAAGCGAGCAAGCGCTCCTTCGCGCCACAACTCCGCGTGAAGGAATTCGTGCGCCGCGCCGCGCAGGCGCGCGGGCTTATTTTGCGCGCGACCGCATCGGGCGACAGCATCGCGTTCTCGCCGCCGCTCATCATCAATGAGGCGCAACTCGCCGAGATCATGCGCCGCTTCCGCGCCACGCTCGACGAGACCCATGCCTGGGTTGAGTCGAATAATTTACGCGCGGTGAAGGCGGGGTAGTCGGTCACGTGGCACGCGGCGATAGCGGCGGCGCAAGAGGGCCGTCATCTCTCAGATCGTCGTCACACGGCTTGACCGGGTGACCCAGAACTCACAAAAAGCCGACGGTGCCGCCGCCTCTGGATGCCCCGCCGTCGCGGGGCATGACGAACAAATTAATTGAAGCACGGCCTCTGTGCCGCGCTTCCAAATTGACCGATGCCTAACACACAATCGCCATCCGCGCCGGTCTCGCTGTCGATCGCCTCCGCAACGTTCAGCTAGAAAGTCTGGAAGCCGGGTTTCATACGGTGTCACCCTAATCTCGCAATCCGGAAACAAAACAAAAAGAGAGGGGGCCGAAGCCCCCTCTCCCCAAATCCGATTGCCAGACCAATCGCCGACCGAATGAACCGCCTAGACGATGAAGTTCGCCGTATCCGTGCCGTCGAGCGTGGTGTCGAGCACAGTCACGAATATGACAGCGGCGCCAGCGCCAACGCTGCCATCGGCATCGTAACTGACCACCGTATCAAAGGCCGCGCCGCCGCCGACATCGGCACTGCTGTCAAGTAGGAGGAACCCGTCGGCGAGCAGGTTCGCGAGCGTGTCTCCGCCGGCCGGGAACAGGTCGGCCAAGTTTAGAATATCGCCGTCGACGCCATCGTCGGTGAAGTCAGTGATGGTATCGGCGCCCACGCCCACGTCTTGTACGTTGCAGTCGAACTGATCGCTGCCTGACCCGCCAGTCAGAATATCATTGCCATCGCCGCCCACGAGCAAGTCGCTTCCGGCCCCGCCATTCAGACTATCATCGCCAACCAACAGCAGGCCCGAATCATCGCCAAACAGGATATCGGCACCGGCACCACCAACCACCAAATCATTGCCGCCGAAGCCGTAGATCACATCGTCATCGCTGCCGACCACCACCGAGCCGTCCTCATTGCCGCCGAAGAGCCGGTCGTTCCCCAAACCGCCGATCAGCGTGTCATTACCGCCGGAGCCCTGGGCCTGGATGGAATGAGGCGCCGACAGATCGTCCCCCATCAAGCGGTTATTTCCATCGCCGCCATTGAAGAAGATCGTGGTCGGCAGGAGATCGGTGTCGCTGAAATTACCGCCGATGTCGAGCGTATCGCCGGCATCGCCCGCGTTGAACACCACGTCTTCGATCCCATCGGCGTCGAGCCTCGGCGTGCCGTCGACCGAGATCGAGAGTCGATCATTATCGACGCCCGCGACCACGATCGGAACCAGGACGAAGGTGTGCGGCACGCCCGCTTCGCCATTGACGATGAGCGTATCAAGATCGTTGAAATGGCTGCCGCCATCGACGATGTCATCATCATCGCCGACCGTGTAGGTGATCGTATCATTGCCGAGGCCGCCGAAGATCGTATCGTTTCCGTCACCGCCATGGATGATGTCATCGCCGCCGATAACGATGTCGGTCAAGGGATCGACCGAGGCCCAATCGCCCCAGATCGTGTCGCTGCCCGAGCCGCCGTCGATCACGTCATCGCGGCCGCCCACCGATTCGCCAGCGCTATTGGTCTCGTCGATCGCACCGCCCGAGGCGCCATCACCATAAATCAGATCATCGCCCGCGCCGCCCGAGAGCGTGTCTCGGCCGCCGATCAGCTGCATGCCGCCCGACCCGACGACTACAGTCCAATCGCCGAAAATCTTATCATCGCCATCGCCACCATTGACCACGTCATCGCCACCCGTGGCGGATTCCTGGACGTTAGACGTGTCGGAGTTCGAAACAGATTCGCCATCGGCGAAAGTCAGATCATTGCCTCCACCACCATTGATCGTGTCATTCCCGCCGATGATGTTGGCTTGATTGTTGTTCCCCGTATCGACGGACTTGGCATCGCCGTAGATCACGTCACCGCCAGCGCCACCATCGATCGAATCGTTGCCGAATTTGACCGCGACGTTATCGACGAATTACAGAAACTCGCCGGCGATCGTGTCATCACCATTGCCGCCTTCGATCGTGTCGTTACCGATGATCGAGTCGATTTCGCCGTTGACCAGGTCCGCCGAGTTGGTGCCATCGAATTGCAGATTATCGCCGGCGATCGTGTCGGGGCCGTTCTCGCCAAAGAGTTGGTCATTGCCGGAACCGCCATCAAGCGTGTCCTAACCATTGCCGCCATAAATGAAGTCATTGCCGGCGGCGCCGTCCATCGTGTCCGGGCCGTTCTCGTGGATGTTGACGACTTGATCGTCGGTCTTTCTGCCTTTCGGGATGAGAGATATCGGCACTTCATCGCCGTACATCAGATCATTGCCCTCTCCGCCCTTGAGAATATCTTTGCCATTACCGCCGACGAGTGTGTCATTGCCGAGGCCGCCATCAAGCGTGTCCTGGCCATTGCCGCCATAAATGAAGTCATTGCCGCCCACACCAAAGATCGTGTCATCAACAGCCGCGTTCTTCTTCGCGGGAAAATAGATGTCGTTCCCGCTGGTCAACGTCTTCGTAAAGGACTGAGCCATGACATTCTCCCTGATGTGGCGGCGGCCGGTTCGGCCACCAAAAATTCCTAAGGATTTCGAACGATTTTAGCGCCTCTGTGATCTTGATAATTCGTCGCGGACGCGTTCCTTCGGGTTTCGGCCGAATTCGTCAAAGACTCTTGTGGTCAACGCCGCTTGACCGATCGAGATTTCGCCGCCTCAAAAAAGACAGCCGATCGAGGTCATAACGAGGGCCTCACAGGGTCGCAAATCCAGCGATCCACTTGCCCGAACTCCCTTCATGCCGCTCATGCCGCCGTGCTCGGCACGGCGTCGGCTTCTTTACGCCCGATTCGCCACATGACTAACGTGGTGCGCGCACTCCAACGGCGCGACAAGTAGAAATTGAGTGACAAATAAGGTTTGACCTTGCGCGTTGCTCGGCCATTCCGGGTCTCGCTTATATCGGGTACCGAGCATTATTACCGAAATAAGTCGCGCGTATTTCCATTGTTTTTTCGTAATCAATAATAGAACCATGCGGGGTCTTCGCACGACGCATAATCGTGACTCACAAAAACTCCAAACTACTGGTGACGTGACCCCGGGAAATGCAGCCCAATTGAAGTAGAGGCCGTCTCTGCTGGGCTGAATCACCGCTCCTGCGCGACCGGCACCGCCCCTCTCTACTTCGCCGGAGTCAGACCGAAATCATAATCGAGCGTGTAGAACGGCGCGTTGAGGCCGAGGCGCTGGGCGTCGGCCTTCGAGCCGTGCTTGTCGAAATGCACGACGAGCGAATCCTTCACGCCGAACACGGCATCCGATTTGATATAGGCATCGGTGTCGGCGAACACCTGGGTCACGATCGGCTGATAGCCCTTGGCCGACACGATGAAATGAATATGCGCCGGGCGATAAGGGTGGCGACCGGTCGCCTTCAAAAGCTGGCCAACCGGGCCGTCATCGGGGATCGGGTAGCACACCGGCACCACGGTGCGAAATTCATAGCGGCCTTGCGCGTCGGTTTTCAGTTTGCCGCGTAGGTTGAACGCGGGCTGGTTTTTGTCCTGGCCCTCATACATGCCGTTCGCGGCGGTTTGCCAAATGTCGAGCACCGCGCCTTTGATCGGCGCGCCCTTCGCGCTCCGCACATGGCCGCGCACGAGGCAGGGCTCGCCGTCCGGCGTGAGGTTGATGGTTTGGCCGTGCGCTATCTCAGGCGCGGCCTCGCGATAAAACGGCCCGAGCACGCTCGATTCCGTCGCGCCCTTGGGCTTTCGATGATTGATCGCGTCGATCAACATGGTGGCGCCGAGCGTATCGGAGAGCAGAATAAATTCCTGGCGCATGTCGTCGCATTTCTTGCCGATCGCGGTGAGGAATTGAATCGCCTGCATCCATTCCGCTTCGCTCGGTTCGATCTCGCGCACGAAGCCATGCAAATGCGTGATGAGAGCGGTCATCACCTGCTTGAGGCGCTTGTCTTTGGTTTTCGCGATGCGGGCGAGAACATCCGCGGTGATGGTCGCTTCAAGACCAGCCGGGCGTTTGGTGGTAGCGGCGGCGCGCTTGTTGGTGGCGCGTTTGTTGATCGCGGCGGCGCGCTTGGTCGCGGGCCTTTTGGTTGCCGTACGTCGCGCGCTCGGCTTCGTCTTTGCTTTGCTCGCCATGATCGCCCTCCCCGTCTCGCGAAATTGAGGGAAGATGGTTCACAGGGCGATGCGCGCTCGTCAATACGGCAAACGAAATCGGCGCGGGGAGCTTTCGCTCCGCCGCGCCGAATGGTGCTCGCGGGAGTGAATTAGATTAAGGGGTCGCGGGCGCGGTCGGTTCCGGCGCCGTCGGTTCGGGCGCCGGGCCCTGAATGGCCGCAACCACATTGGCCTCGAGGCTATGAACCGTGCCCGCCACGGCCGGCTCCGCCACTTCGCCGGTGTCCACGGTCGCGGTCGCGTCACCCGTCGTGTCACCGGTGGTGTCACCATCGGGGGCCTCGGGCGTCGCGACCTCGGTGCTATCGATGCCGAGAAGCGAATTGACCGCGTGGACCACGCTTTCGACGATACCGTCGTCTTTATTGGCGGCCTCGGCCAGCGCGGCGGCCGCGTTATCGACCTCATTGGCTTGAATGGCGCTGGAATAGGTCGCGATTTGACCGACGCGTGAATTCTTATTGGCGTTTGCCAGGGCCTGCGGCGCGGCATGGGCAGCGTTGAGGCTACCCATCAGGCTCGCGCTTTTGTTATTGCCGCTATTGCCATCCGAGGCGTTGGCCGACGCATTGGCCGAGGCGCTGGCCGAGGCGCTGGAAGACGCATGCCCTGGCCATTGCCATTGCCTTGGCCATTGCCGGCAGAGGCGCTGCCACCGCCATTTCCGCCGCCGTTTCCACTACCATTACCGCCGCCATTGCCGCCACCTGGGCCGCCACATAGTGAAACCCTGGCTGATCCTCGCCCACCGCGTGTGGCTTCAGCAAAAGTTTGATGCGGGTGTCGTCGGTCGCGTAGCGATTGAGCTCGGCTTGGAACTCGACCAACGGCCGATCATCCACGGCCAAGGCCGGCGCGAGCGTGCGCGCGATGATCAAGCCCTTATCGCGAATTGCGTTGAGTAGAACGCCCTGTTTGCGTGCCTCGGCCTCGCTGAAGGCCACATAGAGCACGGTTGGCACAATGGCGAAAACCAGGATAAGCAATAACAGCCGCGTCTTCAACGATCGGAAGACGGTTGGAAGTTGGAGACGGGGCACTGTCGCGGTTACGCGTCGGCGGGACGAGCCTCAAGCCAGCGATAGCCGAAGCCTGGGTAATTCTCGATATGATCGAACGCTGGATCGGCGTCTTTGAACTTTTGCCGCACGCGCTTTACCAACGAACGAACATTGGCCCGATACCCGGTCGACCCGTGGCCCGCGATGAAGCCTTTGCCCTTCACGGCGTCGTAGATGTCCCGATAGGAAACGTCATTGCCCCCTTTCATGGCGATCACCGCCACCACTTTGAATTCACTCAGGGTGAGGCTAACGGCATGAGTGCGCCACATCGCGCGGCTGCTGCCTTGACGCAATTCGAGCTCGCCGATCTTCGTAACCTGCTCGCCGGCCAAAGTCGGACCAGCCTCGGGCAGTCGCCAGCCGCCGATGATGAGTGTGATGCGCTTCTCGATAATCGTAAAGCTGCGGGATTTGTCGATGAAGTCGACCGCGCCGTTCGCGAGCGCCGCCTCTTCGAAGACCGGCTCGCCCAACGACGTCAGAACTATCACGGGTGCTTCCGAGCCCGTGGCCCGCAATTGCTTCAGCGTGGAAAGGCCATCCATGCCCGGCATCCGCCAGTCCAATAAAATCGCATTGGCCTTGCCGCCACCTGCCACCCAGGAAAGGATTTCCTCGCCACTCACCAAAGGAACGACCTTAAAGCCCGCTTCCTCAAGGTTGAGCGTAATCATATCCCGGAACGTCTGATCGTCATCGACGACCGCGACGCAGCGCTGTGGCGCAATGTCGGTGGCGCCGGAAGTCGAGCTATTGGGTTCGACGTTCATCCCTCACCTTTCCCAAGCATACTTTCAGATCCTGCCCGTCAGAAGCCAATTCCGGCCCTTCCACCTGCAACGCTTTAAATTTGTCTTTCGCAACGTCGAGGTAAAAATAGATGTCAACCGCGCAGCTCATGGAGGCGTAACGCAGCACCCGTGCGGGCGGTCGCCAATACCGCTCAACGGGCTCGCCCAGCAAATCAATCGTCTCGTCCTCACTCAGCCCAACCACGTCGACCGGCCCAGCCATTTCCGAGCCGGGCGGCCCAACCAAACGAACGATCCAACCCGAATCGGTCGGCGCGTAAGGCTCAACACGAAACGGTCGACTCGGAGGGAGCGGCGCCACAAGCGTACCCCTTAGCGCATCGGCCGCGGGCGGTGGTTTTGGCAGCGTGTCGCCAAGTCGTACGATATCCGGTGCTCGCGACTCCTTGGGTTTGCTGACCTGCTCCTCCTCCCAAAGGCTGCATGCTGACACCAAGGCGACAATGGTGTAAAGGGCGGAGACAAAATGTGCCGGATGGCGGCGTGAATGTGTACCAGTCGGGTTACGAGAAAAGGGCATAACGGCCCCGATTTGGTGTTGTGCTATCGCGGGCTGTGAGGCGCGCGTAGCGAAGCGATGCGCGGTTAGCGACCATGCCCGCCGGCGAAGAGCGCCTATTGAGCTTTGCGATTGACTCGTCAATCACGGTCGATCGCGAAGATCGCAATATGCGCACCATCGCGAGCGCCAAGGTTTCTCAGGGGATGCTGCAATTCACACTACGCGAAAACGACGTCTCGCATTACCGCATCAAGTCGGCGGCGAGCGACAACCGACATTTGATCATCGAACATCCACGCCGCACCGGGTGGGAGCTTGCGGCCAAAACCAAGGCCAGCGAATTGAGCGAAACCCCTTATCGCCTGCCTTTTGATTTGGCCCCTGGCGCGCTTGTTGATGCCGCCATTACGCTTGAGCGCACCATTGCGGAGAGCTATGCGCTGGCCGATTTCACGCCCGACATGTTGGTCCACTATGCCGATAGCAAAGGTGTGAGCCCGGCGGTGAAGCAAGCGCTCAAGAACCTGTCTCTCAAGCGCGGCGAGATCGAAGCCATGCGGCAGCGCGTCATTCGGTTGGAGAAATCGAACGCGCGGTTATTGGAGGAGCAGCGCCGGCTGCGTGAGAGCCTTGGCCAAGTGCCGCGCGAAAGCGATCTCCATGCGCGCTATTTGAAGAAGCTTGCGACCCAGGAGGACGAGATTGAGAAACTCGCCATCGCGCTCGACCAATCGCGCGATAGTTTGACCGCGGCCGAAACCGCGTATGCCGAGATGATCCGGACGCTTGAGCTATGATCGAATCTGAATCACCGATAGTTCCTTGGGGCCGCTGATGACCGTCCGCATCGGCGCAGGCGCGGCATGGTGGGGCGATCGGATCTCGCCTGCCGCGCTCAACGCGGCCGAGGGTGATCTCGATTACCTCTGCTTCGAGACCATGGCGGAGGCGACCGTTTCCGCCGCGCAAGTGCGCGCGCGCCGCGACCCGAGCTTCAAAGGCTATGACACGTATTTGGACGACCGCATGCGCGCGGTCCTGCCGGCCTGCATCAACCGCGGCACGCGGATCGTCTCGAACCAAGGTTGGATCAACCCGATCGGCGCCGCGACCCGCGCCAAGGAGCTGCTCGCCGAGCACGGCATCACGAATTGGAAAGTCGCGGCGGTGACCGGCAGTGTGATCAGCCTCGACCGCTTGCACGCGCTCGGCGCCACGCTGATGGAAACCGGCGGGCCGATTTCGAGCATCCCGGGCGAAATCGTCTCGGCCGAGGCCTATCTCGGCGCCGAGCCAATCGCCGACGCACTTAAGGCGGGTGCCCGCATCGTGATCACGGGCCGCGTCGCCGATCCTTCGATCTTCTTGGCACCGATGATGGTCGAACATGGCTGGTCGGCGCATGACGCCCTACGCCTCGGCCAAGGCTCCGGGATCGGGCATTTAATGGAATGCGGCGCGCAGGTGACCGGCGGTTATTTCGCCGACCCGGGCTATAAGGACGTGTCCGAGCCTTGGAACCTCGCCTTTCCGATCGCCGAGGTCGACGCCGATGGCAGCGCGGTCATCACCAAGGTCGCCAAAACAGGTGGCGCGGTGAACCGACAAACCATCCTCGAACAAATGTTTTACGAAGTGCACGACCCGGCGAATTACATCACGCCCGATGTGGTGGTCGATTTCACCAGCGCGGTGATCGAAGACAAGGGCGCCAATCGCGTGCGCGTTTCGGGCATTGGCGGCAAGGCGCGCACCGACACGCTCAAAGTCTCGATCGGCGCGCAGGAAGGCTTCATTGGCGAGGACATGTTCTTCTATGCCGGCCCGGGCGCGTTGGAGCGGGCGCAATTGGCCGAGCGAATCTTGCGCGAGCGCTTCAAGATCATCGAGATCAAGGCCGAAGACATTCGGATCGATTTTTTGGGTGTGAATGCCATTCATGGGGCGATGTCGCCGGTGCCTGCGGCGCCGCCCTACGAGGTCGCCGTGCGGGTCGCCGCGCGCACCAAGACGCGCAGCGAGGCCGAGAAGATCGGCCGCGAGGTCGATGCCATGGCGGTGTCGGGCGTCGGGCATACCGGGAAGCGCGTGCCCCATGCCGACCGCGTACGCGAGGTGATCGGCGTTTGGTCGGCGCTGGTGCCGCGCGCGGCGCTGACACCTCAGATTCATTTCGTGTAGGGGCAGGACGATGCGCGTTCCCTTGCGTGCCCTCGCCCACACCCGCTCCGGCGATAAGGGCGACATTTCAAACATCGTCGTGGTCGCCTATGAGCCGGAATTTTACGCCGCGCTCGCCGAACAGCTCACGCCCGCGCGCGTAAAAGCTCATTTCAAAGGCGTGATCAATGGCGCGGTCGAGCGCTATGAGGTGCCGCGCCTCGGCGTGCTCAATTTCGTCGCCCATGGCGCGCTCGGCGGTGGCGTGTCGCGGAGTCTTTGTCTCGATAACTATGGCAAGGCGCTCGGCGCGGCGATGCTCTCGGTCGAGATCGAGATTCCCGACGCCTGGTCGCCGCGGCTGAGGGGCGCCAATCAAGGGCGCTGACACCCCGCATAGCCCTCTGGATTCCCTCTCCGGCCGGCCGCCATTCGTACGTGCTCAAGCATCGACTCAACGTGTTCCCCTCTCCCGCATGCGGGAGAGGGTTAGGGTGAGGGTGTTTGGGATTGCCGAGAACCTCGTTATCGCCACATCAAAACCGGCCTGAGCCGGCGCCCCGGACCCAGCCCACGGCAACCGCTCCGGCAACGCCGCCCGTGCGTGCACTCTCGCAAGCGTGGATATGCCGCCACAACAGACCCTCACCGTGCCCCCCTACTCGTTCAGCCCCTTGCCGGGAAAAGGATGCGTCTTGATCCAGTGCTTGGCGATGTCGACGCGCTTGGTGATCCACACGTCCTTGTGCTTCTGCATGTAATCAAGCACGCGCTCGAGCCCGACCGCGCGCGAGGGATGCCCGATCAGGCGGTTGTGGAGCCCGATGCTCATCATCTTGGGCTGCTTGGCGCCCTCGCGATACAGCATGTCGAAGCCGTCCTTGACGAAGGTGAACCAATCGCCCGCGGTGCCAACCCAGCCGGCAAGCTTCACGTCGTTTGTGGTGATCGAATAGGGGATCACGAGATGGCCCTTGCCCTCGACCGTCTGCCAGAATGGCAGCTCATCGCCGTAATAATCCGAGTCATAGAGAAAGCCGCCATGCTCGACCACGAGGCGACGCGTGCTGAGGCCGGGTCCATAGCGGCAATACCAGCCGGCAGGCGCCTCGCCCACGGTCTTCTGGAATGACGCAACCGCGCGCTTGATGTGATCGCGTTCCTCGGTCTCGCTCAACTCGAAATGCTTGATCCAGCGCCAGCCATGACTGCACACGTCGAACCCGGCACGCTTGATCGCGGCGGCGGCTTTTGGATTGCGCTCGAGCGCGAGCGCGCAGCCAAAGACCGTCATGGGCAATTTGCGTTCCTCAAAGGCGCGCATGACGCGCCAGAAGCCGACGCGCGAGCCATATTCGAACAGGCCTTCGCCCGCGAGGTCGCGCCCCTTAATGCCCTGGTTGAGGCCTTGGGCCTCGGAGAGGCCGACCTCGGTGTGGTCCTCGCCGTCTTGTACTGAAGGCTCGGAGCCCTCTTCATAGTTCATCACGAAATTGACCGCGAGGCGTGCGCCACCCGGCCATTTTGGGTCGGGCAGGTTATCGGCGTAGCCGAGAAAATCTCGTGTGGGCTGCCAGGCCATGGTCGGCTCTCCCTGCGTTTATTGTCGGACGATAGTGCAAGAATTGATGGCACAAATCGACTGGCTTATTGCGGCCTGGCCGGGCCAAGCGGCTATGCTCCGCTGCCATGTTTCCAGTCGATGAGATTCTGCCCGCGCTGAAAGCGCATTTACGCGAACGGCCCAATGCCGTGCTGGTTGCCCAACCCGGCGCCGGCAAGAGCACGCGCGTGCCCCCGGCGCTGATCGATGAACCGTGGATCGAGGACCGGAAACTGATTGTGCTGGCACCCCGCCGTTTGGCTGCGCGCGCCGCCGCAGGGTTCATGGCCAAGACTCTGGGCGAGACGGTCGGTGACACCATCGGCTATCGCGTCAGGCTCGATCGAAGAAGCGGCCCCAAAACCCGGATCGAAATCGTCACCGAAGGCGTCTTCACCCGCATGATCCTCGGCGACCCCTCGCTCGAAGGCATTGCCGGCGTGCTGTTCGATGAATTCCATGAGCGGAGTCTCGATGGTGATCTTGGTCTGGCCCTTGCGCTCGGTGCTCAAGCAGCGCTTCGCAATGATCTACGTATTCTAGTGATGTCGGCGACGCTCGATGCCGCGCGCGTGGCGACTTTGCTGGGCGATGCGCCGGTGATTGAAAGCGAAGGGCGCATGTTTCCGGTCGAGACACGCTATCTCGGCCGCGATCCGCGCGGATGGATCGAGCCCATGGTGGCCGACGCGGTGCAGCGTGCCTTACGCGAGACGGAGGGCGACATACTGGTGTTTCTGCCGGGCGCGCGCGAGATCAGACGAACCGAGCGATTGATCGCGGATGGGGTTTCCAGCGATGTCATGATCGCGCCTCTCTATGGCGCGCTCGATGCGCGTGACCAGGACCGTGCGATCGAGCCTGCACCGGCTGGCAAGCGAAAGATCGTGCTCGCCACCTCGATCGCCGAAACCAGCCTGACCATTGAAGGCGTGCGCGTCGTCATCGATAGCGGGCTCGCGCGCGTGCCGCGCTATGATCCGGGCACGGGCCTCACCAAACTCGTCACCGAGCGCGCCGCGCGGGCCGCGGTCGATCAACGGCGCGGCCGTGCCGGTCGCGTCGCGCCGGGCATTTGCTATCGCCTGTGGGACGAGGCCGAGACACGCGCGCTCCGCCCCTTCGCGACACCGGAAATTTTGGAGTCCGATCTCTCGGGATTCAGAATCGCGTTGGCCGATTGGGGAACGCACGACCCGACGACCTTGAAATGGCTCGATCCGCCGCCCGCCGGTGCGCTGACGGAAGCAACCACTCTGCTCAGATCGCTCGACGCCCTCGATGCGGATAATCGCCTGACGGCTCATGGGAAGAAACTCGCCGCTTTACCGCTACCGCCGCGCCTCGCGCACATGATTTGTGCCGCGGCGGAGCGAGGTGATGGGGCCCTTGCCGCGCGTCTCGCGCTGGTGTTGACCGAGCGCGAGCTCGGCGGCACCGATGTCGATATTCGCGAACGCCTGCGACGCCTTGGGCATGAGCGCGGCGAGCGCGTGAGCGCCGGCTTACGCCTTGCGGCGCAGTGGCAGACACTTGCGGGCGGACGCGACCAACCCATGGCGATTGAGCGGGCTGGCGCGGTGCTGGCGCTCGCGTTTCCCGACCGGGTGGCGAAGGCCCGCGCTCAGCGAGGCGGCGAATTCCTACTCGCGAACGGTCGGGGCGCCATGGTGGACCCGAGCGATGCGCTTGCGCGTGAGCCGTTTCTTGCCATCGCCGAACTCGCTGGCGACGCCGCGCGCTCGCGCATTCTTCTCGCCGCACCGCTTGATGAACAGGATATCGAGCAAGATTTTACGCGCCACATCGAAACGCGGGATGAGGTTGCGTTCGACCACATGGCGCGGGTTGTGCGCGCCAAACGCGTGCGTCGGCTCGGCGCCATCGTCTTGAGCGAGGGGCAGATTAATGACGCCGACCCGGCGTTGGTCGCCGCCGCGCTCGTCGGCGGTATTCGCACGCTTGGGCTCGATGCCCTATCCTGGCGCGACGATAGCCGCTCGCTCCGCACAAGGGCCGCGTTTCTGCATGGACTGAATGACGAGGTTTGGCCCGATCTTTCAGACCCGAATTTGATGTCAGACCTCGATACATGGCTCGGTCCCTTCCTTTACGGCAGACGGGCTTTGACCGAGCTTTCAGCCGATACGCTTCATCAGGCGCTGGAGGCCTTGATCCCGTTCGATCTGCGTCGGCGGCTCGATGCCCTGGCGCCAACGCATTTCATCGCGCCGTCGGGGCTTCGCGTCGCGATCGATTATGCGGCTGAAGGCGGCCCTGCGATCGCCGTTCGGGTGCAGGAACTGTTCGGCCTCGGTGTTCACCCAAATATCGCCGATGGGCGCGTGGCGCTGGTCATTCATTTGCTTTCGCCGGCGCGTCGGCCGGTGCAGGTGACGCGCGATCTACCAGGCTTTTGGCGCGGCTCCTACCGCGCGGTACGCGGTGAAATGAAGGGCCGCTATCCAAAACACCCTTGGCCCGAAGACCCGCTCAACGCCGCACCGCCCCCCAAGCGACGCTAATGCTAAGTCTCGATGAGTTCGACTTGTCGAGACTTGGCCGGCGCGACCGCGCCGCGCCGCGCCAGCGGCGAAAGCCAAGCGCGCGGAGCGCGCGCCCGGCGTTTGAGGGCGTCTGTAAACCCCTCAATCGCGCTTGTTGAGCGCGCGGTCCAAGAATTCGAGTCGGTCTTGGCCCCAGAAGATTTCACCATCGAACACATAGCTCGGCGCCCCAAACACCTGCGCCGTGATCGCTTTGTCGGTACCGGCTTGATAGGCCGTCTTGATCGCATCGGTCTCGGCGGCGACAAAAAGCGGCGCGGGATCGAGGCCGCGCACACGCAGTATATCGCGCAGCGTATCGGGATCGGCGATATCGCGCTCCTCGGCCCAAACCGCGCGGAGGATCGCGTGCGCCAGGCTCATCGCGTCATAACGTGCTTCGCGCGCCGCGATGACCAGACGCGCCGCGAGGTTTTCGTTGGCCGGAAAGAATTTGGGCCGCAAATTGAGCGGCAGGCTCAAATGATCGCGCCAGCGCTTGAGCTCAACCAACCGATAGGCCTGACGTTGTGGCGCGCGCTTGGCGAGGGGAAGGCCACCCGATTGAGCGAAGATCTGACCGAAATCGACCGGCATCACCATAACCGTCGCACGATGGCCCTTCACCATCTCGGTAAAGCGCGCCGCGCCCAAATAGGTCCACGGCGAATTCAGCGAGAAAAAATAATCGATATGCGCTGTCATCTTGGCCTCCCTCCGAATGGGTCGTCTCTCTTAGACCGTGCGATCGACCATCACCTCTAGCAGAACTGGCGCGGTGCCAGCGAGCGCTTCCTTGAACCGGGTCTCGAACGCTTCGCCCGTTTCCACGCGATGCGCGGTGACACCAAAGCCGCGCGCGAGCGCCGTGGCATCGATCGAGGGCTCGCGGAAATCCATGCCGATCGGACGGTCATTGCCGTGGAACAGCTTGAGCCGCTGCTTCAAAATTTTATAGCCGCCATTATTGGCCAGTACGAAGATAATCGGCAGCTTCTGATTGGCCGCCGTCCATAGCGCCTGAATGCTGTACATCGCGCTGCCATCGCCGATCACCGCGACGACGCGGCGCTTCGGTTGCGCGATTTGCGCGCCGACCGCGGCCGCGATGCCCCAGCCAATGCCGCCGCTCGAATTGCCAAAATAACTGTAACGATCGCGATAAGGCAAATGAGCGGGCAGGTTCAAGGTTGTGGTGATGCCCTCATCGACCACGATGGCGTCCTCAGGTAAGAGATCGACCAGTCGCATCATCAACCATTCGGGGTCGAGCGGCGTACGCCCGGCCTTTGGCTCAAGGTTCTTGCGTCGCGCCAAACGTTGTGCGGACCAATTGCCGTCCGCCAGCGCCGCCAACGCAGCGGCCCCGCGCGCCGGCAGAAGCGGGATCAGCGCCTTCAGCGTTTCCTTCACATCGGCGCGGACCGCGAGCTCGGCCGCGTAGTTCTTCCCCATCTCCCAATCGCGCAAGCCGATCTGCACCACGGCCATACCGGGCGGCAGCGGATCGAGCGTGCTCCAGACCGACATGCGCAGCACATCGGCGCCGAGGCAAATCAACGTGTCATACGGGTTGAGCAGTTCGCGCACGCGCTTTTGTTCGCGCGACAACATGCCGCGATAGGCCGGATGTTCGGATGGGAAATGCGCGCCATCGACCACGGTCTGCTGAAAGACTGGTGCTGCGAGCACTTCGGCGAATTTCGCGGCCTCGGCGAACGCATCGCTCGCGACGATCTCGTGGCCGGCGATAATGACCGGGCGTTTGGCCGCGCTTAGTTTTGCCGCCAGGCGCTTGAGAATTTCATCCGAGGGCCGGCCTGCGGCCTCGACGCGGGTCGCCGCGCCAAGATCGATCGCCCCGAAGGCGTTCAGAATGTCGCCGGGCAAAGAGATGAACACAGGCCCAGTTGGTGGCGTTTGCGCGATTTTAGCGGCGCGATGCACAATGCGCGGCAGGTCCTCGAGCCGCGTGACCTCGGTTGCCCATTTCACCACCGGGCTCGCAATCGGCACGAGCGGTGCATAGAGCAAAGGCTCGGTGAGGCCGTGGCCCTGTTCCTGTTGGCCGGCGGTGACGATCAAGGGCGTGCCGGAAAAATGCGCGGTAAACAGCGCGCCGATCGCATTGCCGAGCCCTGGCGCGACATGAACGTTGCATACCCCCAGTCGGCCCGAAGCGCGGGCATAGCCATCGGCCATCGCGACCACGATCGATTCCTGAAGACCGAGCACGAAATTGATCTCGGGCGCGTCGGTCAAGGCATGCATGATCGGCAATTCGGTAGTGCCCGGATTGCCGAAAATGCGATCGACCCCCTCCTGCTTGAGTAGGTCTAGGAAGGCGCTACGACCGCTGATGCTGTTGGGCGCGACATCTTGGGCCATCGGATCCTCGGTGGTTTAGCCAATCATGGTGATGGCGCGTCCGCGCCATCGAACGGATCGCAGCCTAGGGCAAAATGCGCGTCAGCACAGGGGCTTCGCGACCTAATGGCGGGATTGAATCAGTCATATTAACATTACAGTTTTGTATAATATATATTTCTCTATATATTTATGGCAATTAAATTGACAATTCCGTTTTTTGATGTAAATTAGATCCTGGGATGGCCGAATGCCCCTCGCCCCCCGTGATCCGCCCGTTTGGAGGACACAACCAAAAGGGCCCAAAGATCGATCAAGCAATGCGTTATTTTCCACTCTTCATCGATACGCGCAGCGCCTCGGTTCTGGTCCTTGGCGGCGGTCCAAAGGCTGCGGCGAAGCTTCGCCTTCTGTTGAAGACAGAAGCCCAAATTGAGGTAATTGCGGAAGAACTTTCTATTGATGTGACGCGTCTTCTCGATGCGCGCCGCTTGGTGTGGACCAAACGTTCGGCTGTGTTGAATGACGTGAGCGACCGGCGTCTCGTGTATATTGCGACCGATGACGGCGCCGATAACGTAAAACTCATTGCCGCCGCGCGGGCCGCTGGAGCGCTGGTGAATGTGGTTGATGAGCGCGAAGCCTCTGATTTTTTGACGCCCGCAATCGTTGATCGCGACCCGGTCGTGGTTGCCATTGGCACGGAAGGGACGGCGCCTTCCCTCGCCCGCACGATCAAGGCCCAGTTTGAAGCGACGCTTTCGCCCCGCCTTGGCACGCTCGCGCGAATCGCCGGGCGTCAAAGGGTAAGGCGTTCGGCTGAGGGCTTGCGCCGGTTCTTCGGCGGCGTTGGCGAGCGCGCCCTTATTGAATCGGGCGAGGCCGAGGCCGCGCGCCTCTTGAGGGCCTTTGTTGATGAGCAAACGGCGCCCACCGCGAGCCAAACTGGTCGGGTCGCGTTGGTCGGCGCCGGGCCGGGCGATCCTGAACTCTTGACGCTAAAAGCACGCAAGCGGCTCGATGAGGCCGATGTCGTGCTTTATGACCGCCTCGTCGCGCCGGCAGTCTTGGATCTCGCGCGGCGCGAAGCGACCCTGATCGAGGTCGGCAAGACGCCCGCCGGTCCCGCCTGGAAGCAAGAAGATATCAACGCCCGCATGATCGAAGCGGCGCGTGCCGGCGCGTTCGTCGTGCGGCTCAAGAGTGGCGACCCACTGGTATTTGGCCGGGCCGACGAAGAGATCGACGCGCTCGAGACCGCCGGCATTGCCTATGAAATCGTCCCCGGCATTTCAGCGGCGTTCGCCGCGGCGGCGGCTGGCGGTTTTTCGCTCACCAGGCGCGGCCGCAACCGCACGATCAGCTTTTTGACCGCGCACGACGCCGAGGGTTTTGCCGAACATGATTGGCGCACGTTGGCACGGCCGGGCGAAGCCTTTGCGATTTATATGGGCGTGCGTGGCGCGCGCTTCGTGCAGGGCCGCCTTCTGATTCATGGCGCATCGGCCGATACGCCGGTCAGCGTGATCGAGAATGCCAGCCGGCCAAACCAGAAGATCGTCGCCGGCACGCTTGGCCAATTGCCGGACCTGTTAAAGCAGCACCGCATCGAAGGGCCGGCGATCATTTTCGTCGGTCTCGCGCCGCGCGCAGCGCTTGCCGCCATCGATGACCGCGCCACCCTTGCACTGCCGATTGGAGCCTGAACATGGCCCGCCAAGACGCTCTCTACATTCTGACCGCCAATGATCTGCTGGAAGGCGACGTGGTGTTTTGGTCCGGGGCCGGTTGGGCCCGCGATCACCGCGCCGCCCAAATCGCGCGCAATGCCGATGAGACCACGGCGCTCGACGCCATCGGCGCTGCGGAAAAGGCCGCGCGGCGCATTATCGATCCCTATCGCGTCGAAGTGACGCTTGGGGCCGATGGCACGCCTGTGCCGGTGCGCTTTCGCGAACGCCTGCGCACGCTTGGGCCAACGGTCAGGCTCGATCTCGGCAAGCAAGCGGCGCTCCGCGCCAATTCATTGCTCTAAGGGCAGCACCATGTATCGTTATGACGAATTCGATCATCAATTCGTGCAGGACCGGGTTAGCCAGTTTCGCACTCAGGTTGAGCGCCATTTGGGCGGCCAACTGACCGAGGAAGAATTTCGCCCGCTCCGCCTGATGAACGGGCTCTATCTGCAACTGCACGCCTATATGCTGCGCGTCGCCATTCCCTATGGCACGCTCTCCGCGCGCCAAATGCGCACGCTGGCCGATATCGCCGAGACCTATGATCGCGGCTATGGCCATTTCACCACGCGCCAGAACATTCAATATAACTGGCTGCGCCTGCGCGATGTGCCCGACATTCTGCAAGAGCTCGCCGATGTCGAAATGCACGCGATTCAAACTTCAGGCAATTGCATTCGCAATATCACGGCCGATCCATTTTCGGGCGTCGCGGCCGATGAGGTCGAGGACCCGCGGCCGACCGCCGAGCTCCTTCGCCAATGGTCGAGCCTACATCCCGAATTCAGCTTCTTGCCGCGCAAATTCAAAATCGCGGTGACCGGTTGCCGCGACGATCGCGCGGCGATCGCGGTGCACGACATCGGCATCCGTGTCGTGCGCAATGAGGCTGGCGAAATCGGCTATGAGGTTTGGGTCGGTGGTGGCCAGGGCCGCACGCCGATGATCGCGAAGAAGATTCGTGCCTTCCTGCCGAAAAAGGCGCTGCTGGCCTATCTCGAGGCCATGATGCGCGTCTACAACCTTTATGGCCGGCGCGATAACAAATACAAAGCGCGCATTAAGATTTTGGTCCACGAGGTCGGCATCGAGGAATATGCGCGGCGTGTCGAAGAAGAGTTCGCCGCGCTCGATGCATCGGCGATCGCGGCCGATGCCGAGGAAATCGTGCGGATCGAAGCTTATTTCGAACCACCCGCCTATGATCGCCTGCCGGCGCGCGCGGCGGCGCTTGAGAACGCCAAGAAGAACGATCCCGCTTTCGCGAATTGGGTTTCCATCAATGTCGGCGCGCACAAAGCGCCGGGCTATGCCATCGCGACAGTTTCCTTAAAGCCGATCGGCGGCGTACCGGGCGATGCAACCACCGACCAAATGCGGCTCCTCGCCGATATCGCCGAGCGGTTTAGTCTTGATGAGCTGCGCGTAACGATTGAGCAAAACATCGTGCTGCCGCAGGTGCGACAAGACGATCTTTATGCGGTTTGGAAATTGCTCGCGGCGGTGGACCTCGCGACCGCCAATGCCGGGTTGATCACCGATATCATTTCCTGCCCGGGGCTCGATTATTGCAGCCTGGCGACCGCGCGCTCGATCCCGGTGGCGCAGGCGATCTCGCGTCGTTTCGCCGATGCCGAACGCCAACGCCTGATCGGGCCGCTGGCGATCAAGATTTCGGGCTGCATCAATGCGTGCGGCCATCACCATGTCGGCCATATCGGCATTCTTGGGCTCGAAAAGGGCGGCGAAGAATCATACCAAATCACGCTCGGTGGAGACCCTACTGAGAACGCCGCGATCGGCGAGCGTTTGGGTCCGGGCCTCACCGCCGACCAGACGGTCGATACCATCGAGCGGCTGGTCGCGGTTTATTTAGCCAAACGAAAGCCCGGCGAAACCTTCGTCGCCGCCTATCGCCGGCTCGGCCATGACCACTTCAAGGAGGCGCTCAATGCCGCTGCTTGATCGCACCGGCGCCATTACCGATCCCTGGGTGCGCCTTGATGAGACGGCCCCGTTGGCGGCGCGCCAGGTCATTGTACCGCTCACGCGGCTCGAGCCGGACGGTGCGGCCGTATTGACCTCGGGCGCGAAACTCGGCGTCGCGGTCGGCGGCGACACCGGGTTTGAGCTGCTACGCCCGTGGCTCGACCGATTGAGCCTAATCGCGATTAATTTCCCGAGCTTCACCGATGGTCGGGGCTTCAGTCTTGCGCGGCAATTGCGTGTGCGTGGCTTCAAGGGTGAACTACGCGCCCACGGCTATCTAATCGCCGATCAATTGGGCTTCGCGCTGGCCACCGGCTTCGACACGGTCGAAATCGATGATTCATTGGCCGCGCGGCAACCGGTGGCCGAATGGCTTGCCGCGGCCAAAACCATCAGCCTCAGCTATCAACGCGACTATGCCGGGCCATGCAATATCTTGGAGGCCCGCCGCGCCGCGCGCGCTCAACAGAACACCCGCGTCGCACAGACGGAACCCGCGAAATGACCGAGTGGCAGCCCCTCATCGCGCGGATCGCGGAAGGCTTTGGTGCGCTTGGCCTTGAAGCCAGGCTCGCGCGTTTGCGCTCTGCCTTGCCGGGTCGGCTCGTCTTTACGACCAGCCTCGGCCTTGAAGACCAGGCGATCAGCCACGCGATCTTTACCCAAGATCTCGATATCGCGGTCGTGACGCTCGATACCGGCCGGTTGTTTGCCGAAACCCATAACCTATGGGCCGACACCGAGGCGCGGTACGGCAAAAAGATTTCGGCCCTCCATCCGCGCCATGACGCGCTCGAAGCCCTGCTCGCGGCACAAGGCGCCAATGGCTTTTACGCATCGGTCGAGAACCGCAAGGCGTGCTGCCATGCCCGCAAGGTGGAACCACTGAACCGTGCGCTCGATGGCGCTTCGTCATGGATCACAGGCTTGCGCGCCAATCAATCGGCCAATCGCGGTGCCTTTGCCTTTATCGAACGCGATGAGGCTCGCGGTCTTTTGAAGGCCAATCCTCTGCTCGACTGGTCGCGCGAGCAGGTCGGCGACTATGTCGCCGCGCATGACGTGCCCTACAATGCCCTGCATGATTCGGGATTTCTATCGATCGGCTGCCAGCCCTGCACGCGCGCCGTTGCACCGGGCGAGCCCGAGCGCGCCGGCCGCTGGTGGTGGGAAGATGAAGACAAAAAAGAATGCGGTCTCCATGTCGTCAGCGACGGCCGCTTGATTCGTCGGAATAGCTAAAATGAACGGTGCCGTCACAGTGGAACTCGTCCGGCCAGATGCCGATGAGCGTGTTATCGCGGCCACCCGCCCCGCGCATGGATTGAGCCATTTGCAGCGGCTTGAGGCCGAGAGCATTCACATCATCCGTGAAATCGCGGCGTCTTGTGAAAACCCGGTGATGCTCTATTCGATCGGGAAAGACTCAGCTGTGATGTTGCACCTCGCGTTGAAAGCCTTTCATCCAGGCAAGCTCCCCTTCCCGCTCCTCCATATCGATACCACGTGGAAGTTCCGCGAGATGATCGCGTTTCGCGATCGCCGCGTGAAGGAACTCGGGCTCAAACTCGTGGTTCACACCAATCAAGAGGGTCTCGCGCGCGGCGTTAACCCCTTCACGTACGGTTCTAAGGTTCACACCGATGTCATGAAAACCGAGGCGTTGAAACAAGCGCTCGACAAATGGCGCTTCGATGCCGCCTTCGGCGGTGCGCGGCGCGATGAAGAAAAGTCCCGCGCCAAGGAACGCATTGTCTCGTTTCGCTCGGCGCAACATCGCTGGGATCCAAAGCGCCAGCGGCCGGAGCCCTGGCGGCTCTACAATACGCAGCTCCGTCAGGGCGAAAGCATTCGCGTGTTTCCGCTTTCAAATTGGACCGAACTCGACATCTGGGAATACATCTACCGGGAGAATATCCCGATCGTGCCGCTCTATTTTGCCGCCGACCGGCCGGTCGTGAAACGGGATGGCATGCTGATCATGGTGGATGATGAGCGCATGGCCTTGAAGCCCGGTGAGGTAATCGAAAAGCGCATGGTGCGCTTTCGTACGCTTGGCTGCTATCCGCTCACGGCGGCGGTCGAGAGTAACGCGGCGAGTCTACCCGAGATCCTGCGCGAAATGTTCGTGGCGCGCACCTCGGAGCGTCAAGGTCGCCTGATCGATCATGACAGCAGCACATCGATGGAACGAAAGAAGCAAGAAGGCTATTTCTGATGCAAGCCGCCCTTGCCCCGATTACAGAGGATATCGACGCGTTCCTGACGTGGCAGAGTGCGCGCTCGCTGCTGCGCTTCATTACCTGCGGCTCGGTCGATGACGGAAAATCGACGCTGATCGGCCGGCTGCTCTATGAGTCGAAACTGCTATTCGATGATCAGGTCGCGACACTCCAAGCGGAATCAAAGCGGCTCGGCACGCAGGGTGGCAATCTCGATTTCGCGCTTCTGGTCGATGGCCTGGCCGCCGAGCGCGAACAGGGCATTACGATCGATGTGGCCTATCGCTATTTCGCCACGGACAAGCGGAAATTCATCGTCGCCGACACTCCGGGTCATGAGCAATATACGCGCAATATGGCAACGGGTGCCTCGACCGCCGATCTCGCCATCGTGTTGATTGATGCGCGCAAGGGCGTATTGCCGCAAACGCGCCGTCACAGCTTGATCGTTTCCTTGCTCGGTGTGCGGCATGTGGTGCTCGCCATCAACAAGATGGATTTGGTCGGCTATTCCGAACTCACCTTCGGCAAGATCGAACGCGATTACCGCGCCTTTGCCGAGCCGCTTGGCTTCAAGACCATCACCTGCATTCCGCTTGCCGCGCTTAAGGGCGACAATGTGGTGAGCGCTTCGGCTGCTTTGGGTTGGTATCGCGGGCCGACGCTGATCGCGCATCTTGAAGCCATCGATGTCGTTCAGATCACCGAACAGGCGCCCTTTCGCTTGCCGGTCCAATGGGTGAACCGACCGAATGCGGATTTTCGCGGTTATTCGGGGTTGATCGCAAGCGGCCGCATTTGGCCGGGCGATTGCGTACGCGTGATGCCATCCGGAAAAGAAAGTCGCGTCAGCCGAATCGTGACGGCCGATGGCGATCATGAGGTGGGCGTGGTTGGGCAGTCGATCACGCTTGTGCTCAGCGATGAAATCGATATCTCACGCGGCGATATGTTGGTCGCGGCGGCCGAGCCAGCCTCAATCGGCGCGGGGTTCGAGGCGACCATCCTTTGGATGTCCGAAGAGGCCCTGAAGCCAGGCCATAATTATGCTTTAAAATTGGCCGCAAAATCCGCGACCGCTACGCTGGAGCCGCCAAGCTATTTGCTCGATATCAACGATCACGGTCGGCTTCACGCCGAAACGCTGAATTTGAACGAGATCGGACTTTGCCGCGTGCATCTCGACCAGAAGATCGCGTTTGATCCCTACAAAATTTGCCGCGAGACCGGTGGCTTTATTCTGATCGACCGTGAGTGGAACGACACGGTCGCGATGGGCTTTATTCAGCGCGCCCTCGACGCAACGGGTGACAAATCCAGCCCGCGGGTCGCCGGCAATCGCGCGCCCTCAAGCCCCGCTCAAAGGTTTCGGCTTGCCACTTCACGGCTCCTGGTGCTTCTGGGCTTCAAGCGCAGGATGACCGAAGAACCCGATGATCGGCAAGCGTCGGCTTTGGTCCGTTGATTCGGCTGTTGTTTCTTCAATCACTCTTCATTCTCTCCGGTCTGGGTCACTAAACTAGAAGCCCGTGCCGAAACCATGAAGCTACCGATGGTGTTTTTGTGACGCGTTTGGCCTCGTTCTTGATTATTGGCTTGTTGATCTTTGGATGCGGAACATTGTCCGCCGCCGAGACGAACTTGCTCAACGTGTCCTACGACCCGACGCGTGAGCTCTATCAGGATTTCAACGAGGCCTTCACCAAGCATTGGCAGGCCAAGACCGGCCAGGAATTCAGCATCCGGCAGTCTCATGGCGGCTCGGGCAAACAAGCGCGCTCCGTGATCGACGGCATCGAAGCCGATGTCGTTACACTGGCGCTTGCCTATGACATCGATGCGATTAGCCAACGGGGCCTGATTGCCAAGGATTGGCAGACGCGCCTCCCTGATAATAGCGCGCCCTACACCTCGACCATCGTGTTCTTGGTACGCAAGGGCAATCCGAAGGGCATCAAGGATTGGGACGATCTCATCAAACCTGATATCAAGGTCGAGACGCCCAATCCAAAGACGTCGGGTGGTGCGCGATGGAATTATCTCGCCGCGTGGGGCTATGCCCTGCGCCAACCCGGCGGCAATGAGACCTCGGCGCGCGATTTCGTCGCGGCGCTCTATCGCAATGTGCCGGTGCTCGATTCAGGCGCGCGCGGTTCAACCATCACGTTCGTTCAGCGCGGGATAGGCGATGTGCTGGTCTCTTGGGAGAACGAGGCGTTCCTGGCGCTGAACGAACTCGGCCCGGACAAACTTGATATCGTCGCGCCGAGCGTCAGCATCGTGGCCGAGCCGTCGGTCGCCGTGGTCGATAGCGTGGTTGATCGGCGCGGCACCCGCGCGGTCGCCGAGGCCTATCTCCAATACCTCTATTCGCCCGAAGGGCAGGAAATTGCCGCGAAGCACTATTACCGGCCGCGTTTGCCGGAAGTGAAAGCGAACTATGCCGATCGCTTTCCCGCGATCGCGCTGTTTACAGTGGATGAGGTGTTTGGCGGTTGGGCCAAGGCCCAGATCACGCATTTCGCCGAGGGCGGCGTGTTCGATTCAATCTATGCTGGCCCGCAATGAGTGCGGTCTATTCAGGTTGGATTCCCTTTAAACCGAAGCCCAGCGTCATTCCGGGCTTCGGGCTCACCTTTGGGCTGACGGTCACTTGGCTTAGCCTGATCGTATTGATTCCCCTGGCCGCGTTGTTTGCCCGCGCCGCCAGCCTCGGCCCCGACGAGTTTATCGCCGCAACCGCGAGCCCTCGCGTCTTGGCGGCACTTCGCCTTAGCTTTGTCACGTCGATTATCGCGGCGCTCGTGAGCACGGTCCTTGGCGGCTTCATCGCCTGGGTTCTGGTTCGCCACCCCTTCCCCGGCCGACGCTTCGTCGATGCCATCATCGATGTGCCGTTCGCGTTGCCGACCGCCGTCGCCGGCATCGCCTTGACGACGCTATACGCGGAAACAGGCTGGCTCGGTGGGCTCCTGGCACAGATCGGCATCAAGGCCGCCTTCACGCCGCTCGGCATCTTGATCGCGCTCGTCTTCATCGGCCTGCCGTTTGTGGTCCGCACCGTGCAACCGGTGATCGAAGATCTCGACCACGAAACGGAAGAGGCCGCCGCCTGCCTTGGCGCCAGTCGGTGGCAGACGCTGCGTCGCATCGTATTTCCGACCATCGCGCCTGCTTTGGTCACGGGCTTCACGCTCGCCTTCGCGCGCGGGGTGGGCGAATACGGCTCGGTTATTTTTATCGCCGGCAATTTGCCGATGGTCTCGGAGATCGCGCCGCTTTTGATCGTCATCAAGCTTGAGGAATTCGCCTATGCTCAGGCGACCGCGATCGCGGTCGTGATGTTGTGTGCCTCATTCGCTTTTCTGCTGGCGATCAACATTCTCCAGCGGCGTATGGCCGCCAGCCGCGTGAGTGGCCGATGAGCAGCGCTAATATCGTTTTGAGCGTGCCGCAACGACCGCGCATCGTAAGTACCGGTGCGGCCTTGCGCTGGACACTGATTGCGGTGGCGCTCGGCGTTATCGGCCTCCTCATCGCCATGCCGCTTGCCAGCGTGTTCGCCGAGGCCTTTCGACAGGGGGCGGACGCATATTTCGGGGCGCTCGGCGATCCGATGGCGATTGCCGCGATGAAGTTGACCTTGATCGTGGCCGCGATCGCCGTGCCACTTAATTTAGTGTTCGGTGTCGTCGGCGCCTGGGCGATCGCCAAGTTCGAATTTCGCGGCAAAAGTTTCCTGATCGCCCTGATCGATCTGCCCTTCTCGGTATCGCCGGTCGTCTCGGGCCTGGTGTTCGTCCTCTTGTTCGGCATGCAGGGCTGGTTCGGCCCGTTTCTGATCGAACACGGCGTTCAAATCATCTTCGCGGTGCCCGGCCTCGTCTTGGCGACGATATTCGTCACCTTTCCGTTCGTCGCGCGCGAATTGATTCCCCTGATGCAACAACAAGGTACGCAGGAAGAAGAAGCCGCCGTTGCGCTCGGCGCCAGCGGCTGGCAGATCTTCCGTCGCGTCACCTTGCCCAACATAAAGTGGGCGTTGCTTTATGGCGTGCTGCTCTGCAATGCACGCGCGATGGGCGAATTCGGCGCAGTCTCAGTGGTTTCGGGTCATATTCGCGGCGCGACGAATACAATCCCGCTGCACGTCGAAATCTTGTACAATGAATATAATTTCGTGGCCGCATTCGCGGTTGCCTCACTGCTTGCCTTACTCGCGCTTCTGACGCTCGCCGCCAAGGCCGTGCTGGATTGGCGTTTAAGCGTTAGCCCCAAACCCGGGGAGCGAAAGACATGACGATCGACGTCGCCGACGTCTCAAAACGGTTCGGAAAGTTTCAGGCGCTCGACAGTGTTTCGCTCTCTATCAATAAGGGCGAGATGATCACGCTGCTCGGCCCCTCGGGCTCGGGTAAGACAACACTGTTGCGTCTGATCGCGGGCCTCGATGAACCCGATGGCGGCGACATCCTCTTTGACGGCGAGAGCGTCGTTGGTATTGGCGCGCGTCATCGCGCGGTTGGCTTTGTGTTCCAACACTACGCGTTGTTCCGCCATATGACGGTGTTTGAGAACATCGCCTTTGGTCTTCGCGTCCGGCCGCGGGAACAACGGCTTGGCCCTCAGGAAATCCACCGCAGGGTCGATGAATTGCTCGAGCTCGTCCAAGTCGATTGGCTGGCCGAGCGCTACCCGCATCAGCTTTCAGGCGGCCAGCGCCAGCGCGTGGCGCTCGCGCGTGCGCTTGCGATCGAGCCCAAGGTATTGTTGCTCGACGAACCGTTCGGCGCGCTCGACGCCAAGGTGCGCAAAGAACTACGCCGGTGGCTCCGCCGCCTGCATGATCGTACCAACATGACCTCGATCCTGGTCACGCATGACCAAGAGGAGGCGCTCGAAATTGCCGATCGCGTCGTCGTGATGGGCGATGGGCGGATCGAGCAAGTCGGCAGCCCCGAAGACGTCTATGAGAACCCCAAAAGCGCTTTCGTGCTCGAGTTCCTCGGCACGGTCAACCGCTTCCGGAATGGCCGTCCGGCCAATGCGGATGACACGAAGACCGATGAGATTCTGCTCGCCCGCCCGCACGAGATCGGCATCGAGGCCGAGGTCAATGGGCCGAGTGTGATTCGCTTTATCGCGCCGATCGGTTCAACGGTTAGGCTTGAAGTCGAAACGCCGAGCATTACCGATCTGATCGAGGTCGAATTACCACGGTTTCAGTTCAAGCGCCTTGGCCTCAAGGCCGGCGATCGCGTGCGCGTGACACCGCTCAAGGTGCACACCTTCAGGTAGCGGGGCGTCGGCTCTCCGACGCCCCTTCTCGTCAAGCCTTTACGGAATGATCTTCAGCGCTTTCATGCGCTTGAAGTAGTTGTCGAACATGTCTTCCGTAAAAATGATCTCGCTATAGCCGAACGCGATGCGCTTGCGATCCTCTAGGATAATGTCCCAATCACGCGCGAAGACCCAGTCGGCGAAGATCCAATTGGCGAGCTGATCCATCTTGTAAGGCTTCAGCTTGTACTTCTTGACGATCGCGTCCCAAACCGGGCCCTTATCCGACATCAGATTGGTCAAAGAGCATGGCCGCACTCTGCCGCGCCGGCAGCCAAACGCCTCGCCGATGCGATCCCACAAATATTCCCAACGGAACATATCGCCATTGGTGATGTTGAATTCTTCGCCCGCGCATTTCGGGTTGGTCGCGGCCCAAACCTCGAAACGGCCGAGGATTTCGGCATCAGTATATTTATTGAGCGCGTGCCAGGCCGCGGGGCGGCCGGGAAAATCGAACGGAATATCGAGCTCGCGCGCGATCGTGGCGTAGACCGCAATGAAATTGAGCGTGTTGAGCGGCACGCCAGCGGATAGGCCGATCACAATTTCGGGCCGCACCACGGTCATGTCCCAATTCTTGCCCTTCTTCAGCTTGGTCAGGAAGTCCTGCTGGTTGTAATAGAAATTGGGTGGCATGTGGCGCGGGTCGGTCTCAACCGAAGGCGTTTTGAATGGCCCCAAATGGCAGCCATAATATTTGCCGCCTTCAGTCAGGATCACGCGCTCGAGCTTCGGTGCTGCCTTGTCGAGGACGGTCACCGCGTTCTTTAAGAGCGCGAGATTGCCCTCGACATTCTCCGCCTCGAAACCGCCGGCCAGGCCGCAATAAAAAATGTGCGTGGTGTCGGTCAGCTTCGAAAGCTTCTTCTCAGCATCCTTGATATCTTCGATATCGACCGAGATGAACTTGGCTTTGGTGTCGTAGCCGGCCGGTTGACGGCTAAGCCCGATAATGTCCCAGCCGCCGTCTTGTTCGAGCGCTTGCACGACATTCCGCCCCGTGGTGCCGCGCGCGCCGACCACCACCGCTTTCTTTTTTGCCATGTCTGATCCCTCCCTCATGAAACAACCCGCAAAAGCGAGCCAAAGGCGCCCACATTATCGACAGCCCGCCCGCCGGCACAAGCCCGATGGCGATCGATCCCTCAATAGGATTTCGGCAGGCCGAGCACCTTCTCGGCCAGGAAATTCAAAATCATCTCGGCGCTGACCGGCGCGATGCGCGCGATGTAGCATTCTCTCAGATAACGCTCGACATGATATTCCTTGGCGTAGCCCATGCCGCCATGCGTCAGAACCGCGCGTTCGCACGCGGCATGGCAGGCGTCCGCCGCCAGATATTTCGCAGCATTGGCTTCGGTGCCGCAGGGCTCGCCCCGATCATAGAGCGAGGCCGCCTTGAAGAGCATGAGATTGGCCGCCTCAAGCCGTGCCCAAGCATCGGCCAGAGGGTGCTGGATCCCTTGGTTCTGACCGATCGGCCGGCCGAACACGACCCGTTCCTTGGCATAATTCGCGGCGCGCGCGAGGGCCACACGGCCAAGCCCAACCGCCTCGGCCGCGATCAGAATACGCTCGGGGTTGAGGCCGTGCAGGATATAGCGAAAGCCCTGCCCCTCTTCGCCAATCAGGTCATCGGCCGGCACGGTCAGATTGTCGATGAAAACCGCGTTGGAATCGACCGCCTTGCGGCCCATTTTCTCGATCTCGCGTACTTCGCAATGACGCCGATCGAGATCGGTATAGAACAGCGACAGACCATCGGTTGGTTTTGTCTTGGTCTTGGGCGCAGTGCGCGCAAGGAGGAGAATTTTGTTCGCGGATTGCGCGGTCGAGGTCCAGACTTTGCGGCCATTGATGACATAGGCATTGCCCTGCCGCTCGGCGCGCGTTTCGATCGACGACGTATCAAGCCCCGCATTGGGCTCGGTCACGCCGAAACAGGCGCGCTCCTTGCCATCGATCAGGGGCGCCAGCATGCGCTTCTTCTGTTCGGCCGTGCCATGCACCGCGATCGGGTTGGGCGCGAAAATATTCATATGCACGGAAGACGCCGCCGCGAAGCCGCCGCCTGATTCCGCGATTGCCTGCATCATCAGGGCGGCCTCGGTAATGCCGAAGCCCGAACCGCCGATCTCCTTCGGCATGGCGATACCAAGCCAGCCGCCCTCGGCAATCGTCTTCACGAAATCGTCGGGAAATTTGCCGTCGCGGTCGCGGGCCAACCAATAATCGTCGCCATAGGCCTGGCAAAGCCGCGTGATCGCATCGCGGATCGTCAGCTGATCGTCGTTCAGCGCGAAATCCATCGTATGGCCCCTACCCGAATAGACCGATGCTCAGCGAAACGCCGGCATCACTTCCTTGGCGAACAATTCGACCGAGCGCATGGCATCCTTGCCGCGAATGCCGGGCATATGCATCCAGCAAATCATCTCGCTCGGATTCAGTTCGCGCTCATATTCCTTGATCTTCTGGATCGCGAGATCGGGATTGCCGATGATGTAACGCGCCTTGAAATTCTGAAAACCGACATCGCCGGTATCGGCAATCACCGTGCCGTCATCGGCCTTGAGCACGCGATCGCCCGCCGCCGAGGCCGCGCCATAGAGCTCGCGATAGAGATAATTGACCGCGGGCGCAGCGAGTTCCTCGGCCTTGGCCGTGGTTTCCGCCACATAGACCTGGCGAATGATCGGCCGCTCGGGCGGCTTATAACCAATCGCCTTAGCAGCGTTTTCATAAATGCCGTAATGCTCTTTGAGTTCGGCCATGCCATGGCGCGGCGACATGATCTGCACGCAACGCCGCTGCGCGGCACGCTTCAACGCCGCCGGATGCGAGACGCCATACCAGATCGGCGGGTGCGGCTTTTGCACCGGGCGCGGCGTGATCTGGGCCTCAGGCACCTTGAAGAACTTGCCGTCGAACGAGAAGGTTTCCTGCGTCCACGCCTTGGTCATCAAGTCGATCGCTTCCTCAAAGCGAGCGCCGCGTTCCTCGCGCGGCACGCCATGGGCCGCGAATTCCTTGGTGACATAGCCCGGCGCGATACCGAACACGAAGCGCCCGTTCGATAAATTGTCGATCACCGCCACGTCCTCGGCGAGCTTAAGCGGCGCATAGAGCGCGACCAGCAACACGCTGGTGCCGATGCGCATGGTCTTGGTGACCGCCGCGGCGCCTGCCATGGCGATCAACGGGCCCGGGCAGAAGCCGTCTTTTTGGATGTGGTGCGAGGCTTGAAACGCCGAGACATAGCCCATCTCCTCCGCACGCGGCAGGCAGGCGAGCATGTCTTGATAGGGCTCGTGAGATGGAATGCCGCTCGTGGGCGGCACTTGATAGGCAAACAACAATCCAAATTTCACGGCCGCGCACTCCTCGGAATTCAGGCGGGTGTCTGCTTTGGGTTTACCGCGTCTGAAGCGCCGCCCGCAAGCCTAGAGGTGCTAGCGCGGCACATCACCAGCCAGCGAGATGCGGTGCATGATCCGGCGTTGGCCGTGATAATCGTTGATCGGGTTGTGCTGGGCCACCCGATTGTCCCAGAACGCCATCGAGCCGGGCTTCCAGGCGAACCGGCAGGTGAATTCAGGCCGAACCTGGTGCTGGAACAAATAGTGTAAAAGCCCCGCGCTCTCCTCCTCGGTCATGTCCTTGATGCGCGCGGTGTGGGCGATATTGACGTAAAGCGCCTTCCGCCCGGTCTCTGGGTGGGTGCGCACCACCGGATGCGCAGTCTCATAGCTCTTGCGCGCCTGCTCGCCTGGGCTGTCCTTGATGCGGTCCTCGCGCGTGCGGCTGACATCGGCCTTGGCCGATGAACTGACCCCAACCAGGCCATCGAGCAGCCGTTTCATGCCCGAAGAAAGCGCCTCATAGGCCAGATACATATTGGCGAACAGCGTATCGCCACCGACCGGCGGTACTTCACGCGCAAGTAGCATCGCGCCCATGGGTGGCCGTTCGAGGTAGGTCGTATCGGAGTGCCAAATACCGCCGAAATTGACTCGCTCATGGTTGAGTTTCGCGACTTGAATGATTTGCGGAAAACCCTCAATACCCTTCACGAACGGGTATTCATCAAGCGCGCCGAAGCGCCGCGCGAAGGCCAAAAATTCAGCCGGCGTCAAATCCTGATCGCGAAAAAAAACCACGAGATGCTCAAGCCATGCCGCGCGAATTTCGGCGATGGTCGCGTCATCGAGCGGGCGCTTGAGATCAACGCCCGTGATCACGGCGCCGAGCGCACCGGAAATCCGTTCAATCTTGATCAGCCGATTAGCCACGCTTTGCCCTTAGCTCTTCCACAGACCGATCTTGGGGTGCTTATGGCACCAAGGCTCGGCCTCCTCGAGTTGCGCGGCGAGGCGCAGCAAAAGCCCCTCCCCGCCAAAACGCGCGCCGAAATGCACGCCAACGGGCAAACCATCGGCGCTCCAATAGAGGGGCAGCGTGATCGCGGGATTGCCGGTTACGTTGTAGATCGGCGTAAAGGGGATGAACGCCAACAGACGGTCGAAGAACTGCTCGGCATCGTTGTCGGCAAATAGATGGCCGTGCCTCGGCGGCGGGCTGCCCAGTGTCGGGCTCAGCCAAATATCATAGGTCTCGAAGAAGCGAGCGAATTGCCGCGTCACCGCATACATATCGTTGATGGCGCGCAGGATATCGAGCCCGGTCAATTTTTTGCCGCGCTCGATGAGATGAAGATTGTTCTTCTCGACCAATGCATTTGAGATTTTACGACCGGTTGCTGCCGCATAGTCGATAAAAGCCCAGGCCTCGTTGGCTTGAAATAGCGTGAGCCATGCCTTTTCGAGCCGCGCGGCATCGAATTTAGGCGCCGCCTCATCGACGTGGTGACCAAGGCTCTCCAAAATCTTCGCGGCTCTCTTGGTGCCTTTGACGCATTCGGCATGAACCGCCGAGCCGCGCGGCGCCTGCCATGACACGCCGATGCGGAGCTTCTCGACCGGCGCGCCAACCTCGGAGCCATAGGGACGCGCGGGCGGCGGCGCGGTATAGGGGTCGCCGACCGCCGGCTGCCACATGACATCGAGGCAGGCGGCGGTATCGCGCACCGTGCGGGTGACCACGCCCTCAATCGCCATGCCGTTCCAGGCATCGCCCAAATCGGGCGCGTAGGACGTGCGCCCGCGCGAGGGCTTCAACCCAACCAGGCCACAGGCCGAGGCCGGGATGCGGATCGAGCCACCGCCATCATTGGCGTGCGCGACCGGCGTGATACCGGCGGCGACACCCGCCGCCGAACCACCGCTTGATCCGCCCGGACTATAGCCGAGCTTCCAGGGGTTGTGCGTCGGCCCCGTGGCGACGGGTTCGGTGGAGCCGCTCGAGCCACCTTCGGGCGTGTTGGTCTTAGCCGTGATGATGAACCCGGCCTCTTTCCAACGCGTGACCATTTCGGTGTCGTAATCGCGCGTCCAGCCTTTGAAAAAACGGCTGCCGCAATCGGTCGGCACGCCGGCCAAGGAGTGCGTAAGATCCTTCAAGAGGAACGGCACACCGGTAAAGGCGCCGCGTGGCAATTTGCCCTTCGCGGTCTTTTTCGCCATAGCATCGAGCCGGCGCACGACGGCATTGAGTTTCGGATTGAGCTGTTCGGTCGCCTTGATGGCGCAGGCGACCAGCTCACTTGGCGTCACCTCGCGGCGGCGAACCAATTCGGCGAGACCGAGGCCGTCATACTGGGCGTATTCGTCCAATTTCATGGTCGCACCTTCCAGGGTCAGGGCCTGCTCGGCTGCTGACTCTCGGAAGACGGACCGACATTGTCAATCGACGCGAGCCCTCGCCCAAGACGATTGCGGGTATAGTAGCCTTATTCTGGCGCGAGGTGGTGGTGCGTGCCGGCGAGCGGGACGCCTGCCGCCTTCGCGGTGACGATCGAGATCGCGCGCAAATCCTCGGGCTCGAGATTGTGCACGTCGGTCTTGCCGGTGCAGCGCGCCATGATCGAGGCCTCGGCGCCAAGTGCCTTGATGAAGGCGCCGGCGCGGTCCTTCCGCTCGTCGGGCGAAAGATCGGCATAAAACGCGAACCGCTTGCCCTCTTCGACATGACCGCCAAGCGCGAAGGCAAAAGACGTGCCGAGGATCACGGCATTGGCGCCAAGGCCGAGCAGCTTCGCGCTATCGGTGCCCGAGCGCACGCCGCCGAAATAAAGCAATTGCATATCCTCTTCGCGGTTCATCGCGCGCATCTGATGCACGGCATCGCGGATCACCGCGAGGTCGGGCATGGCCTTGAGTTCGGTCCAGGGGTCGATGATCGGGCCCGAGGCCTCGAGCACCAGAATGTCGAAACCATGCTCCAGCGCGAAAGGGATCGCCGCCTTCAGGTCCTTGCGGCCGACCGCGAGGCCGATCGCTTGTTCCTTTCGCGCGCGTGCCGGCGGCGCGAACGGCTTGAAGCCACCACGCACCGCATAGATCACGGCCTTGGCATCGGGGTCCGGTTTGTCCTCGCCAACCACCGCGACCTGAAGCCACGGCACATCGGCCGCAACCTTGCGCCGCCCAACATAGCCGCTGCCCGCCGTGCGCGCGCCGGCCTCGATCGCCTCGATCACCTCGGAGGGCGCGTCATCGAAGCCGCCGACCAGGAACAGACCTTTTAGGTCGACCCCGCCGGCCAGCTTGGTCGCGACATTACAAGCGTCGCGATAGGGATCGATCACGAGCCGCGACAGATTGGCGGGCAAAAATACGATATCTTCGAGCGTTGCCTTGTAGTCAGACCCGAACGGATCTTCGCGCGGCGGCAGGCGCTTTTTCAACATGGCGCGCTGCGTCACAGCATCCTGGGGGTTGGTACGCGCCATGACGAAAATATCTTCGCGCGTGCGCACGCTATAATCCGACGAGCCGGTCTCGGCATCGCACCGATAACAACGCGCGGCCTCATCCTTCGCGGTTTTTTCGTCATAGGTCGATTCGATTTCGGGAAACGCGACCGGATTCTTGCCGAGCCCGTGGAAATGTTGCTCCTGACGCGGAAAGACTTCCCAATTGATGTCTTGCGCGACTTCGACGCGGCGCGTGCGAAACGGCGTGCGATAGGTCAGCGGATCTTTGCGCCCCTCGAGAAACGCCTTGATGTAATAGGCCGCGCGGTGACCGTGCATCATGGCCATGACGATGGTCGAACCACCAAACGCGCCGTCGCCAGCCGCGAAGACCTTGGGGTCGCTGGTCACCATGCCGTCAAACTTGGTGCGCACGCGGTCGGATGCCATCAGGCCGCGCTTCTCAAGCTCGTCGCTCGTGGCCTTCTGGCCGGTCGCCATGATAACGAGACCGCATTCGAAATCGTGCTCCGAGCCTTTAACCGGCTCGAATTGTCGCCGCTTGTCAGGCCCGGGCGCGCCAAGCTGCGTTTTCACGCAACGGAGCGCGAAATTGTTACCCTTGGAGACCGCAGCGACCGGTTGGGTGAGATAAACGAACTCGATGCCTTCTTCGATCGCGCCCTTGAGCTCGTCTTTCCGCGCTGGGATTTCATCCGGCCCACGACGATAGAGCACCTTGACCGTTTTGCAGCCGGGCAGACGTTTGGCGACGCGGCAGGCATCCATCGCAACGTCGCCGCCGCCGATCACCAACACGGTCTCCGGCATAGTCGGCCGTTCGCCGGCATTGATGCGGCGCAAATAGGTCACGCCATCGACGACGCGGGGATCGTCCTTGCCCTCAATGTCGGTGCCCTTGCCCCACCACGCGCCGATGGTCAACAACACGGCATCGTGACGCGCCTTCAGCTCATCAAGCGAAACGTCTTTGCCGAGCATCGTGTTCAAATGAACCGTGATGCCAGGGCAGTGCTTCAAAATGCGCTGCATATCCTCTTCGATGATGCCGACCGGCAGGCGGAAGGCTGGGATACCCCACACCATCATGCCGCCCAAGCGATCGGTCATTTCATAGAGGTGCACCGCGAAGCCCGCTTCAGCGAGGTCTTGCGCGGCGGTCATGCCAGCGGGGCCCGAGCCCACAACGGCAATCGTTTGCTTACGCGTGACCGGCACGGGCGGCAGATGATAGCTCGTGCCGAGCTTGTCCATCACATAGCGTTTGAGGTTCCGGATCGCGATCGGCCCATCGCTATCGGCGCGCCGGCAGGCCGGCTCGCACGGCGCATCGCACACGCGCCCGCAGATCGAGGAGAACGGGTTGGTCGCGGTGATCGCCTCGAAGGCTTCCTCGATTTTGCCTTCCCAAATATAGGCCAGATAGGACGGCGCATCGGTGCCGATCGGGCAGGCCACTTGGCAGGGCGCCGGCACAAAATTGATGTCGGGCACGTCGTCGGCCAGGCCCTCGGGCGCGGGGCCAGGATCAATGCGCCGAATGTCATAGACACTCACGACGGAACGTACTCCTCAGACGGGATGTTCAGGAGGCCTTGCGCAGGCCCTGATGCGGGCGCCGGGCAAGCTCAGGCTCATAGGGCAAGCGCGTGATTTCGGCGGCCTCGGGCGTTAAAGCCACGAGATCATCGCGCGAGAATTGATGCACATCGGCATAGCCATGCGCGTGTGTGATCGCGGCCAGCTGCCAGCGAATCGCCTCCAAATAGCGATGAATATTGCGCGCCTCGACCGGCACGTTGTAGCGCTTCTCGTGCTCGGGATCTTGGGTTGCGATACCAACCACACACTGGCCGACATGGCATTGCAGGCAGGCAATACAGCCGCCGGCGATGATCGCACCGGTGCCGACCGCGGTTGCGTAGGCGCCGAGTGCCAGCGCCTTCGCGACATCGACGCCGTCTTTCACGCCGCCCATCAATACAATTGGCATTTTGCCGCTCGCGCCGATCTCGGCGAGCGCGTCCATTGCTTCTTGGATGGCGGAGAGCGTCGGGATGCCGACGAATTCCAACACCTCATTGCCAGCGGCGCCGGTTGAGCCCTGCATGCCATCGAGCTCGACGAAATCGAAGCCGTCCTTGAACGCGATCTTGATATCATCGCGCACGCGCCCTGCGCCGAGCTTGACCGAAACCGGGAGCCGATAGCCGGTCGCCTCACGGAATTCCTCAACCTTGATCACGAGGTCATCCGCGCCCAGCACATCGGGGTGGCGCGAGGGCGAACGCAAATCGATGCCCTCGGGAATGCCGCGAATGCGCGCGATCTCCTTGGTCACCTTCTTCGCCATCAATTGGCCGCCGAGACCGGGCTTGGCGCCTTGCGAGATATAGATCTCAAGGCCATTGGCGCGTTGCATGTCGTGAATGTTCCAGCCGAGCCGGCCGGAGAGGCATTGATAGATGATGCGCTTCGCGGCCGCGCGCTGCTCATCGCTCATGCCGCCTTCGCCGGTATTCTCGGACGTATCGGAAAGACCGGACGCAATAGCCAGCGCCACCTTGGTCGATTTCGACAGCGCGCCATAGCTCATCGGCGCGATCATTACCGGCATGGACAGATCGAGCGGCGTCGCCCCGGACCGCCCACCGATCGAGGTCTTCAAATTGACCTTCGAGATGACATCCGGATCGGCGGGCAGATTGGCCAGATCTTTGCGGAACGCGATGTCGTTCAAATGCGGAAAAGGCCGCGCCGCGCCATAGCCGCGAATGCGATAACGGCCGATCTGCGCTTTGACGTAAATGTCTTCTTGGACCTTGTTGTTCCAATAGCCGGCTGCCTCGGACGCCATGAAGAACGGAATCACGCGCACGCGTGGCTCGGTCTTGCCATAGCGCAAATTCTTGCCGGCATTGGTAATTTTTTGGAACGTGCCCTTGAACTTGATCTCATAGCGATCGAGGAATTCGCGCAGGCTATCGGCCTCGGCCTGCGGTAGATCGATCACCATGGCATCGGTGCCGAGCGCGTTGATCTTGCCTGCGACATAGATCGTGCCGCCGGTCATGTCCTGGCCGACCTTGTCGCCCGATTCACCCAAGATGACGATGCGGCCGCCATACATCATATAGCCGGCCATGAAATTGGCATTGCCGACGCAACAGAGCGTGCCAGCCTTCATCACCTGACCGGCGCGCGAGCCCATATTGCCTTTGATCACGACCTCGGCACCGCGAATAGCGACGCCAGCAATCGCGCTGGCATTGCCGTTCACCACCACCGAGCCGTTCAGCATATTGTCGGCCAGGCCCCAGCCGACATTATTGTCGACGATGAAGCGCGGCCCGTCGGTCAGCCCGGCGCAAAAATATCCGGCCGAGCCGCGCACGCGCACATTGATCTTGTGGACGAGGCCGACACCGATGTGATGGCGCGCGTCGGGGTTGAGGATTTCAACGTCCTCGCCATCGGCACCGAATTTCCGCAACCGCTCATTAGCTTCGCGGACCGTGAGGGTATTTAGATCGAGCGTCGCCACGTTTTATAGGTTCCCGGCGGTGGTTCAAAAGTGTTGAGC
This sequence comes from Alphaproteobacteria bacterium, assembly GCA_009691045.1. Lineage (GTDB taxonomy): Bacteria > Pseudomonadota > Alphaproteobacteria > UBA828 > UBA828 > SHWC01. Next base: position 22,239 of record SHWC01000005.1, on the reverse strand, counting down.
GGCCTGCCGGGAAACAGCCTGTTGAGCGAGACTTCCTCGGAGGCGATGGCGATCAAATTATCGTCCTCGAGCATCACCATCGGCTTCGCGGCGAGGCGATCCTTGGCATAGCCGATCTCGTCCTTGGTCGAGACCAGGAACGAAAACGTGCCATCGAGGTCATCAATCGAGGTCTTGAGGGCGTCCTCGAGTGTCCCATGCGAGAGCTTGTCGGCGAGATAGACCGCGATCAGCTCGCTATCATTGTCGGTGTTGAACTCGAAGCCGCGCTTCTCGAGCCGCCGGCGCATCTTCCAATAATTGGTGATCTGGCCGTTGTGCACGATCGCGACGTCGGCAAAGCCGGTCGCCCAAAACGGGTGTGAGGAATCGGGCGCGACGTCGGATTCGGTCGCCAGGCGAACATGGCCGATGCCATGGGTGCCCTCAAACTTGCCGACGTGGTAGGAGCCATCAACGTCGTGCGCGCCGCCAATATCCTTGACGATATCGAGGCTGGACCCGATCGAAAACACCTTGGCGACGTGCTCCATATCGTAGGAGAACTTCTGCAGGTCGCCCGAGAAGCGCACGCGGAAGGCATGGGTGCCGCCGGCTGCATCCTCGTCGAGTACCACGGCCTGATATTCCTTGAGCTTTTCGCGGATGCGGGCGACCGTCTTCTCGCCCACCTCGCCCTCGCCGACATAGAAGCGCAGACGGTACTCGCCTTCGACGGGCTCATAATAGAGTGCAAAGCCGGTCGAATCCGGGCCACGATGCTGGCAAGCATCCAGCATGCTGATCAGCGCCTTGCCGACGCCGTCATGGCCGTTTTTCCGCTTGTACATAATGCCAGCGATGCCGCACATGGATAGCTCTCCTCCACCGTGCCGGTTGGGTCTATTAACCTAGCCCAGCAGACCTTAAAAATCAACCCTCAGTGAATTAGTTTTCACACTAGGAATTAGACCTTAAGGCCTGGCGCTTGCCGACCCCCGGCTCAGGGACTAGCCTTCGGGATTGTATACAATTCCGGATCGGCGCAACATCGGCCGCGTGCCCGATGCGCTCAAGGGGGATGTCGAACATGTCAATCGAGAACGGGGGCCATGGTGGAAACGGCCGCTTCGCCGAGCTGAGCGCCGAGCTTGCCGCGACCCGGGGATCGCTGCTGAAGGCGCGCCATCTGCCGGGCTGGTTCTATACCTCGCCGGAGGTCTTCGAGCGCGAGATCGACACGATTTTTATGAAGGAATGGCTCTGCGTCGGCCGCGTCGAAGAATATGAAAATCCGGGCGACTATAGCGCCCTGCGTATCGCGGGCGAACCTCTCCTGATCGCACGCGACAATCAGGGCAAGCTTGGGGCCTTCCGCAATGTTTGCCGGCACCGCGGCGTCGAGGTCGCGAGCGGTCAAGGCAATACCAAGGCCTTCAAGTGCCCGTACCACGCGTGGATCTACGACCTCGATGGCAAATTGGCCGGCGCACCGCACACCAAGGAAGTAGACGGCTTCGACCTTTCGAATTGCAGCCTGCCCCGCGTCAAGCTCGACACCTGGGGCGGTTATATCTTCGTCAATTTCGATCCCGAGGCGATCGATCTCGGCGCCTACCTCGATCTCGACGGTATTCGCGAATACGCGGCCTATTTGAAGCCGGAGGAAACGCGCACCTCGGATAAATTCTCCTACGTTTTGCCGTGCAATTGGAAGTTCGTGCCTGAGAACGTGATGGACATGTACCACGTCGGTGTCATCCACAAAGATTCCTTCGGCGGTCACTTCCCGATCAATGATTTTCGTTATGTGCTCGACCGCCATGGCTATCACGCCAATTATGAGAGCTTCACCATGGCGCCGAAGGGTGCCACGCTATTCGGACCAATGCCATGGCTCGACGGCAAGGTGACGGATCGTTTCGCCTGCACGATCTGGATTCGGCCGAGCATGAACATATTCGCTCGCCACGATTTGATCCAACCGATCGTGACCACGCCGATCGACGTCGATCACACCATGGTGACGGTCTATACCCAGCTGCCCAAAAAGTTTTTCAACGAACCGGCGTTCGACGAGAAGAACAAAATTTACGCCGACTTCATCCGCATGGTGCTTTCCGAAGACAACGCCATGCTTGAATCACTGCAAAATGGCGTGCGCTCGCGCGCCTTCAAACCGGGGCCGACGGTCAAGCTCGAGCGCGCCATCCACCACGCGCTCAATTATTATTTGGACCGCGTCTATGGCGCCGATGAAACGTCGCGCGAAGAGCGCTTGCGCGAGAACCGTGCGATGCTGCGCGAGGCCGCGGCCTCGCTGCCGGCGCAAGACGGCGGGTATTCTAAGCGGGTCACCAACGCGGCCGAGTAGACCACTACCGCGAACCGGGTTTGCGGCGCGGATGACGTACGTTTGATGCAGGAGACATTGGCGATGTTGAACAAGGACCACGACGCGGCCCTGGGGCGAATCGGCGATCCGGCCGCGCTGCGTGCCACGCGCGAAGCGCTGTCGAAGGCGCGTCATTTGCCCGGTTGGTTCTATACCTCAACCGAAATGTTCGAGCGCGAAATCGACGTTATTTTCATGAAGGAATGGCTCTGCGTCGGTCGCGTCGAGGAGTATGAGAAGCCGGGCGATTACAGCGCCCTTCGTATCGCCGGCGAACCCTTGCTGATCGCGCGCGACAATCAAGGCCGGCTCGGCGCGTTTCGCAATGTCTGCCGCCATCGCGGCGTCGAAGTGGCGAGCGGCCAAGGCAATACCAAGGCCTTCAAATGCCCCTACCATGCGTGGGTCTACGACCTCGATGGCAAATTGGCCGGCGCACCGCACACCAAGGAAGTGGACGGCTTCGACCTTTCGAATTGCAGCCTGCCCCACGTCAAACTCGATACATGGGGTGGCTATATTTTCATCAATTTCGACCCCGAGGCGATCAACCTTGGCGATTATCTCGACATCGACGGCGTACGCGACTTCGTTGCGTTTCTGAGGCCCGAGGAGACCCGAACGTCCGACAAATACGTGTTCGAAGTGCCGTGCAATTGGAAGTTCGTGCCCGAGAACCTGATGGACATGTACCACGTAGGCGTGATCCACAAGGAATCGTTCGGCGCGCATTTTCCGGTCAATGATTTTCGCTTCAACCTGAAAAAGACCGGCTACAACGCGACCTATGAGAGCCTCACGATGGCGCCTAAAGGCGCCACGCTGTTTGGTCCCATGCCGTGGCTCAAGGGCAGAGTGACCGATCGCTTCGCCTGTACCACGTGGGTCAGGCCGACCATGAACATTTTCGGCCGGCATGATTTGATCCAGCCTTGGGTCGCGCTGCCGATCGATGTCAACCGCACGCAGGTCACCATCTATACGCAGTTGCCCAAGGAAAATTTCGACGCCCCAGCCTTCGCCGAGAAAAACAAGATCTACGCCGATTTCATTCGCTTGGTCGCGAATGAGGATCAGGCCATGTTGGAGTCATTGCAGAACGGCGTGAAATCGCGCGGCTTCGTGCCCGGCCCAACGGTGAAGCTCGAACGCGCCATCCACCATTTGCTCAACTTCTACCTTGACGCCTTGTTTGGCCCTGACGACGGGGCGCGCACACGGCGCGTTGGCGAGGCCGACGCGGTGCTGCGCGAGGCGCAGGCGCGCGGGCCGGCGCGTGATGGCGGCTATTCAACCGCGATGCGGGGCGCCGCGGAATAGTGTTCGGCGGCAGACCGTTTGTGGGGCGCGCAGCCCAGGTTTTATTAATCTTGTCTCATTAGGGTTCGGTGCTTCTGGCTAAACCAGAGGACGGATTGCCGTAGCCCTACCGAGCACCGCCGCCAAGTCGGCGCTAAAGGCGAGTGATTTCGAGGTCTATCAGGCGCAAAGCCCAAAAGACCTCAAGCGTGTATACGCGTTCCGCTATGCCACGCTGATCGAAGACCTCGGCGAGCACCATGCGGAGGCGACCATAAAGCGCGCACCGTCAGTGTAAAGGGCGGAGACAAAATGTGCCGGATGGCGGCTGAAGCAACCGGCACCGACCTCATGCTGCCCGAGGCCGAGGCTGGACGCCGACCGGATCAGGTTGGCGCCGAGCGGCAAGCCTATGACGGCCACCTCAATTCATTGCGGAGCACAATCGCGGTCTTGAACGATCAATTGCGCCAACGTGAATTGAATTTGGCGCAACTTAAAGCCGAGCTACGCGCCGTGGAGAGCAATCATGCACTGGCGCGCGAGCGCTTCGCCATGGCGGACGATCTGGTGAAGGACGGCCTTATGCCGAAGCTTGAGTACGTTCAACTCAAGCAAGAGATGCAGCAATTCGCTGGCGAAGCGAGTTCCTTGCGCGCGCAGTTGCCCAAGGCGGAATCGGCCATCGCTGAGGCCAGAAGCCGCATCGAGGAAGAAGAGAACACCGTCAAACGCCGCGCGCTCGAGGAATTGGCGGATATCGAGCGGCGCATCGGGCGGGCGCGCGAGGCCCTTGCCCACACCACGGATCAAGTGACTCGGACAGAGATCAAAAGCCCGATTGATGGCGTGATGCAGAGCCTGCGCTACCACACCATCGGGGCGGTCGCTCAGCCGGGCGAGGCGCTCATGGAAATCGTGCCCACGCAGGATAGACTCGCGGTCGAGGCGAAGCTCAGCCCGATCGATGTCGGCCAGGTTAAGGTGGGCAACCGACCGTGGTCAAGATCTCGACCTATGACTTTTCGCAATATGGCGCGCTTGACGGCCTGGTGACCTACATCTCGGCCGATAGCCAGACCGACCCCAAGAGTGGCGCCACCTATTTTCGCGTGATCTCGGAGACCGACCGGACCTATCTCGGCAGCCAACCCGGCGAACTGCCTATTACGCCCGGCATGCAGGCGACGCTCGACATCCATACCGGCAAGCGCAGCGTGCTCGATTTTCTGCTCCGCCCGGCAAAGACAGTTGGCAGCGAGGCCTTTCGCGAGCGATAAAATGATCTCCGTCGCGCGCGAAGAGGCATGGTATGCGGAATGATGCTGTTTGGCAGGCCCGGGTCGATCTGGCCGCCGCCTATCGGTTAGCTGCCATTCATGGGTTGAATGAGGGGGTCGACAATCACCTCACCCTTCTGGTCCCAGGCACAACCGATCGCTTTCTCCTGATTCCCTTCGGTACGCATTGGAGCGAGGTCAGGGCCAGCTCCCTCCTCATCGTCGATCTCGACGGCCGTATTCTCGAGGGCGAAGGCATCGCCGAGGACACCGCGTTTTTTATTCATGGCCGGCTGCATCGGGCCTATCCCGAATGGGCCTGCATCATGCACACCCACATGCCCTACACCTTGGCCCTCAATTTGATCGAGGACGGCCGGATTGAGCCCAATAATCAAAACGCGCTGCGTTTTACTGACCGTATTGCCTTTGACGACACCTACACCGGTCTCGCCTTCGATAATTCCGAGGGCGACCGACTGGCGCGTGCGTTGAACGGCAAATCGATTTTGATGATGCGCCATCACGGGGCCCTCGTTTGCGGCCGAAGCGTCGCCGAGGCGTATGACGATCTTTATTTTCTCGAGCGGGCCTGCATGACCCAAGTGCTGGCCATGAGCACAGGTCGCCCGCTCAAAAAATTGTCGACGGATATCGTTCGGGAAACCTCGAACCAGATCGCCGGGTTGAATCAAATGAACGCCGCCGGCATCCATTTTTCGGCGCTCAAGCGGCTCTTGGATCGCGACCAACCTGATTACAAGGAATAAAGACTTCTATTTGCCTTTGCGCTCGCCACCGTGCCGGCCGATCAGGGTTGTTAGCACGATGCGGGGAACATGCTCTAATGCGAGCCGCCGACCAAAGGAGTACTAGGATCGATGGCTGAGGAATCCGCCGCCCTACCGGCCCCCGTGCCGGTCGAGACCCTCTATCGACACTCCGATCTCAAAGATTTCCCGTTCAAGACAACGGCCGAACTGGACGAGATGACCGGCGTCCTAGGCCAGGACCGTGCGGTTGGCGCCATTCGCTTCGCCGCCGGCATGCGGCCGACCGGCTATAATGTTTTTGTGCTTGGCCCGTTCGGCATCGGCAAGCACACCATCGTACGCCGTGTGCTGCGTGACCTCGCCGCCAAGGAGGATGTGCCATCGGACTGGTGCTACGTCTATAATTTCGAGACGCCGCACAAGCCGCTCGCGCTCAAATTGCCGGCCGGAATCGGCAATGTGCTCAAGACCGCGCTCGACAAATTGATCGAACAATTACGCGCCGCGATTCCCGCCGTGTTCGACAGCGAGGAATACCGCGCCCGCCGGCAGGCGATCGAGGGCGTCATCAAAACGCGCCAGGAAGAAACCTTCGGCAAGGTTCAGGAGCGTGCCCGGGCCGCCAATGTGGCCATTATACAAACCCCGGCCGGCTTCGCCTTCACCCCTATGCGGGAGGGCGAGGTCATTCCGCCCGAGGAATTCAATGCATTCCCCGAAGATCGGCGCAAAGAATTCCAGACGAATGTCGAGAGCATTCAAGCTGAATTCACCGACGTCATGCAGCAGGTGCCGCTCCTCGCGCGTCAGGCACATGAGGCCCTTAGCGAACTTGACCGCCAAGTTACCCAGGCCGCGGTAAAGCTTTTAGTCGGCGATACGCGCATGCAGTTCGAGGCGCTGCCCCAGGTGATCGATTATTTGGCCGCGATCGAAGTCGACGTCGTGCGTAATGTTCATTTTTTTCGTATAGCGCCGCAAGTCGAGGGTCAACCGGGCATGATCGCGCCGATGCACGCGACCGACGATCTACCAGCGTTCCGCCGCTACAAGGTGAACGTGCTGGTCGATCGCGCCGGTCAAGAGGGCGCGCCGGTTATTTATGCCGACCCACCCAATTTCCAACGGCTCTTTGGCCGGATCGAGCATGTGGCGGAGATAAGCAATCTACTGACCGACTTCACCCTAATCAAACCGGGCGCCTTGCACCGCGCCAATGGCGGGTACCTCATCATCGACGCGCGAAAAACCTTACTTGAGCCGTTTGTTTGGGACGCGCTGAAGCACGCTCTGCGCTCGAAAGAAATCAGAATCGAAGCGCCTACACAGTCATTCGGCCCGTTCAGCACGCAGACGCTCAGCCCAGAGCCGATCCCCCTCAACATCAAGGTCGCGATCATCGGCGAGCCCTCGATCTATTATTTGCTCGATCAGAACGATCCCGATTTTCCCGAGCTGTTCCGTGTCACCGCCGATTTCGACGGCGACATGGACCGAACGCCGCAGAACAAATTCATGTTTGCGCAAATTTTGGGATCGTTGGCCCGGCGCGAGGGGCTTCACCCGCTGTCGAATGACGCGGTGGCGCGCTTGAGCGAGCACAGCGCGCGCCTTGCCGGCGATGCCGAGAAAATGTCCTGGCAGGTGCGGCGCATCGGCGATCTGGCGCGAGAGGCGCATTATTTCGCCAGCCAGGCCGGGCGCGGCTTAATCGAACGAGCCGACATTGAGGCCGCGATCGAGGCCGCCGTCGCGCGTATCAGTCGTATCCGCACGCGCATGCAGGAGGAAATCCTGCGCCAGACCATCTTGATCGCCACCGATGGCGAGGTCGTCGGTCAGCTTAATGGGTTGTCGGTGCTTGAGCTGGGTCGCTTCGCGTTTGGCAAGCCGAGCCGGATCAGTGCACGCGTCAGGCTTGGGGCCGGTCGCGTGATCGATATTGAGCGGGAGGTCGAGCTCGGCGGCCCGCTGCATTCGAAAGGTGTGTTGATCCTCTCGGGCTTCCTTGGCGCCCGCTATGCGCCCGATGAACCGCTCTCGCTGTCGGCCAGCCTTGTCTTTGAGCAATCCTATGGCGGCGTCGATGGCGACAGCGCCTCGTCGGCCGAGCTCTATGCGCTGCTATCGGCCCTGGCCGATGCGCCGATCAAGCAATCCTTCGCGGTGACGGGCTCCGTCAACCAGTTCGGCGACGTGCAGGCAATCGGCGGGGTGAACGAGAAGATCGAGGGCTTTTTCGATATTTGCAATAAGCGCGGCCTGACTGGCAAGCAAGGTGTTTTGATTCCGCAGGCCAACGTCAAACATCTGATGTTAAGGAAAGACGTGGTCGACGCCTGCAAGGCCGGCAAATTCGTGGTCTACCCCATCGCCACGATCGACCAAGGGATCGAATTGCTCACCGGTGTTTCGGCGGGCGCACGCGGCGGCGACGGAAAATACCCGAAAGACAGCATCAACGGCCGGGTCGAGCAGCGCCTCAGGCGCTTTGCCGAGGCGAGGCGCAGTTTTGGCCGAAGCGATGACGGCGTCAGGAGCGCTGACTAAACAGCCTCAATACTCGACCGGGATCGGATCGAGACTACGCCAGAGATACCAGGTCGCGACCGTGCGCCAAGGCCGCCACGGCGCGGCGATCCTATTGAGCTCGTCAAGGCTGAGCGTGCGGCCCTCGGCATAACGTAAATTGATGGCGCGCCTGAGACCAAGATCGCCGAGCGGCAAAACGTCGGGCCGCTGCATATGAAAAATCAGGAACATTTCGGCGGTCCACCGACCGATCCCCTTGAGCGCGACGAGTTCCTCGATGATGGATTCATCGTCGAGGCGGCTCCAATCGGGCGCGTCGAGCCGCCCAGCGCGGGCCGCCTCGGACAGGTGCACGAGGTAGCCTGCCTTTTGGCGTGTCAGCCCGCCTTCACGCAGCTTTGTCTCGCCAACCGCCAAGACACGATCGGGCGTCACGCCGCCGCACAGATCGGCAAAGCGTTGCCATATGCTATCCGCCGCCTTGACCGAAATCTGCTGACCGATGATCGCGCGGGAGAGCATGGTGAAGGCGTCGCTGCGCCGCCTGAGCCCCTCGCTCCGGCTGGCCTCGATGATATCGGCGAGCACGGCATCGGACTCGCTCAAGGCCTTGATTGCTTGCGCCCAATAGCGGGGGCGCCGGCCGGTTGGAATACGGGCGTCAACCATGCCTACACTCTACAGCGATCGCGTCGTCTTAGGAGAGTCTAACCTGTGAGGCCGCGATGAGCGGTCGCCGAGGTTACGAGCGCGTCAGCCAGCGTGCCGATCACGACATTGATTTCGCGCGGACCGATGCCGAGGTGAAACGGCAGGCCGAGAATGCGGCGCGCCAGATCTTTGGTCACTGAAAGGTCGGACGTGGGACAATTGGCAAAGGCTGATTGTGCGTGGCAACCCTCAGCCCACCAGCGACGTGTTTCAACGCCGCTCTTGGCCATGTGCGCCGCGATCTCCGACGCTTCGGGCAGCCCGTGATCGAGTATGATGCTGAACGTCGAGCCCGCGAAGCTACCGTCTAATCCGGGCATCGGCTCGATACCCGGCAGGCTGGCGAGCCGTACCGAGTAGGTCCGCGCCAAATTCGTCAAACCGATCCGCGTATAGGGCCAACCATCAAGGGCGGCAAGCCCGACCGAGGCGGCGTATTCGCTCAGCTTCGCGTTGATCGCCGGGAACAATGCATCGCGCGTGCCCGGCTTGAACCCGAAGCATGACATTTGCCGAACCTGTTTCACCAGCGCGACATTGCGCGACAGCACCCCCCCCTCGCCGATGCCGAGCGATTTTGTCGCGTGCATGCTGATGGTAAGCGGCACTTGGCCCGGGGCCGCCGTGTCGAATGCCGCCGCGGCATCGATCGCGACGGCAAGGCCGGTCTCGGCCGCAAAACGATCCCAGGCCGCATAGTCAAACGGACAACCGAACGGGACCACGGGAACGACCGCGCCAACGCGCCCCGGCGCCGTTCGAATGGCCGCAGCGGCCAGAGCCGGATTGATCGCCCAGGTCTCGGCCTCGACATCGGTGAAATAGGGCACCAGACCATTGGCCAGCGCAGCATGAGGCGTCGCGGCGAAGGTCCATGACGGCATCACGCAAAGCGAGCCAGGCGGAGGCATCTGCGCCTTTAGGGCAAGGGTGAGCGCGAGTGTGCCATTGGCCACGCAGGTGATGCCTTCATCAGGGATATCGAACAGGCCCGCCAGGCGGTGCTCAAGATCGATCAGGAGCGGACCGAAATTCGAATAGATGCGCGCTTCATCAATACGCCGCAAATAGGGCGCAATAACGGTCGCTTCTGGCAACCGTGCAGGACCCGGATCGTCTCGGTAATCTCTCGGCTCATGCCATAGGCTCGCCCCAGTGGGGAATGGGGCTTTCCTGCTCCACCCGCCTAAATTAGAGCGGCCGCGTAAAGGTCAGCTTAAGAGAGCCGCTGGTCGTGGTTTCGTCCAAAGGGCTTTCAGGCGCTCGTCGAGCTGTTGGACGCGAAACGGCTTCGCCAGCATGAAGGCCCCGAATTGACGCAATTCATTGGCGTCGATCGCGGTTTCGGCATAGCCAGACATGAACAAAATCTTCAGATCGGGGCGCAGGCCACGCGCCGTACGCGCCAATTCGGCGCCATTCAGCCCGCCGGGCAACATGACATCCGTCAACAAAACATTAAGGTCGGCCCGCTCGGCCAGTTTGGCGAGGGCGCTTGCGCCATCACCGACGTCAATCGCGCGATGGCCAAGAAGCTCAAGCGCGCGCATGACGAATTCGCGCATTTCTGCGTTGTCCTCAGCAAGAAGAATGACCATCCGCGACGCGGTCGCCTGATTCATGTTGGCACAGCCTCTACCACGCCGCCCCGTGAAGAATCTCCCGGGTCTCGCCGAACGCAGTTGAGGGCTTGCGGCCACCTGGGCCTGGATCGGCACACCAACGGCGTTGCCGATCCAAGCGCCAGAGCCCTTAATGATTCATGAAGGCGCCAACCGCGTGGCGCGATCAGCGCGCCAGGCGCCGGCCCGCCGGCTTCGGCGGCTCCGAGCGGAAGCTCGATACTTGGGCGACGGCCGATTGCTGCAGGAGCCTGAAGTCGCTGCCGGCGATGACAAAATCGTAGCCCTGCTCGAAGGTCCAATTGACGCTCTTGCCGGGGCGCGTGACGGTGCCCATCAATTTGCCGGTCTTGCGCATTTTGGCTTCGGCCTTTTCGATCAAGGCAACCGCTTCGGGATCGCCCACCTTACCGATCTTACCGATGCTCGCCGAAAGATCGCTCGGCCCGAGGAACAACATGTCGACGCCCTCGATGGCGGCAATCTTTTCGATGTTATCGACACCCTCGGCGGTTTCGATTTGGAGCATGAGGAGAAGCTGCTCGGGCCAACTTGCCATGTATTCATCGAGCCGTTGCCCCCAACGGGAACAGCGGCCGGCATGAGGCGCCACGCCGCGCATCCCTTTGAGCGGGTAATGGCAGGCATCGACCGCGGCTTTGGCCTCTTTGGCGGTTTGGATATAAGGCACCAAAATGCCCATCATCCCAATGTCGAGCGCGCGCTTGATGTAGACCATGTCGTTCCACGGCACGCGGATCATGGGCGTTGGGCCGACTTCGCCACAGGCTTGCATCGTCGCGATCGCGTTCAAGAAATCACCCGGGCCGTGTTCGTGATCAATCACCACGGCGTCATAGCCGGCATTGGCGACGATTTCCGCCGCGATGGGGCTGCCTGTTGAAAGCCAGCAGCCAATCCCTGCCTCGCGGGCCAAAAGCTTCTTCTTCAGTTTGTTCTCGAACGCCATTCCGACCTCCCTATGCCGCCAAGCCCTGCTGGGCGGGCCGCCACATTAGCGATTTGGGACGGCGGCATAAAGCTCCCTTCGCCCTGTTGCCCAGGCGCCGGATCGGCTAGCCTCTAGGTCCCTGACACGCTCAAGCTCAAGGTAATTGCCTTCGGCCCATGGCCTATAAAGTGATGCAGCGCGCGCCGACCTTGGCAAACCGGGTCCAAAGCGGCGCCACCCCCTTCATCATCGACGAAAACACCGCTAATCAGGTTGCCGTCGTCCATCGCCTATTCATGCGGGCGCTGCAGGGCCGATTCACCCAGCATGGCGTCGCGGTCGGCCAATGGCCCCTCTTGCTCCATTTGTGGGACGAAGATGGTCTGACCCAGAAGGAGCTGAGCCGCCGGGTTCACATCGAAGAGCCAACCACCACACGGACGCTCGGCCGGATGGAACGCGATGGCCTGGTCCGGCGCGCCCGAAACCCGCGCAACCGGCGCCAAGTAAACGTTCATTTGACCGAACGAGGACAAGCGTTGCGCGATGAGCTAGTGCCCTATGCGCTTGAGGTTAACGCAATCGCAACCTTTGGCCTATCGGACCAGGACAAGGCCAAAATTAACAGCCTGCTCAGCTACATCATCGCCAGGCTGCTTTAACAGGTCGGGAGATTTACGCCGGATTTACGCGCGCACCCTAGGATAGTGGCGCAATGACCTGCGCGGCGCTCACCCGCCAAATTTGACCTGATGGACGGCCACCTCATGAGCCATGGGCTAACCGACGTAAATGCTCCCATCGAACTGGGCGGCGTCGTAATTGGCGCGGACGGCGAGCTCTCCCGACGCGAACCGAAATTCCCGATCGCCTTTCAATTCAATTGGCGCGAAATGAATTTTGAGGGCGACGTCGCGCGCGTCGACGGCGCGCTCGTTCTCAAAATCACCGCCGATGTCGCGACCGTGCCATTCAGCGCCGAGGATGCCGAACGTCGCGCGCAACTATTATCGCTTTTGCGAGCCGGGGCTCCGGATAGCGAAGAGCCATTGCTCGTGCTTTCGCCGAGTAATGTGCTGACGCTGCGTCGTCAGATCGAATTGCCGCGAGACGTGGCCTTGACCGCCGATCGCTTGATCATCGAGACGGCGACCGCGGTGCTCATGTCAGCCCCCTATCTCGATCTCATGGCGAACGGCGGCGACGCGGCTCCGTAGCCTTATACTTAGCTGCGCGGCGGCATCCGGAAAATCTGCCCCGGATAGATCAGATTCGGGTCGCGGATTTGATCGCGATTGGCTTTGTAAATTTCCGTGTAGTGGACGCCGCCCCCATAAGTTCGGCGTGCGATGCGCCACAGGCTATTGCCCGGCTGTACAACCACCAAGGTTTCGCCACCCGCCGTCAATTTTTCGCGTGAGGAGCGGCTGATCGGCGTTTCCGCGCGCGACACCACCTGGCCGGCCGGGTCGACGCTATCAACCCGCATTTGGTGAGGCCCTTCCCCGAGCGCTTCTCCGGGCGCGAAGGTCCATCGCCCCTGTTCATCGGCCTTGGCCCGACCAGCCAGCTGGTTATCGATGTAGATATTGAGATCCGCGCCAGGATCAGTCCGGCCGGAGACCGAGATTTGACCCTCGGTCGAATAATCCACACTGCCGATCGTCGTGCTCGGCTCGCCATTGGCACCCTGCTTCTCGTCTTCCGGCAATTGCAGCACCACCGATGAACCGCCTTCACGCGGCTGAAGCACCGCAAGCGCTTGCTGTTCTTTGCCGTCTTTGGTCTCGGGCACAGAAACCACGACCACCTGTTCGGACTCGGCCCCGCCGCCGGTGGCGTCTTTCAGCGAGAGCTGGCGATCGCCGGGTTCCATAGGCGTATCCAAGGAGAAGACCCACTCGCCCCGATCATTCGCCGTCACGCGACCGAGCTCGCGATCGCCATCGGTGATAATCACTTCCGCGCCGGGCTCGGCCCGTCCCGCCATGACGGTACCGCCCTTCGGGTTGATGCGCACAACGTCGAAGGTTGGTTTTGCCCGCGCGGGCGCCGCGGCTGCCGGCTCGCTTGTTGTCGCGGCCTCACCGTCCGTAACGCTCGTGATCTCGGGCTTCGAGGTGGTGTCGGCCGTTGCTGCGTCTTTTGGCTCGCTCGGCGCGTCACTCACAACTTTATTTGCCTCAGGCGTAGGCGTCTCGTCGCCGCCTGACAGGAACACACCCAGCAGCACAGCCACGATGATCGCGGCAAGGCCGACCGGAAGGCCGATGCGCAAATACGTCTTATTCACGGGAACCTCGGTCTTGAGGAAGACTCGGACTGGCGCCAAGGTTACACGAGCCGCGCCCAGGCTGCAAAGCAGCAGACTTTCAATCGTAGGCGGTCGCGCCGCCTTGCCCGGATTGCGTTCGCTTCTTGCGAACCTGGTGGTCGATCGGCGGAATCGATTTTAGATAGATCGCGATCGCCTCGAGATCGGCTTGGCTCAGAAATTTCAAGCCATCGTCGATGGCTTCGCGCATGCCGCCTTGCACGTCATTGCCGTTCGGCAAAAATCCGGTGCGAAGCAGGAAGACCAAATCTTTCGTCGACCAATCGCCAATACCGGTCGCGGCGTCGGGCGTGATATTCGGCACGACCTCGCCTTCGGGGCCGCTCGTCGTGCCGGATAGAAAATCATCATTGTCGACCGCGCCCAAAAGATTGCGCGGCGTGTGGCATTCGCCGCAATGAGCGAGCGCGTTAACCAGATAAGCGCCGCGGTTGATTTCGGGCGATTGCGCGGGATCGGGCTCGAACGGCGCGGGCGCGAAGAACAAAACTTTCCATGGCCAATTCGTGATGCGCCGGCTGAACGGAAACATCAGATCATGCGGCGTGTTGGGGCGACGCGCCGGTGCTTGCGCAAAGAGATAGGCTTTGAGGTCGAGCATGTCGGCGCGGTTCATGCGCGCATAAGTCGTGTACGGAAAGGCCGGATAATAGTGTCTGCCGTCAGGCGACACGCCTTCGCTCAACGCGCGGATGAAATCATCATCCGACCAACGCCCAATGCCGGTTTCAGGGTCCGGCGTCAGGTTCGGCGTATAGAATGTGCCAAACGGCGTCTTGAGCGCCCGGCCGCCCGTAAGCGGGGCACCGCCGCCTTTTTTGTCAGTATGGCAAGCGATGCACCCCGCCGCCCGAATTAGATAGGCGCCGCGCGCCACGGCCTCATGATCGGGCGCCGGTTCGGCGGCCCAAAGCGTATCAGCGAGCCCAAACCCGACAAGCAAGACCAGGGCCGCGGCCGCGCTGCGCACCCTGGTATGCCGACCGCCGGTAACGTGGAATTCGGCTCTGTTACTGCTTCATCTTGCGGAACGGCTCATGGCAACTGCCGCAGGCCTTGCCGACTTCGCCGAGCTGTGCGCCGATGGCCGCGACATCGCCGCCGCCGGCGACCTCAGCCAATTTGGTCGCTTGGGCCTCGAGGTTCTTCGCGGCGGCCGTGAATTTGTCCCAGTCCTTCCAGATTTCGGCCTTCGCCTCATTGCCGTCCGGGACCTCATCCAAGGAGGTGCCCTTCGGGAACAGATCGGGGATCGTCTTTGCCGCATCGGCCATGGCCCGCGCATTGGCGGCCACGTGCCCGGTAAACGAGACCTCGCCCTTGGCCACCATGGCGATTTGCGTGATGTGGGCCGTGATGCCCTTCATCACGTTATGCCGATAAGCGATCACGTTCTTGGCCTCATCGGCCGCCTGGGCAACCCCAACAGCCATACCGGCGGCCATGGCCACTGCCAGAACCAACCCAACCAAGCCTGATTTGCTTTGCCTCAACACATGCGCCTCCCTCATTGACCAAAGTCCTTTCCGCCCCACCTCTTGGCGGCACGGCAGCCTGATACGCTTACTATCGCCAGGAAAGTAGATACCATTTGGTAACTACTATGGGCCTCAATGGTTCCCGATATCCTAAGGTTCGATCAGCACAGTGCCGCTATTCTTGCCGACTTCACCCCAAGAAACCGAGTAACAAGTTTTTGACAATGCGAACAATTCGATCGATTTGCGTCTATTGCGGCTCACGCGAAGGCCGCGACCCAGCCTATCGCCAGGAAGCCGCGCTGGTCGGCGCCGGCCTGGCGGCGCGCAAAATATCCCTCGTTTATGGGGCCGGCGGGATCGGCATCATGAATGTGGTGGCCGATGCCGTGCTCAAAGGTGGCGGCGTGGCGATTGGCGTCATCCCGCGTCATTTGGCCGCCCAGGAGCTCAAACAAGACGGCCTGACCGAGACCGTGTTGGTCGACACCATGCATGAGCGCAAGCAAATCATGTTCGAGCGCGCCGATGCCTTTGCGGTACTGCCCGGCGGCTTTGGCACGCTCGATGAGTTCTTTGAGATGCTGACCTGGAAAATGCTCGATCTGCATCGGAAACCCATCTTTCTGGTCGATAGCGCGGGCTATTGGGCTCCGCTTGCGGGCCTGATCGATCATGTAATCGCGAAGGGGTTTGCCGGGCCCGAGACCCGCGACATGATAAAAATCGTTTCGGGCGCCGAGGGGCTGCTCACGGCCATCACCGGCCTCAAGGTCGAATCCGGCCCAAAGCACCAAGCGCGCCTCGGCTAAATCCGCTCGGAACAACGGGGGCTCGGGCTTTGCCCGGGCCTTTGCCGTGTCTAAAGCCGGTGATAAGGTCCGCTCCCGTTTTGGAACGCCGACCAGCTGATCGCCGGAGCCCCCAATGAAGAAAATCAACGTCGCGAACCCTGTCGTCGAGCTCGACGGCGATGAAATGACCCGCATCATTTGGGCGTGGATCAAGGAGAAGCTGATCCTGCCCTATCTCGACATCAAGCTCGAATATTACGACCTCGGCATGGAGTACCGCGACAAGACCGAAGACCAGGTCACGATCGACGCGGCGAATGCGATTCGAAAGCACGGCGTCGGCGTAAAGTGCGCGACCATCACACCCGATGAGGCGCGCGTGACAGAATTCAAGCTTAAGAAAATGTGGAAGTCGCCAAATGGCACGATCCGCAACATTTTAGGCGGTACGGTGTTTCGCGAGCCGATCATCTGCCAGAACGTGCCGCGCTTGGTGCCGAGCTGGACCGACCCGATCGTGATCGGCCGCCACGCCTATGGCGATCAATATCGCGCAACCGATTTCGTGGTGCCGGGCAAGGGCAGGCTCACCATCAAGTTCGAGCCCGAGGGCGGCGGCAAGATGATCGAGCACGAGGTGTTTCAATTCCCGGGCGGCGGCGTGGCGCTCGCCATGTACAACCTCGATGAATCGATCCGTGAATTCGGCCGCGCCTGTCTTGCTTATGGCTTGATGCGCAATTGGCCGGTTTATTTGTCGACCAAGAACACCATCCTCAAAGCCTATGACGGCCGCTTCAAGGATCTCTTCCAAGAGGTTTATGAGGCCGAGTTCAAGGCAAAGTTCGATAAGGCCGGCATCGTCTATGAACATCGCTTGATCGACGACATGGTCGCCTTCGCGTTGAAGACGTCGGGCAAGTTCGTCTGGGCCTGCAAAAATTATGACGGCGACGTGCAATCAGATTCTTTGGCGCAAGGCTTTGGCTCGCTCGGTCTGATGACCTCGGTGTTGCTAACGCCCGATGGCAAGACGGTCGAGGCGGAAGCCGCGCACGGCACGGTGACGCGCCATTTCCGCGCCTACCAAAAGGGCGAAGACACCTCAACCAATCCGATCGCCTCGATCTATGCCTGGACCGGCGGCTTGAAGCATCGCGCCAAGCTCGACAACAATGCCCCGCTTGCCAAATTCGCCCAGGCGCTCGAGACCGCGTGCATCGCCACCGTCGAAGGCGGCATCATGACCAAGGACCTCGCGCTCCTGATCGGCCCCAAGCAGAAATTCGTCAACACCACCGGCTATTTGGATGCGGTGAAAAGGGAACTCGATAAAGTGTTGGGGGCGTAAAGCGGCATAAAGATTGGCCGCTACGACCGATTGGGTGAGCCAACGTCCGGGCGCGCATCATCCCGTCGAAGGAGTTCGCCTTCGGAGATGGGCTTGGCCTGGCGCACGATTTTGCGGAGCGCACGGTCCTGTTCGATGCGCGCGCGCTTGGCTTCGCGGCGCTCGCTCAAATAGCGGGCGAGTTTCTCCCGCCAGGGCCCAGGGCGCTTCCGCTTAGAGGGCAAAGCCTTTTCTTTCAAGATAGGCCTCCAATCGCCGTCGCGAGACGATATCGTCCAAGCGCAGCACGCCGCTCCATCTCAGACCCTGCAAGAGATAGCCGCTGAGGTCATGGGGGTAGCGTGCTAAAATCGTCGCGCGTGATCGGCATGATGGCGCCTTCCTGTGTTTTGGATGGGCCCAAAACCCCACTCACATGGCCTGTTCGATCGCCTCTTCAATCGCTTGGATCGCGTCATCGGCTTTGGCGGGATCGGGCCCGCCGGCCTGCGCCATGTCAGGCCGGCCGCCGCCACCCTGCCCGCCCATCGCTTTGGCGCCGGCCTGCACCAGCGATACGGCGCTGAGGCCCTTTATGATTAGATCATCCGACACGCCGACAGCGACCGCGGCCTTGCCTTCGAATGACGTGAGCACGACGAACACGCCGGCGCCCTCGCGCTTTTTTAGATCATCGACCATGGTGCGTAATTCTTTCGCCGGCACGCCATCGAGTTTGCGGGCCATGAAACGTACGCCTTTGACCATGCGGTCGATCTGACCCGCGCCGCTGCCCTCGCCGGTCGCGAGTTTGCGCCGAAGCTCGGAGATTTCGCGCTCCAGTGATTTGCGTTCCTCGAGCAGCGCGACAACGCGCGCCGCGGCCCCCAGGGGCGTCGCCTTCATGGCGTCGGCGACCTCGATCAGCGCGGCTTCGCGTTCATTCAAATAGCGCCGCGCGCCCTCGCCGGTCATCGCCTCGATGCGACGTACGCCGGCCGCCACCGCGCCCTCCGACACCACTTTGAAGAGGCCGATATCGCCGGTGCGATGCACATGCGTGCCGCCGCAGAGCTCAACCGAATAGGCCTTGCCGCCGGCCTCGCCCATGGCCACGACGCGCACCTCCTCGCCATATTTTTCGCCGAACAATGCCATGGCGCCTTGCTTCACCGCATCCTCGGGTGACATCAGGCGTGTCGTGCGCTCGGCATTGGCGCGCGTCATGGCGTTGACGTCGGCCTCGATGGTTTCGAGCTCGACGCGGCTCAAGGGCTTCGGGTGGCTGAAATCGAAACGCAGCCGATCGTGCGCGACCAAAGAGCCCTTTTGCGTGACGTGCGCGCCCAGCGTGCGGCGCAGCGCCTCGTGCAACAAATGCGTCGCTGAGTGATTTGCGCGGATCTCAGCGCGGCGTATGGCATCGACTTGGAGCGCCACCGCCTCGCCCACCTTCAATGTGCCGGACTCGACCGTGCCGTAATGGACAAACAAATCACCCGCCTCCTTCCGCGTGTCATCAACGCGCACGCGCGCGCCGCCGGCCGTTATGATCTTGCCGGTATCACCGACCTGGCCACCCGACTCGGCGTAGAACGGCGTTTGGTTGACGACGATCGCGACGCTTTCGCCCTGACCCGCTTGCTGGCTCTGTGTGCCGTTTTTGACGAGGGCCAAGACCACGCCCTCGGCCGCCTCGGCCTCATAGCCGAGGAATTCGGTCGCCCCGGCATGCTCGCGCACCTCGAACCAAATCCGCGCGGTCGCGACATCGCCCGAGCCGACCCAGGCCTTGCGCGCTTCGGCACGCTGACGCTCCATCGCGGCGTTGAAGCCTTCAAGATCAACCGCGCGGCCTGAGGCGCGGAGCGCGTCTTGCGTGAGGTCGAGCGGAAAGCCATAGGTGTCGTAAAGCTGAAAAGCCACTTGGCCGGGCAGCGCTTGATCGGCCTTGAGGTTGCCGGTCGCGTCCTCAAGCAAACGAAGGCCACGCGCGAGGGTTTGTCTGAAGCGGGTTTCCTCCAGCTTCAAGGTTTCCTCGATCAGGGGCCTCGCGCGCTGCAGCTCGGGATAGGCCGTCCCCATCTCGGCGACCAGAACCGGAACGAGGCGCCACATCAAGGGTTCTTCGCAACCCATCATCTGGGTGTGGCGCATGGCGCGGCGCATGATCCGTCGAAGCACATAACCGCGCCCCTCGTTCGACGGCGTGACGCCATCTGCGATCAAAAACGACGAGGCGCGCAAATGATCGGCGATCACGCGATGCGAGGCGCGGAACGAGCCATCCGACTTCTGGCGTGTGAGCTCGACACTGGCCTGGATCAGACGTTGGAATAGATCA
This sequence comes from Alphaproteobacteria bacterium, assembly GCA_009691045.1. Taxonomy (GTDB): domain Bacteria; phylum Pseudomonadota; class Alphaproteobacteria; order UBA828; family UBA828; genus SHWC01. The sequence goes on along the minus strand of SHWC01000005.1, from coordinate 2,415 downwards.
ATGTCGTAATTGTCGTGCTCGCCTTGCATGACCGCCGCGATGCGCTCCAGCCCCATGCCGGTGTCGATCGAGGGCTTGGGCAAATTGACGCGGCTCTCCTTGGTCACCTGCTCGAATTGCATGAAGACGAGATTCCAAATCTCGATGAAGCGGTCGCCGTCGGCGTCAGGGCTACCCGGTGGGCCGCCCGGGATACCCGCACCATGATCGTAGAAAATCTCGGAGCATGGGCCGCACGGGCCTGTATCGCCCATGGCCCAAAAATTATCGTTGGTCGCGATACGAATGATTTTGCGCTCGGGCAGGCCCGCCACTTTGCGCCAAAGGTTGAACGCGTCATCGTCCTCGGCATAGACCGTGACCAACAGCTTCGCCGGGTCCAGCCCAAACTCCTTGGTGACGAGCGTCCAGGCAAGCTCGATCGCGCGCTCCTTGAAATAATCGCCGAACGAAAAATTACCGAGCATCTCGAAAAACGTGTGATGGCGCGCGGTATAGCCGACATTGTCGAGATCATTGTGTTTACCGCCGGCGCGCACGCATTTTTGCGAGGTGGCGGCGCGCCGATAATTTCGGTTCTTGGCGCCGGTGAAGACGTTCTTGAACTGCACCATGCCGGCGTTGGTGAACATCAAAGTCGGGTCGTTGTGCGGCACCAAGGGCGACGACGCCACGACCTCATGATCGTGGCGCTTGAAGTACTCCAGAAAGTGGCTGCGAATATCGTTGACGGACGCCATGGCGGAAGCCCCGGTTTTGCCGGCGCTGCGCGGGTCGCACGGCGCCTCTCGCGCCCGCTTTTAGCGTTCGCCCCCGGGCCTGTCTAGTTAGGGGCCAGATCGCCGGGCATTCCCACGAAGAAGGCCTCTGGGAAAGCCCGGCGCTAGCACGAGGGAACGATGCTCTTGCTATTCCGCGTCTGGTGTTTCGGCCGCGTCGCCTTCGCCGTTAGCGCCGGCCAAGCGGTCGATCATTCCGGCATTGCCGCGGATCGCCGCTTCGATCGCCACGGCGGTTTCCGGGTGTTGCTTTAGAAACTGGCGGGCGTTTTCTCGGCCCTGGCCGATGCGTTGGCTGTCATAGGAGTACCAGGAGCCCGACTTTTCGATGATGCCGGCCTTGAGGCCGAGATCGACCAGCTCGCCGGTGAAGGAGATGCCCTCGCCATACATGATGTCGAACTCGACCTGGCGGAAGGGTGGGGCGACCTTGTTCTTGACCACCTTGACGCGGGTCTGATTGCCGACCACCTCTTCGCGCTCCTTGATCGCGCCGATGCGGCGGATATCGAGCCTGACCGAGGCATAGAATTTTAGCGCATTGCCGCCCGTGGTGGTTTCGGGACTGCCGAACATCACGCCGATCTTCATGCGGATCTGGTTGATGAAAATGACGCAGGTGTTCGAGCGCGCGATCGAGGCGGTGAGCTTCCTGAGCGCTTGGCTCATCAGGCGGGCCTGGAGGCCGACATGGGAATCGCCCATTTCACCCTCGAGCTCGGCGCGCGGCACGAGGGCCGCCACCGAATCGATCACCACGATGTCGATCGCGCCGGAACGTACCAACGTGTCGGTGATTTCGAGCGCCTGCTCGCCGGCATCGGGCTGCGAGATCAGGAGATCCTCGAGCTTGACACCAAGCTTCCGGGCGTAGCTTGGGTCGAGCGCGTGTTCGGCATCGACAAAGGCGCAGGTGCCGCCGAGCTTCTGGGCTTGGGCAATGGCGGAGAGCGCCAGGGTGGTCTTGCCAGAGCTTTCAGGCCCATAGATCTCGACCACCCGCCCACGGGGCAGGCCGCCAATGCCAAGCGCGATATCGAGCCCCAGCGAGCCGGTCGGAATGGCTTCGATCTCGACCGCCTTGTCTTGCTGGCCGAGCCGCATGACCGAGCCTTTACCGAAGGCGCGCTCGATCTGGCTCAGCGCCGCGTCCAAAGCCTTTTGCTTATCCATGCCACCCTTCTCAACCAGACGCAGCGCCGTATCGGCCATGAGGCTCTCCATCATCCCTTGGGTTGTGCTCAACTGCAATGCGGCCATCGTACCTGTTTTGTTCTGGAACGCAAGTCTTATGGTTAAGATAATGTTTAGACAACATTATTTCTCGTGCGTTCGAAACTTGTTCTCGTTCTACGGTTGGCGTTGAGGGCGGTTGAGCGCGGGCGCCCGCGATGGCTTTGTGCGGCCAGGCGTGCCGGTAACCCGCAATTTCCGGTATGGTCCGGCCAAATCCCCGCTCGGCCAATAAGGACCGTCCCTTGCCTCCACTCAAGATGCAGCTGTACGGCGTCAGCGCCTATGAGACAGAATTGGGGTATTGATTAGAGGAGGGTTTTGGTCTCATCGCAGTGACGAAGGAACGAAGATGAGAGCAAAACCCGTGAGTTCGAAAGCCCCGGCTGAACAGGTCCTGAAG